>NZ_JUOS01000145.1 GCF_001075875.1 Streptococcus oralis
TTCAGCATCAGCATCGACTAGCGCAGTAGCAAGTGCATCAGCGTCAACCAGCGCAGTAGCAAGTGCATCAGCATCAACAAGCGCGGTAGCTTCAGCCTCAGCGTCAACAAGTACTTCGGCTTCAGCAAGTGCATCAATGGCTCACTCTACTTCAACTCATCAAGCTTCTCAAGCTACTACAAGTAAGACACAAATACGTAAACAGTTGCCTAATACTGGAACGTCAGCCTCAGTTTCCTCAGCTCTTCTAGGAGCTATGGTAGGGCTAACAGGTCTAGGTTTAGTAGCGAAACGTCGCAAAGATGAAGATGAAGAGTCAAACTAAAAGCTATTGAAATAGCTGATGGTTTCTGAACTAAAATAAAAAAACCTGGAAGTTTAAAACTTTCAGGTTTTTTAGGTCTTGGAGAGGAGTTGCAATGAAATGTATTGTGAAACATGATATAATATAGGGAAGGAGAATTGATTTATGGGTGAAAAAATCACGGTAATTGTTCCAGTTTATAATGTTGAAAATTATCTACAGCAATGTCTGGATAGTTTGCTCGCGCAAACATATAAGAATCTTGAAATCATTGTCGTCAATGATGGATCTACAGACAATTCGGGTAATATTTGTCAAGAGTATGCCCAAAAAGATAATCGTATCATCTATATAGAAAAAGAAAATGGAGGTCTATCTGATGCACGTAATACAGGTCTAGAAAAAATGACTGGAAACTATGTAACTTTCGTTGATTCGGATGATTGGGTAGAACTAAACTATGTAGAATTTTTGTATAGGAAATTGATGGAATATCAGGCAGATATTGCGGTTGCTAATTATTACTCTTATAATGAGTCTGAGGGGATATACTACTTTCATATATTTGGAGATTCTTACTATGAAAAAGTTTATGACAACGTTTCTATCTTTGAAAACTTATATGAATCGTCAGAAATGAAAAGTTTTGCCCTGATTTCTGCTTGGGGAAAGCTTTATCGGGCTGAATTATTTAATCATTTACGTTTTGATAAAGGCAAACTAGGTGAAGACGGTTATTTAAACCAAAAAATGTATTTGTTGGTTGAAAAAATAGTCTATATGAATCAAGGGCTTTATGCGTATCGACATAGAGATGGTAGTATTACGAAAAGTTGGACAGAAAAGTGGATGCATGCTTTAGTGGATGCAATGTCAGAACGGATTACTTTACTAGCTAATTTAGGTTATCCTCTCGAAAAACACTTATCAGTCTATCGTCAAATGTTGGAAGTGAGTCTTGCTAATGGTCAAGCTAGTGGTCTATCAGACACTAATACTTATAAAGAATTTGAAGCAAAAAAATTTCTCCTAGAAGAGTTGACTAACAGAAAGAAAAAAGATAAAAAAGCCATAGTATTGGCTGCGAATTTTTCATATGCCGATCAAGTGATGACAACGGTGAAATCCATTTGTTACCATAACAGATCAATTCGCTTTTATCTCATCAATAGTGATTTCCCTAACGAATGGTTTAAACAATTAAATAAGCGATTGGAAAAATTTGATTCAGAAATCATCAATTGCCGAGTAACATCCGAGCAAATTTCACGTTATAAAACAGATATCAGTTATACAGTCTTTCTGCGTTACTTTGTAGCTGACTTTGTAAAAGAATACAAGGCTCTCTATTTGGATTGTGATTTGGTCGTAACGAAAAATTTAGATGACTTATTTGAAACAGACTTGCAAGATTATCCATTGGCTGCAATTCGAGATTATGGTGGAAAAGTATACTATGGTCGAGAAATATTTAATGCGGGTGTTTTGCTTATCAACAATCGTGTATGGAAACAAGAACAAATGACCCAACGATTGATTGATTTAACGAATGAATGGCATGACAAGGTAGATCAAGCTGATCAAAGTATTTTGAATATGCTTTTTGAAAATCAGTGGTTAGAGTTGGACTTTGATAATAACCACATTGTTATTCATGAACGATTTGCAGACTATAGTTTCCCAGAAGGGCAGGAATATCCTGGGATTATCCATTATCTATCAGAAAGAAAACCTTGGCAGGTACACGCTGGACAAACCTACCGTGATGTTTGGTGGTACTATCATAATCTTGAATGGACAGAGCTGGGACAAAATCATCATCTACATGCCTTGCAAAAACACCATATCTATCCGATCAAAGATCCCTTTACTTGTTTGATTTACACCGCATCAGATCAGATTGAAGCAATTGAGACCTTGGTTCAGTCCTTACCAGATATTCAATTTAAGATTGCAGCTCGAGTCGTTGTTAGTGAAAATCTTTCTCGACTTGTGGTTTATCCCAATGTCACCGTCTATTCTGGAATTGTGTCATTAGAGGAATTAGATAGGGAACTAGTGGAGACTAGTAATGTGTTATTAGATATTAATCATGGTGAAAAGGCAGAAACAATACTGGACCAGTTTGCAGGATTAGAGAAGCCTATTCTAGCTTTTGAAAATACCAAATCTTATGAAGTGGATCAGGACACATATCCAGTTGATCAAGTCCAGGAAATGATTAAGAAATTGAGAGAACTGAGTGAATGAAAAAAAATCAAATAGTAGGAGATGCTCTAATTTTGACTGTTAGTGATCAGATTGAACAGTTAGAATATCTTCTAGAAAACTTACCTAATGTATGTTTCTACATCGCAGCGACGGTTCAATTTTCTGAGAAGATCCGAGCACTTGAGTCTAGTCACAATGTTCGTCTCATTACGATTTCAAACGATTTACAATTAGATTTTTTAGTCAACTTGTGTGACTTTCTACTAGATATCAATCATTTTCAAGAAGTGAATTCTATTGTTGCCAAGTTTGTAGAAGCAGGAAAACCTATCTTTGCATTTGAAAATACTGTTCATGGAAATCAAGGACAAGAAATCTTTCTATCAAGTAGACCGAATGAATTGGTTCAAAAAATTCGTGAGAGCATGACTTCTAACCAAGTGAGAATCAATCATCAAGAAAAAATGATTCAAGATGGTAATTGGAATGTTTTCCAAGTTGATGATAAAGCTAGCTTTATTATAGGTACAAATGTCATTTGCAGAAATTTTGAAAATTTCCATATTTCTGGGGGAAAATTGATTTTACATGATGGCGTCTTTATCAATAATTCTTGCAGTTTTAATTGTATGGAGAGAATTGAAATAGGTTCTGGGACTATGATGGGAGAGGGAGTTCGTTTTTACGACCATGATCATGTCTATACAGCTGAAACAATTGAAAAGTGGCAGTGGACCACTGCGCCAATCAAAGTTGGGAAAGACTGCTGGATAGGCAGTAACGTCACTATTTTAAAAGGAGTGACTATTGGTGATAATACCGTCATAGGTGCAGGATGCTTAGTGCGTAAAGATATCCCAGCAAATAGTGTAGTTTATAATGATGGGAATCTTATTGTAAAAGAAAGAAGATGATTTGGAACTATGGATATAAAAAAAGCAATCGTTTTAGGAGCAGATAATAATTATCGTGACAAGTTGGAAACGACTATCAAATCTATTTGTTATCATAATAGAGATTTGAAATTTTACATTTTTAACGAAGATATTCCCAAAGAGTGGTTCTGTCTCATGGAAAAGAGATTGGGGGAAATAAACTGTGAAATTTTAAATATAAGGATTGATGCAGAAAAAGTAAAGCATTTTTCTACTCCTGATAAACACATCAAGTATATGACTTATTTTCGCTATTTTATTGCAGAATTTGTAAAAGAAGATAGGGCTTTATATTTAGACTGTGATATGGTTGTTCATGGGAATATAGATCCGTTATTTCATAAAGATTTCGAAGAAAATTATGTAATTGCCGTTCAAGATGCATGGGATAAGAATATATTTAATGCAGGAATGATGATGGTAAATGTTCATAAGTGGAAAACTGATAATATTTGTCAAAATCTTTTAGAGTTGACTGCAGAAAAGCATCAAGAAGTTTACGGAGATCAAGGAGTCTTAAATTTATTATTTGAACATAAGTGGAAAAAAGTATCTCCTTATTATAACTTTATGGTTGGACTTGATACTTTGGCATATTGGGCTCAAAAACCAGAGTGGTTTTTAAATACTTGGGATGAAAACTACAAACCTGCTATTATTCATTTTGAAGGTAGAGATAAACCGTGGAATAATTCATCGAAAACAAGATATAGAGAATTGTGGTGGCTTTACAATGGTTTAGATTGGCAAACTATTTTGTCAGAAAAGGATACAAAACCGACATCGTTTAGTGACATTGCAACAGTTAGTTTATTTCATACAGCTATCTTTACAGATACGCAAGAGTTGGAACATATAGAATATCTTGTAGAAAAACTTCCGAATGTCCATTTTCATATTTTTGCTCATAGTTATTTTGGATCAAGAGTATTTAATCTAGATGTTTTTAAAAATGTATCACTTTATCCTAATTATACTTCTTATCAATCTCAAGAAATTCTGAGTAAGTTAGATTTTTATTTAGATATTAATCATTATCAGGAAATAGATAATATTCTTTCAGTAATTGAACAGTTATCAAAACCAATATTTGCATTTGAAAATACTAGCCATGATACAAATAATAGAAGCCATATCTTTTCTTCGACGGAGCCAGAGAAAATGGTAGAGTTTATTAGACAATTTTTAGGAGAATAATTGAATTGCTTATGAATGAATTAATTAGTATCATAGTTCCAGTCTACAATGTTGAAAATTAGTTGAGATAGTATTCAGGGACATACTTACCCAAAAATGTATATTGAAAAATAAAGGATATGATAGAAAGTGGAGAGAAATGAAGCTACATATTACCAATCTATATGGAATGGCAAGAGAAAGTACAGCAACCATTGCGCAAAATGCCATTCAAAAAATTGCTACTCAACTTGGGTTTAAAGAGTTAGGAATTTATTTTTACCAAGCTACTTCTGAAACAGTTGAAGAAAGAAGTAGAAGGCTAGACGGAATTCTAGCAAGTGTTTCAATGGGAGATGTAGTCATTTTTCAAACACCAACATGGAATGGAATTGAGTTTGAAAGAGAATTTTTAGCGAAGCTAAAAGCTCTGCAAGTCAAGATTGTTATATTTGTCCATGATGTCATTCCTTTGATGTTTAAACAAAATGCCTTTCTTTTAGATGATTATATCAGTCTCTATAATATGGCGGATAGCATTATTCTACCTTCAGCAGCTATGAGAAAAAGACTGGTTCAAAATGGGCTTAAAGTCAATAATGTCCTCTTCCAAGAAATGTGGGATCACCCCCATGATTTAGATTTGTATTCCCCTGCATTTAAAAAGTCAATTTATTTTGCGGGAAATTTAAGTCGTTTTCCAGAACTACAAACTTGGTCTGGGACAGTTCCGCTAACAATTTTTTCAAATGAGGATCAATTTCCTACATCTGAGCAGGTGCATATTGCAGGTTGGAAGACAGATGAGGAAATGCTTTTAGAACTTTCTAAAGGCGGATTTGGTTTGGTATGGAGTACCCATCAGAACGAAGATCAAAATCTTGACTATTATAGTATGAATTTATCCTATAAATTAAGTACTTATTTAGCTGCAGGTATTCCAGTTATTATTCCTTCTACCTTATCGAACTCTGCCTTTATCGTAGAGCAAGGATTAGGTTTGGTGGCAGATAGCTTGGAAGAAGTAAATACTCTAGTAGAGCATTTATCTGAAGAGACCTATATTGAGATGTGTCGTAGGGTACAATATTTTTCTTTCTTAATCAGCCAAGGATTCTTTGCGAAGCAGTTTTTATTAAAGGCTGTTTTCGAGTTAGGTATTCAAAAAAGATCAGAAGAGCAAAGATTACAGCTATTGACTGTTACAAATAGTCAGGATTTAGAACAAATTCAATATTTGGTTGATAAACTTCCTGAGTGTGATTTTCGTATTGCTGCAAGAACTATGATGGGACCACGTTTGATGGAGTTAGCCCAAAAAGAGAATGTTTATCTTTATCCTGCGTCAGATTCGGAAAAGTTGGAGAAAATAATTGAAAGCACAGACTTGTATCTGGACATTAACTATGGTGGAGCAGTAGATGGCGTGTTAGATAGTGTAATAGCTAAGGAAATTCCAATCTTTGCCTTCTATAAAACGCAGAATGGAGATAAGGGTCAATATTTATTTGCTATAAAAAATGTTGATGTCATGGTAGATGCTATTAGGAGCTATGCTGAAACAAAACAATTGCCCACTAAATCATTTGATTTTGAAGTGCAGACCATAGATGAAACACTCGATTATATTTTGGAGCATCAATCTTCTATAGCTAGATTTGGTGATGGCGAAGCAGCGATCATGCTGGGACAGTCTATCAACTATCAACAATATGATCCACAGCTTGCAGAGGAATTGAAATTTATTGTCAAGCAGCAAAGTAATCCGCAGCTAGTGATTGGTTTACAAGAAGGTATAAAAAACCGTTTTAGCTTTGTTCCAGAAGCACTTGCCTTTTGGCGTCAATACTTAGAGGATTATGAAGAGTTTTATTTAGAGTATTGTCATAACCCTTGGTATGGCTCAACTTTTATTTCCAGACCTTATATTGACTTTTTAGATAAATCAAAATCAAAATCACAGTTTGAAAAGTTGAAAAAAATCTGGGAGGGAAGAGATATCCTGATAGTGGAAGGCTATACTTCTAGATCAGGAGTGGGAAATGATTTATTTGATGGTGCTAAGAGTATCAAGAGAATTATTTGCCCGTCCAGAAATGCCTACTCAAAGAAAGCTGAAATCATGGAGGAAATACTCAAGCACTCTGAAGATCGTTTGATATTATTAATGTTGGGTCCAACAGCAAAAGTATTAGCTTATCAACTCGCTTCTAAAGGGCTTCAAGCTATTGATATTGGACATATAGATTCTGAGTATGAATGGATGCAAATGGGCGCGGAAAAGAAAGTCTTACTGAGAAACAAGCATACCGCAGAATTTAATCTAGATACAGAAATAGAGTTAGCAAATGATGATGCATACTTGAGTCAAATTGTCGCTGACTTGAGTGAAGAATAGTATTGGATATGGAATTTTGGAGGAGAGATGACATCAGAAAGACTTGCAATCGTTTTGATTGCTGATCAAGCTTATACAGAACAATTGGCTGTGACCATGAAATCCATCATGTATCACAATAAATCAGTTGATTTTTATATCATTAACCAAGGCATTATGCCCGACTGGTTTAGAAAAATAAGACGCATTGTAAAAATGTTGGGAGGGAATGTATACAGTATTCCATTTGATATGGGGAAGATCTCATCTCAATTAGAAACGTCATCTTCTAGTAGTCTAATGCCCTATGCCAAGTATTTTATTGCAGATCTAGTGGATAGGGATAAGGTTCTCTATCTTGATAGTGATACCCTTGTAAATGGTCCTTTAAAGTCGCTTTTGTCTACGGATTTAGAAGGATTTCCAGTAGCTGCTGTAAAGGATATAGATGGCAGTTTTAATACCGGGGTTCTGCTTATTGATGCTGTTAAATGGAGAGATTTAAGTATTTCGACTAAGTGCTTAGAACTACATGCAAATTTGGAAAATGAACAGTTGGAATCAGAAACCTCCAAGAATGTCCATAGAGTTCTTAACCAGATCTTTAAGGATAATTGGTTAGAATTGGATAAACGATTTAATGTTCAGGTTGGCCATGATATTGTTGCATTTTACAGTAATTGGCAAGAACATTTTCATTTGGATGATAGTCCTTTGATTATTCATTATACAACTTATAGAAAGCCGTGGAATAGTCTAACTTCCTACAGATATAGAGAAAAATGGTGGGATTTCTATAATTTAGAGTTTTCTCAGGTTTTAGCTCATCACCTGAATGAATTTTCTTTAATACAAGGTGAAAAACAGGGACTGGAGTTTATAACGCTTACCAATTCGGAAGAAATAGAAGGAATTGAATATTTAGCAAATACCTTCCCAGAGCATAAATTTCATATAGCTGCATATACTGAAATTGGTGACAGTTTAAGAAGATTATCTATAATAGACAATATTTATTTACACCCACAATCTACTGCAGAAAAATTAAAATATCTTTGTGGAAAATCAGACGCATATTTAAATATAAATTATGGTGATACAGATGAATCTATCTTACATTATATGGTAGATATGAATAAACCGATTTTTAGTTTTTATGCTACCCATAAGGGGAAAGTGCCTCAATATCTTTTTTTGAAAAAAGATATTGAAAAAATGAAGGAAGCTATCCAGTTATTATCCAAAGTAGGAAATGCTAGATTTGCTAAAGAGTGGAAAACTGAAGACCTCTTTAATATATCTGTAATGTCCATAGATGAAACTCTAGATAAACTTTTACAAACAAATCAATCCATGGTTCGATTTGGAGATGGAGAAATTCACATTATGAATGGATATGATATTCCATTCCAAAAATACGATGAAGTCTTGGCACAAGAGATGAGAAATATTTTAATGTTCGATGATAGAGAAAATATGATGATCTGTATGCCAGAAGTTTTTGAAGTCTTCCAAGGTAATTTTACACAAGACGCTAATTCTGAAAGTTTTTGGAAAAGAGAGCTAGATCGATTTTCAGATTTTTTCAAGAAATATTGTCATTCAAAGAGATATGGGTCAGCCTTTATTTCAAGGCCTTATATTTATAATAAGGATAAGAGTCGCGCTCAAAGTCAATTTGAAAAAATAAAACAATTGTTCGAAGGGGAAGAATTATTAATCGTTGAAGGAGCAACTTCACGTTCAGGAGTTGGGAACGACTTATTTGATGGTGCAAAATCAATTAAGCGTATTATATGTCCTTCCCACAATGCTTTTGATAAAATTCAGGAAATTAAAGAAGAAATCTTAGAACACTCAGAGGGACGACTAATTTTGTTAATGTTGGGACCAACTGCAAAGGTTTTAGCTTATCAATTATCTCAATTAGGTTATCGTGCTTTAGATCTTGGACATATTGATTCAGAGTATGAATGGATGAAAATGGGAGCAGAGACAAAGGTACAACTAAAACACAAGCATACAGCAGAATTTAATTTCGACCAAGGGATTGAATTTATAGAGGATGAAGACTATAATAGTCAGATTGTTGCAGATTTGTCTAAGTAGAGAGGTATAAATATATGGATTTTCCATTGATATCGATTATTATTCCTGTATATAATGTAGAGGAATACATTGAACATTGTATTAAAAATATTTTGATACAGACCTATACGAATATAGAGGTTATTATTGTCAATGATGGTAGTCTTGATGATAGTATCACTATTGCAAAGAAATTGACAGAAGATGACTCTCGTTTTATCTATCTTGATAAGGAAAATGGTGGACAGTCGGATGCTCGAAATGCAGGATTAGATATTGCGACAGGTGATTATATCTTTTTCTGTGATCCAGATGACTTTATGTTTGAGAAGAGTATTGAAAATTTATATTATGCAAGTCAACTAACTGAAGCAGATATTGTCGTAGGATCGTTTTGTCGTTTTGAAGAAGGTATGTTTTATTTCTATCCAAAACCAAAAGAAAACGAACTACTATCTCCGCTCAGTGCTAGAGATGCTATACAAGGCATGGATAGCATGGAGGATTATACTCTGCTTCGCTATTCTGCAGTTTGGGGGAAACTATTCAAAAAGCATTTATTTGATGAAATTCGCTTTCCTAAGGGGAAATATGCAGAAGACCAGTTCATTATGTGGAAACTCTATCTAGCAAGTGAAAAGATGACTCGGTATGATTCAGATGTTTATGCATACAGAATTAACTTTAAAGGACTGACTCAGAACTACAACTTATCTCATTTAGATTTTATAGATGCGATCGAGGAGCGTATTGAAACCTTGATGGAGATGCCAGAGCTAGCCTATCCGATGGAATTAGCCTTTAATCAGTATAAGTTTGCTCTAAGGAGAAATTTATCTATGTTAGAAGGAACCGAATTTGTCCAAGAGGAAGCAAGAGTGCGCGAAAAGTTGGAGCATGCTGAGAATGGGGACTACCTGTTTTTAAAAGATAAAAGAAAGTGAAATATGGAAAATCAATTAATCAGTATTATTGTGCCGGTTTACAATGTCGAAGAGTATCTCAAACAATGCTTGGATAGCATTCTAGAGCAGACTTTTAGCAATTATGAAGTTATCCTTGTAAATGATGGATCGACAGATAGCTCAGGTCTAATTTGTCAAGAATACGCTGAAAAAGATGCACGTTTTCGTTATTTTGAAAAAGAAAATGGAGGGCAGTCTGAAGCTCGAAATTATGGAATTGAACAAGCCCAAGGAGAATATCTTACCTTTGTTGATTCGGATGATTGGGTGACTGAAACTTATATCGAAGAACTATATAGTAAACTTCGTCACTATAATGCAGATATTTCCATAACTAATTATTTTATTTTTCAAGAAAGTAATGCGACATTCTATAAACATGTTTTTGAACCTTGGGAAAAGGACTATGATAGTAAATATTTACTAGAACATTATTTTGAGATTCAAGAGGGTGACTTTTTCTTATCCACGGTGTGGGGGAAATTGTATAAAAAATCTTTATTTGAATGGTTACGTTTTCCAAAAGGAATGACATCAGAGGATGCGGCTTTAGTTTATAAAATTTATGATCTTGCAGAAAAAATTGTTTATTTTCATAAGGATAGTTATTGTTATAGACAACGTGAAGGTAGTACTTCGAAATGTGTGACAGTTAGTAGCATTGAGGATTCAATTAAATTGAGTTTAGAAAGAATTGTCTTACTATCTTTGAAAGGATATGATGTTTCTTGCTATCTGCAACATTTCCAAGAATTGCTCTCCTTAAATGAGTGTAATATGAGGATAGCATGGAATCTGTTTGACACAGAAACCTATCGTCAAATTAAAGAAAATTTACAATTTATATCCACTAATAAGAGTTAAGGAAGCAAAGGAAGTAGAATGCTAGAAACAATCAGTATTATTATTCCCATCTATAATGTGGAGGCTTATCTCAGAAAATGCTTAGATAGTATAATGGAACAATCTTTTTCTTGTTTTGAATTGCTTTTAATAAATGATGGTTCTACCGATGGTTCAGGACAGATTTGTCAAGAGTATGTAGAAAAAGATGACAGAATCCGTTATTTTGAAAAAGAAAATGGTGGAGTTTCTTCAGCTCGTAATTTTGGAATCAAGCAATCGAGGGGTGAGTATATTACATTTATTGATTCGGATGATTGGGTTGAACCAAATTATTTAGAGATTTTATACAAGGCAATGAAAGAGCAAGATGCGGATATTGTGGTTACAAATTACTACACTTTTCGAGAAGAAGATGCAATGTTTTTATTTCATGTTTCTGAAACAAATGAAGCGCTTGTTTTTCAACCAAATGATTCTTTTTTTAACTATATGTTTTCAACCTTTGGTACAGATATTGCTTGGGGAAGTGCATGGGGAAAATTGTACAAAAAATCTGTGTTTGAACGTTTTTGCTTTTCAGAGAATATTTCATGGGCAGAAGATTTTGATTTAATGTATAAATTGTTTTTAGTTTCTCATTGTATCGTCTATCTTCATAAAGCTCCATATTGTTATCGTGACCGTGGGGGCAGTGCTTCTAAAGTACCAGGCGAAGAGCCTATTCGTCAAAGTTTAAAAGTTTCAGAAGATCGTTTACTGACCCTTGCTTTGGCAGGGATTGATTTGACGGAAGCTAGAAAGCATCACATCGGTTTGTTACAATGGATGAAGTATAATATGGGAACGGTATGGGATATGTCTGATACAGCTACCTATAAAAAAATAGAGGACCAATTGTGGTTGTTACATTTAGATAAATAGGAATAAAATTACCTAAATAAGCATGGAGAGTGCTAAAGAGAAATAGTAAGAAAGTGAGACATCTATTGAAAACAGAAACAATATCAATCATTGTACCAATCTACAATGCAGAGAACTATCTGAAATCATGTTTGGATAGTGTGCTGTCGCAAACTTTTAAGGATTTTGAGGTTTTGATGGTGAATGATGGCTCGACAGATAGTTCAGCGACCATCTGTCAAGTGTATGCAGAACGTGACAGTCGTTTCCGATATTTTGAAAAGGAAAATGGTGGCTTATCTGATGCGAGAAACTATGGATTGGATAGGGCGCAGGGAGCCTATATCACTTTTCTAGATGCAGATGATTTTCTTTTTGAAAACTATTTAGAAAAATTATATCAAGCGAGCTACCTTAGTGATTCTGATATCTTAATTGGAGGCTATTGCCGTTTTGATGGTTCTGATTTCTATTTTTACAATGATCATTTTAAGAGTGATTCCTTGAATTCTTTCACATCAGCACAAGCGATTCAAGTCTTAGATTCTATGCTGGATGTTCCATTTTTAACTTTTTCGACTGCTTGGGGGAAACTGTTTAAACGAGATTTGTTCAATGAGCTTCGTTTTCCTTACGGAAAATATGCTGAGGACCAATTTTTAATTTGGAAACTCTATATGAAAGCTACCAATATTCATGTTTTTAACAATGCTTCCTATGTTTATCGTATGAATCCTTTAGGCTTATCTAGCGTTTTTTCTCTCAAGCATTTAGATTATATAGATGCACTTGAAGAACGGATAAGAGCTACAAAGGATTTAGAAGGGATAGATATTCAACATTCCTTTAACATGTATGACTATGTCTTACAGAGAATGTTGGGACAGTTGGAAGAACATCAATTTTTAGAGGACGCAGATAAAGTACGTGAAAAGTTAGAGTTGGCAAAACGAAAAGACTATCCCTTTTTACTATAAAGGATAATGTTTTGGGGTGTTTGAGATGGAGATATGCCCAGGCTAAGGAAGCAGGATTACAGGATACTGAAATATTTAGACGATACACAGAACTCTTTGATTTGTGTGATGATATATGAATAGTAATTGAGAAAAGATAGGTAGATAATGCATAAATGAATATACAATCACAAGTAGCTTTCTGTCTTATCTTATAAAAGCTAAGAGCAGATTTTTTCTGCTTTTTTTGTTATAATAGTAGGGTTATAAGTACAT
>NZ_JUOS01000009.1 GCF_001075875.1 Streptococcus oralis
AACGTTTCCAGATGCATCGTTCGTTACAGTTTCAACAACTTTACCTGTTGAATCTTTAAGGACGAAGCTGAATTCGTTAGCTTTAAGCTCACGGCCTTCCAAGCGTTTAGTGAAGTTGAACTCTACTTGTACTGGTACGCTATTCACACGTTTTTCAGTTGGTTTGCTTGGTTTTTCAACTTTCTTCGTAGTTGGGTTGTAGTAGTTGACTACTTGAGCCGCAGTATTTTCGATATCTACACCAGCTGCCACATCAGCTTTCACTGTTGTTGGGATGTCGAACTTGTAGTAACGTCCGAAGGCGAACTTAGTTGTATCGAT
>NZ_JUOS01000146.1 GCF_001075875.1 Streptococcus oralis
TATTAAAGTCAACACTTCTAAAAAAATCAAATATGAATCTAAAACATTTTTAGTAAACTCTTTTTAAGAATATCACGTTCACTCAACATAATCCAACAAATAACCATAACCCTTTTCTTCCATTTGATTCTTAGGAATAAAACGGATGGATAGGCTATTGATACAATAGCGTAGGCCTCCCTTGTCCTTAGGTCCATCTGTAAAAACATGTCCCAGATGGGAATCACCAGTTCTACTTCTGACTTCTGTTCTGACCATATTATAAGACTTGTCTTCCTTATAGGTAGCAACATCTGGACTGATAGGCTGGGTAAAACTAGGCCAACCACAGCCCGATTCAAATTTATCTTTCGAAGAAAAGAGAGGTTCGCCAGTCGCAATATCCACATAAATACCTGCTTCAAATTTATCCCAGTAACGATTTGAAAAGGCACGTTCTGTTTGACCATTTTGAGTCACTGCATACTCCTCAGGAGACAGAAGTTTTTTCAATTCATCGTCACTCGGTTTTGGATATTGACTTGCATCAATAACAGGATAGGATGCTTGATTGACATTGATATGGCAATAGCCATTAGGATTTTTCTGGAGATAGTCTTGGTGGTAATCCTCAGCCACGATAAAATTTCTTAAGGATTCCTTTTCAACCGCTAGAGGCTGGTCGTATTTCTTAGCAACTTGATCAAAAACTTGATCGATGACTTCTAGGTCATGCTCGTCCTTATAGTAGACTCCAGTTCTGTACTGAGTTCCCACATCATTTCCCTGCTTATTCTTACTGGTTGGATTGATAATGCGGAAATAATGGAGTAGGATTTCTTTTAAAGAGATCTGATTGGCATCATAGGTCACATGAACAGTCTCAGCATGTCCAGTCTGGCCGATTAATTCATACTGAGTTGTTTCTCCTCTCCCATTTGCATAGCCAGAGACTGCATCTGTCACACCCGCTACTCGTGAAAAATATTCTTCGACTCCCCAGAAACAACCTCCCGCTAGATAGATTTCATGTAAGTCAGCATCTTTACTTGGCTCAGTTTTTTTCTTGGCCTTTTGTCCCTGACTAACTGCTGCCTTCTCGATTTGAGTAGTATCTGTGTAGCTAGCGCTCCTTTTTTCCAAAAGAAATAAAAATCCAATAATAATGCAAATGATGATTCCTATGAATACAATTATTTTTAATTTATCATTCATGATGAGCCTCTAATCTATGCTTTTTAGCGTCTGTAAAATAGTTTCCTTGTCCATAAAACCTGGCTGGGTCTTGACTAGTTTGCCTTCTTTATCAATAAAGGCCTGAGTCGGATAAGAACGGACTCCGTAACTCGCTAAGAGTTTTCCAGAAGGGTCTAAAAGGACAGGGAGATTTTTATAGTCCAAGCCCTGATACCATTTTTGGAAGGCTTCTTCTGCTTGCTCTCCTTTTTGACCAGGAGAATCGACTGTCAAGATGACATAGTCATCACTTGCTTCTTTTGCAAGTTCATCGGTATCAGGGAGGCTGGCTAGACAAATAGAACACCATGAAGCCCAAAATTTGAGATAGACCTTTTTGCCTTTGTAATCTGATAGGCGATAAGTTTTACCATCAACTCCCGTGAGTTCAAAGTCTGGAACTTCTTCCCCTTTTTTTGCAATTTGAGAGCTGACTTGCGCTTGTTTGTCTCCATTTTGTTTATCAGCCTCACTCGTCGTCTGATTTTTACAAGCCGATAGACAAACCAGACTAGCGCAGACCAATACAGTTGCTTGCCATGTTTTCATTTTCATCACCTTTCTTATTAGATATATGAATATAGATATCGATATTATAGCTCTATTATATACCTACCTTTCTAAAAATACTTGAAATCTGCTCGGAAAATTCTTAAAACCCTTGGGAACCAAAAAACTCTCACCTGCTTAGCAGATGAGAGCTTTGGATTATTTAAAAATAGAAGTTTTAAAGCTATCTGTTTGTTGAAGAAGTTTCTTGAAGACTTTCTCTTTCAAAGCAACAGTATTGTCAAATTTAACAGAACCCTTACTTAGAGTAGCCTTATCTTTATCAACAGCTTCAGCAAATGCGCGTTTCAAGTCTTCATAGCTATTGTATGTTTTACCATCAATTTCAATAGATTGAATTCCATTTTTAGCACTTGTCACAACTTCTTTGAAGTAAGCTTTCTTCCAATCTTCAAGATTGTTGAATTTTCCTTCAGAAATCTTGTTAATGATGAAGTCATCACCTAGAGTCTCTTTACCAGCTTTTTTAGACTCAGCTTTTAGCATATTAGATGCATAGTTTAAGAATCCTTTTTCGTAGCCATAGTAACCCCAGATTCTGAAGGTATTGTGTTTAAATGACATCGCTCCAGGAGCACCTTCACTTGTGTTACCACCATAGATACCAGACATCATTGGAACGTTCACATAAGCAGAATCAAAGTCAGTAGGATTATAAACTCTGTTACCTGGACCACGGTTAGTCATAAAGTTATTGGTTACTAAGTCATCTACTGTGCGTAAAGGAATAGCTTTTTCCTCATCACTTAAAGGTCTAACCTTATCGAATTGGTTCTTGGTGTTATTTCCTCGGTATTGCTTATCAACCTTCTTGAACCAAGCATTGTTCAAATCTTGATTTGCCTTATCGAGAACAGCCTCTCCTTCCAGGTAATCCAGAAGCATGAGGGTGTCATTGTAGCCCTTCATGTAACGATCAATTTCGTCACGTGATTTCAGATCATTTGGATTGGTGTTATACCATTGATTTCCATCATTTGGACGTTCATAAGCCATATTGAGACCTAGGGCTTTATATTCACCGTTTGGATTTGATACGGATGGAGTTTGCAACATTCCTTGTGCAAATGCTTCAAGATCTGTTCCTTCACGGTGTCTTGAGCCACCTAGATAAACCATTCGGTCATTGACGTGAGTCGTTTCGTGAGTAAAGGCAGAAACTCCAAAATCACTAATCATGTCCGTCACCATAAAGAAGACAGAGTCATCTTTATATGGATTGGCATAAACACGAGCTACCGCTCCCATACGCCAGTCTGTTGCATGGTAACGTCCTGTAGGTCCGTATAATTCACGAATAGGAGCAACATCTTTACCGCTATTAGTATGACCGTATTTATCAGTACTAATATCTTTATAGTTTTGGTTATCTAAAACAGGTGTTGGAACCATGTTATTGCTCTTCAAGAGTTGATTACGAACTTTGTCAGTTGCTAGACGTGACCAGAAGTCTAGATAATTCTGTTGCCCTTTTGCAACCTTATCAATTTCAGCTTTGAAAGCATTACGTTCTGCTTCAGTATACTTACCATATTTCTCAAATGAACTATAAGCCATTGTATTGTAAGTGGAAATCAAGAACATATGAGCATCTTTCAAGTTCAAGAGTGGCAAGATCATCTTACCGTGCATATCGTTGTTTAATCCTTCATAGGCTCTGTGTTTCTTATCAGCAAACTCAGGAGTTGTTGTTTTTGGTTCCACGATATAGACATTATCTTTGGTTGCTTTAATGAACCAATCATTTAGATCTTTGTCTTCTGTGAATAGACGCATATTATAGTCTAAGAAACTGTTTAACTCGCCTATACCGATAACTCCACCGATAGTTTCGCGATAAGCTTCTAAAGTTCTATCACCTTTAATGTTATTTTCTTTGGAACCAATCTTGATCAAGAAGTCTAACACATTGACATTTTTACCATAGAAGTCTGGTTTGAACAACATGAGTTGCTTGATATTGAAGTTATCAAACTTAACTCCGTAGTAACGATTGAGGTAAGACAAACCAAGAAGAACAGCAGCCTTGTTGTCATCAATCTTCTTGATCAAGGCACGTTTAGCAGCTTCATCTGTGTTTAATTGATGATCTTCATTTTCAAGCAACTGTTTCACAAATTTAGCCAGATTATCCTTAACTTCTTTGAAGCTTTCTTCCAGGTAAAGATCTTTTATAGCATTGACTTTATTTGGTCCTGTTCTACCTAGGTGTGTGTAGATAGGATCTGACTGTAGCTCAACTGGACTTAATTTTTCAACGATAGCATTGATAAGATCGCTACGGTCTTTGTCAACGATATTAGGCGTGTAAACAACTTCTCCAAGTTCAGCAATGCTGTACTCTTTCACTTGTTTGACCTTAGATTCTTTCAGCGAAACAGTAAAGATGTCTTTGGTCTTATCAGCATAGTGCACCAAAATGTGGTCAGCATCAGCCAATTCTGTTACAAAAGCATTGCCCTTCATAGCAGTAACTGATAGGACTTCCTTGGTCATCAGATGACTACCAGCAGCCAATTTGTTTCCTTGGTCTACGATCCACTCTTTATTGTAGAATGGTTGTAATTTTTCGATATTACGATAGGCAAGTTCACGAGAGGCATCGTAGCCATCGATTGTTTTGTATTGATCAGCTTTGTTGAGAATGTTATTGAGTTTGTCTTCAACAGGTTTGGTGCTTTCAAATTTATCAGCAGTGATTCCCATCGCTTCAATCTTCTTGTCAGCTTCTTCTTGTGAGATGCTAGGAATCTTGCGAGAATTCTTATAAGATTTATTACCCTCACTTACCCCCTCAACACTAAAGTTACGTTTTGTTCTTGAATACGTGAAGTAATCATCGGCGTCAATATCAGAGTGACCAAAGACCATCTCACCTGTTTTGACTTTCATCATGGTGATGTTGTCTTCAATAGCACCCAAGGCCCAGTTAGTACCAAGTAATCCACCAGATTGAACAGCTTCCTTCAGCTCGATAGAACCTTTAGCAACTGAATTTCTGAGAACACCTTCTCTTCCTAGTGTATTGTTATCTCCACCATTTTGAGAAGAATAAACTAATCCTGCAGCTTTTGCCTTGTTACCAGTAATTTCAGCATCAACGTAGGCTTTTTCTACGATACCTTTCCAGTTTTCACCTAGAACACCTGCTAAGTACCAACCTTTATTTCCAGCAGCGTGAATCTTACCGATAAAGGCAACATTACTTACCTTACCACTACCATCAATTTTATTGATAATACCAGCTACATCGTTGCCCCCGATAACATTACCTGTTACTTTAACATTTTCGACAGTCGCATTATTTTTGATAACATTTGCGATTGGTGCTACTCGATCAAATCCAGGCATGTCAATGTTGACATTTTCAAGCAAGAGATTCTTGACAGTACCACCTTCAATGTTACCAAACAATGGTCTCGTAATGTTATGGATGGCAAATTTATTACCTTCTGTACTTTCCAATGTTCCCTTGAAGGCATTGGTTACATAAGACTTGCCAGCTGGTTGTACGTTACTTGCATTCATACTGCTACCAAGCTTAAAGGTACCAGTAGGATTGGCCTGCATTGCTTTTACAAGGTCATTGAAATCGTAATAAACATCACCTTCATGGGCTTTTGGTTTAGCAAAGTAATGGACATACTCCTCTTCAAACTGATTATCTGCGTTACGTTGAACTAGGTCTGGTGCTTTAGCAGTGACTTTGAACAATGCTTTACCATCAACTGTGACTTCTTCAATCTTATCAACAGCAAGTTTTGTCACCTTGTTATCATGAGTTATCACTTTCAAGTAATAAGGTTTAACATCTGATGGTTTAGCTGACAAGAGACTATTATCAGTTTCTACACCTTGGTCATCAACACTGATAAGGCTTGTTTCCTTAATGTTTTTGACTTCGACTTTTTTGAGATCAAGTCGCAGCGGTTCTTCCGTGAGAACAACTTCTTCGTTCCCATTTCCACGATCGTAAACCATCTTGGTCGCAATCTTGTAGTCCTTGTAATACTTCAAGTCTGTAAGATTTGCAGTCAGGTCTCCCTCAGACATGTTGACTGTTTGAAGGCTAGTGTCTCCGTCTTTCAAGACAACTTCAAGAGATTTAATGGTTACACCTGTTGGTTTTACCAATTGGTAACGAACCTTAGCACTACGCTCTAATTCTTCTTTATCTATATGAGTGAGGGTCAACGTTGGCTCAGTAAGGATTTGATCACCTTTTTTGATGATACGATCTTGAACTGCTTCAACAACTTCCTCTGAAATCGTTGGAGCATCTGCAGTTTTCACGCCCTTATGAGTCTTATAGACTTTGGTAATCTTTTTCTTACCGTTTTGACCAGCTTGAGCAACAACTTCTGTCCCCTTCGGAAGAGTGCTGTCTACTTCAGTTCTTGTCTCGAAAGGAATTTCTTCAAATGAAACTTCTTCTACTTGACCTTCAATAGCCTTTGTACCACGACTAATTTTTTCGTTTACTGGAGCCTTAACAGTTTCTGTACTCGTGCTGATTGGGTCCCCAACTTTTTGGCCATTGACTGTCTTATAGACACGATGAATCAGCTGACTTCCTGCTTGACCATTTTGAATCACTGTTTCTTCGTCAGTGTAGCGAGTATCGTCATTTACATACTCTCTTGTATATGGGACTTCTACAGTTTCAGTTTCTGTGACAGTTGCTTCAGCTACTGTATACTCTGGTAATTCTGGCTGAACTAGGGATTCGCCTTCGTGACCTTCTTCTTGGGTACCTTTGGCTATAATCTCGCCGGTGTAAGCTGGCAATTCTGGCTGAACTAAGGATTCACCTTGGTGGCCCTCTTCTTGAGTACCTTTGGCTGTAATCTCTCCAGTGTAGGCTGGCAACTCTGGCTGAACCAAGGATTCACCTTGGTACCCCTCTTCTTGCGTGCCTTTTGCGCTAATCTCGCCGGTGTAGGCTGGGGTTTCTGGTTGAACTAAGGCTTCGCCT
>NZ_JUOS01000147.1 GCF_001075875.1 Streptococcus oralis
CTAAAATCAGCTATATTTCAACATTTTTGTTTATTTTCAATATGAAAAGTTCTTACAAATTCATGTAGGGGGCATCTAAATCAACAGGAAAAAGCCTTAAAATCAAGGCTTTTTTTGCTGTCCAATAGCTTTTTATAGCAAATCATTATAAAGGTTTTCTAACCTTATCCAACTTATCATTTATTCTCAATCAATTGCTAGTAGTGTTTGATAAGGCCAACTGTTTTTTACAATAGAGAGCTAGTCTATAATTAACTAAACTATACTAATTTGTGCCCATATTACATGGCCAATCCGCATAGAGATTAAAATGGGCTATTATGAATTCATAAATTTTCGCAACGGAACAAGAGCAAGTCATTTAGAAATAAAAGAGAAGAGAATCTTTCACTCTCTTCTTAGTATATCTTATTAAATTCAGTCTTTCTCAATCTACCTGATTTTCCTTTGCAACGACAAATTCTTTAACCAATCGATAGATAACAGCAAATATGGGTGTAAAGAATATCATTCCAAGCAGTCCGAAAAGATTCCCTCCAATACTAGCTGCTGCAAGTGTGAAGAGAGCTGGTAAGCCGATAGATTGACCCACAACTTTGGGATAGATAAGGTTTCCCTCAATCAGCTGTATAATTTGATAAAGAAGGATAGACAGTAAAGCTTGACTTGGACTGACTGTAAAGATAAAAATCGCTCCTAGCACACAAGCAATCATAGGACCAACATAAGGAATGAAAGACAGCACTCCTGCAAAGATACCTGTCATTACCCCATAAGGTAGTCCAAATAGGCTATAGCCAACCGCTACCATAACTCCTATGATGACTGCTTCAATTAGCTGACTCATCAAAAACTGATCATAAGTTTCTAGTCCTATTTGTCCGATGTAAGCCAACTTTGTCACTACCTTCTCTGGAAGTAAGACTTTCAGAAGTCGGCTCGTCATCGCTGCCAAATGTTCCTTACTGGATAAAAATGAAAAGGTAAAGACTATAACCAGGAAGGCATTCATCATACTTGAAAAAATATTGCTGATATTACTAGTTAGACCAGATAAGAAGCCTATCAAAGCTTGGCTAATAGAGCTAGACTGTCCCTGTATTCCTGATACAACAGTTGACAACATGTCTTTGGTCACAAATTCCGAACTTTCAAGTAATTCCCCTAGTTGAGAGAGGACTGTTGAAAGTACTGTTCCCAGTTGACTAATAGTCAGAGCTAGGGTTGGTAACACCAAAACCAAAATACCAATCACGATTAAGATAAGAGTTAGGAAAACAAGTACCATGGCAATCGGACGACGCAACTCTGGCTTTACCTTCATTTTGACTAGCAATTGTTCAATTTTTTTCATGGGAACATTGAGCACAAAAGCAATAACAGCGCCATAAATCAAGGTTGAAGTCACGTCAAAGAAAGAGATTGCTCCTGATATAAAGCTCGATGCATTCAGAATTACAAGAGCAACCAGCCCTATAAAAAGTATTAACGGGGTGTATTTTTTTACTAAGTTCATAAATTCTCCTTAATAAACATGTTTAGATACGACTATACTATTTGGTTTTTCAAACTCTCGATTAAGGTAGGCTTGGTAAGTTCCTGGAGCGATAAATCCTTTGGGTGAGAGGATATCGGTGCCAGCCTGACCGACTATGGTATCAGCCAAGAGCACACAGTTTGTAGATAAGACAAAGTAGGATTTAAACTTAGATTTGATAAATTTATAAAGTTCCCCATCTGTCTCATGTCTGATTTTATAAGCGTAGGTGTAGTCTTCCTTACCATCACCTGTCATGATTTTATCTGCACTTGGCTCCCATGGAATCGTCAGTTGTTTCAATTCAGCCAACTTTTTCTGAACTGCTTTTTCCATTTCAGGCGTCAAATCTATCCCATAACCAAAAAGCGTTTTTTGACTCTCACGTTTACATAGGTCAATGTACTTGTCACGATCACAGAAATATAAGACACCATCTCCTACCATGCCAAATAAGGTCTCAGAAGACGGATCATAGTTGCCATAAGAAATAACACGGCCTTGATAGCAGATATCCACATGACCAATTGCCGAAAACAGAGAGGTCTCAGCTGTATGAACAAAAATTTCAAGCTCCGCTGTCTTACCAGACTTCACCATTCCAAGATGGATATCCTCTCTCTCATCAGCATTTTCCTGCATGAATTTGTTGATTTTTGCTAAAGTACTTGCAGGGATGAGAGCGGCTAGGGCAATAGGTAAGCTCATTCTGACACGACGTTTGAGATGGTTTTTCCCAATTTCCTTTTCAAATAAGAAACCGTCACGGATATTGGACACACCATAAAGGCAAAAATAAGCCCCTAAAACAAAGAGTTGAAAGACAGAATTTCCCGTAGAGGACAAAAGACTAGTCCCACCAAGAAAAACTAGTACGAGACCATCTAGTAAGAAACGAAAACGAGGTCGAATTTTGTTTTTGCGGTAGAGAACATAGGTGACAAGGTTGATACTAGCATGAAAAATCTGATAAATTCCAATCACAAGAGCCAAAATATAAATCGGCACATCCGTCGCAAGATTGGAGCCAAGCAAATATCCCAGCACTAACAATTTAACCAGTGCAACTCCCAAGGTGTCCGTTGACTGACTTTTTTTGAAAATACGTAATACTAAATCTAAGACCGTTGCTATCCAAGCTAAAAACAGAACCAGTCGAATAACCTTTACTGGCAACCAAGTCCCCGTGACCATCAAGATGAGACCTAGCAGAACAAACAAGAACCCCTGAGCAAGTAATTTCTTACCTGTCAGACCTAAAGATAGAATTTTCGCCATATAAAAACCTTTCAACAATAAAAATTAAACACTCCGATTAAACTGACTAGTAAATAGCCAACACTACAAACAGCCTGTGCCAGCAACATATGGTGACTAGAAATGACTGTAGTAATGTCACCATCTTGTCTTATGCACTTCTAAAATTTGTTATATTGATTAGAAGCCAGAGCTTATAAAAACTAGCTAAACTCGAGAGATAGACACAATTGCGACGAAAAAATGTATAACCAATTCAACTTGTTAAGGTAAGAAAGCATTATTTCCAATCTATTAATTATTCATCTATTACCTATTATGACACAATATTCCCTATAGTTCAACTTTTTACTTGTTTTTATATTACACGGACTAAAAAGTTTTCAACAGTTGATTGCATTTGTTTTAATAAGTTTTAACCTTTCTTGGTTAGATAAAAAAAGAACCATACAGTTTAGAATCTGTATGGTTTTTGCCCCACTTTTGCCCCATTTTTAAATCATGACATTGAAATACCTAAAAGTACCTTCCGAAAATCACTTAAATTTCAACTTTTTAATTACTTTCAAGATGATATAGTCTCCCAAATCCATGGGGGCATCTACATACAACAGGAAAAGCCTTGGAATCAAGGCTTTTTTACTTGTCAAATCAATCTCATCCATACTTTTCACCACTCAAAAAGCGAGCCGTCGATTTGGCTCACTTTTTCTTTTTTCATTCTTAATTTCGGTAAAAATGACTATCTTTGTCGCTTGGTGATTGGCCGATTGCCAAGACGTCTTGGCTGCCATCCGTACCTGTCAATTCATTTGCTACACCTGCTGGTGTAAAGATAAGGCGTGCACCTTCTCCACCATCGACAAGATGGATTCCTGTTGAGTAGTAGCCATCTTTTTCCTCTACTTGGCCCATTTCATACTGGAAGGTTCCTTTTGAACTTTGAATGGTCACGATTCCATCAGCTGTGACTGTAGCAGTTGTTCCAGCATAGTTTTCCCATGTTCCAAGAAATTTTGCGTAAGCTTCTGGCGACTTTTTCTTCTCTTCCTTCTTATCCGTTTGAGTGCTTGCGGAACTTGATGGACTCGTTTCAGACTTCGGCTCCTCTTTTTGACTAGCTTCTGTTTTACTTGATGACTCCTTAGTTACTTTAGAGGAAGAAGCCTCTTTGCTTGAAGATGCTGTAGTTTTTTCAGTATTTCCTCCACAAGCAGCAAGTGTCACCACAGCCAACAAGGCAAGTGCTGAAAGGCTGGTGTAGCGCAATGTTTTTTTCATGATAATCTCCTTTTAAAATGATGATACAGTTTTATCTGCATCTAAAATAGCTAGCCTGAAATTACATATATTTTTGACGGCTAACCTGTAGTTTTCAGTGTATCATTTATTTCCATATAATTCAATAGCTATTTGACATCAAAAAAGGCTAATCCAATCAGGAATTAGCCCTTCTATTTTTAATAAATAAACATGGCATCACCAAAACTAAAGAAACGGTATTTTTCATCAATAGCATGCTGATAGGCTTCGAGGACCAACTCACGGCCTGCAAAGGCTGAGACAAGCATGACTAAGGTAGACTTAGGCAAATGGAAATTAGTAGAAAAAGCATCTATAACCTTCCAGTCATAACCTGGCTTGATAAAGATATTGGTCCAACCAGAGTCTGCTTGGATCTGACCGTCAAACTTGCTTCCGATGGTTTCTAGCGTACGGATAGAGGTTGTCCCCACGGCAATGACACGGCCACCATTTTCCTTGACTTGACGTAAGGTTGCTGCAGCTTCCTCAGACAATTGGTAAAACTCTGAGTGCATCTCGTGCTCATCTAGATTGTCGACTGAAACAGGTCTAAAGGTTCCAAGACCAACGTGCAAGGTCAAGTAAACTAGGTGAACTCCTTTTTGCTGGATTTCTTCTAGTAACTCCTTGGTAAAATGCAAACCTGCAGTCGGAGCAGCCGCTGAACCACTCTCCTTGGCATAAACGGTCTGGTAACGTTCGCGGTCATCCAACTTTTCGTGGATATAAGGAGGCAAAGGCATTTCTCCAAGGCTTTCAAGCACTTCAAGGAAAATCCCCTCATACTCAAAGCGAACAATACGACCGCCATGGGTTAATTCCTCGGTCACAACTGCGCTTAGGCGACCATCACCAAAGACAACTCGAGCACCGACCTTGAGACGTTTGGCTGGTTTCGCCAACACTTCCCATTCGTCTCCAGCTGTATTTTTCAAGAGTAAGAGTTCAACGTGTCCACCTGTTTCTTCCTTTTGACCATGAAGTCGTGCTGGCAAGACGCGGGTGTCATTCATAACTAGGGCATCACCTGGCTCTAGCATCTCGATAATAGAGTGAAAATGGCGATCTTGAAATTCTCCAGTCTGGCGATTGACCATCAAGAGCTTAGAGGCATCACGCTTTTCCAAAGGCGTTTGAGCAATTAGCTCCTCTGGCAAGTGAAAATCAAAATCATTGGTATTCATTGGTGTCATATTTCCTTTTCTTTTCTAATGTACTTATGATTAGCTATCAAAACGAACTTCTTCAAGCAAATACTCGATGAAACGTTCACCCATCTTAGACAAGCTTGTTTTCTCATGCTGGATATAAACCAATTCAATAGGATCATCAATATCAAGCGGAATCGAAACAATATTGTCTCCATTAAGATTACTGTTAAGGATACCTGTCGCGATGGTATAACCGTCCAAACCAATCAAGAGATTGAACAAGGTCGCACGGTCACTAACCACGATGGATTTCTTGTGGTGTTCCTGTGACAAAATCTCTTCTGAGAAATAGAAGGAATTATGGGTTCCTTGGTCATAGCTCAAGTATGGGAAGTCTTCTAGATCTGCCAACTGCACCTTGTCTCTTTTAGCAAGAGGGTTGGTCTTGCTGACAAAGATATGGGGTTGTGCTGTAAAGAGATGATGGGCAACCAGATGATTGTCATCCAACATCTTCGAAAGAACATCTCGGTTATAGCTATTTAAAAAGAGGACTCCGACTTCACTGCGGAAGTTCTTGACGTCATCAATGATTTCCCAGGTTCTGGTTTCACGCAAAAAAAGCTCGTACTTTTCCATATCGCTTTTCTTAAGCAAGGAAACAAAGGCATTGACCACAAAAGCATAGTGCTGCGAAGACACACTAAAAAGCTCGCGATGAGCGATTGGGTTCTTATAGCGTTCTTCTAGAAGTTGGGTTTGCTCGACAACCTGACGGGCATAGGATAAAAATTCCATCCCATCACGTGTGAGAGTGATTCCCTTGGGATTTCGAATAAAAATCTCAATTCCCATCTCATTTTCTAGGTCACGAACTGCATTTGATAGACTGGGCTGCGTAATGAAAAGTTGCTTGGCAGCCTCATTCATGGAACCAGTCTCTACAATTTTGATAATATAGTGTAATTGTTGAATTCTCATGCTTTTATTGTACCATACTTGACGCAATATAAAAAGAACCAGTCACTGAAAGCTCTGTGGCTAAGCTTAGATGAGTGCTTTCAAAGGACTTTATCTAGCACTTTAAAAAGAGGTTGAAATAATTCCAACCTCCTTTAATCTTTATTATTATACAAGCTTTTTAATCGAAACTTAGCTTCCTCTTTCCCAGAAAATGGCTAGCAAAATCATAGCCCCGAGAACTGATGGGATAATAGCTGTACCGCTTAGGCTTGGTCCCCAAGAACCAAAGATTAATTGTCCTAAAAAGGCACCAATCCAACCAAGAAACATTTTCCCGAAGCAGCCCATGCGTTCGCCACGATTGGTGATAGCTCCTGCTAGTAGTCCGATCAAAAGACCGACAAACATACTTCCAATCATAGTTTCTCCTTAAATTGCCCAATCTCCATTGCGGAAGAGTGGTACGCGTGTTCCATCCTCACGGATACCATCGATATCCATTTGGCTCGAACCAATCATAAAGTCAACGTGAACATCAGAACGGTTAAGTCCTGCAGCTTCAAGCTCTTCTTCACTCATCTCAGCTCCACCAACAACGCTCGTTGCATAGGCTGCACCAATAGCCAAGTGGTTAGAAGCATTTTCATCAAAAAGGGTGTTAAAGAAGGTAATCCCTGACTGAGAAATTGGACTTGGATCTGGTACCAAGGCACACTCACCCAAGGCACGCGCACCAGCATTCTTAAAGACAAGGTCCTTCATAACCTGGTCACCCTTCTCAGCAGTGATATCAACGATTTGACCATTTTCAAAGGTTACCTTGATACCTTCGATGATATTTCCATTGTAGCTAAGAGGTTTTGTAGACGTTACATAACCATCTGCGCGACGGAAGTCAGGAGCTGTAAAGACTTCTTCTGTTGGCATATTTGGCAAGAAACCTTCGCCTTGAGCATTGATAGCTCCGGCTGATTCCCACACGTGGTTCTTCGGCAAGCCAAGTGTCAAATCAGTTCCAGGCGCTGTGTAGTGAAGGGCTGAGAATTGTTCTTTGTTGAGCATCTCTGCCTTGCTCTTGAGAATAGCAGCATGTTCTTCCCAAGCCTTAACTGGATCTTCTTCGTAGATACGGCAAGTTTTGAAGATTTGGTCCCAAAGGAGATCGACTGCTTCTTCGTCGCTTGCAGCATTTGGAAAGACCTTCTTAGCCCACTCGAGTCCAGCTGCAGCAGCAACCGTCCAGCTAACCTTGTTAGATTGGGTTGCAATACGCATTGGCTTCATGGCAATTCCCATAGCTTTAGCAGAAGCTGAAAGCTTTTCAGCATCCACTCCGTTCAAGGCACTTGGGTCAGAAGAACGAACACCGAGGCGACTTGCTTTGTTTTCAAGAAGGTAGTTCATCTCAGCAATCTTGTATTCTGGCACATTGTCCAAACGCTCCATCGGCACATGAAGGAATTTCTCACGGTTTACAAAGTCATCTGCCCATTGAACGATAACTTCGTGCGCTCCAAGTGCATAGGCTTCTTTGACGATTAAGTGAGCCAACTCGCGTTGCTCCACATCAATCGAGAGAGCCAAGGTATGACCAGGTTGCACGTTCACTCCGTTTGCAACCAACAACTTAGCATATTTTTCTAGATTTTCTTTAAAATTTGGTAAAACCATTCTGTTTTCTCTTTTCTATTTTATTTTTCTTTCAAAGCAGAAAATAATCCTGCCAAAGCAATAGCACCTGACAAGAGTGCTGTCGATAGAAGAATTGTCTGATCAGCAAGTTCAAATTGGTACTCAAACACCTTCTCAGCCGGTTTATCTTCCGCAAAAATTCTTAGTTTCATGAAATGTCCTTTTTTAGTCTTCATGCTCTCCTAGGTAGAGGCGTCGTGCCTCTGGACTATTTGTGAGGATATCTATATAGGTTTCATAGTCATCAGGTAGAGGCTTTCCTAAAGAGATATCTTGTTCTGGATTTATATTTTTCCCATAAAGAAAGCAAAGATAGAGACGTTCGTTGAGTGTTGGAAATACTTCAATAGACATGTGTTCAGCCTGACCTACCCGATCCCAATCCTGTTCTTTGATATCTGGTATGATATAAGCTTGGAAAAGTCCCATAAGTGGATTATCTTCTGGTTGTCCACTGTCCTTATCCGCCAGAACCAAAGAACAACGTCTACCAAAACCAGCTACTTGGCGCTCCCTTCCCTTTACCGAAACAGTAATAGGATGCCCTCCAATATGGCTATAAATCCATTCTTTAGGCAGTTCATAATCTAACAGTGGGGTAACTTCTTTGACAATCGCTACAGGACTGTAGCGTAGAAACTGGCGAGTAACAGCCTTACAAAAGAGGATATCCTCCTCTTTCAAGGTCACTCCCTTCCAATTATTTTCCTCGTTAAAATGGTTGAAAAATACCAGATAGGGATCACGCACCATTTGTGCTAATACGTAAACGCCATTTCGCAAACTTATGGAAATAACTTTCCCTGGTTTCCAGGGTGTTGCTCTTTTTTTCTTTTCCATCATGATACAACCTCAAACCTACACAAGACATTTCAAACTATTAAAACAAATCATCAAACAAACTCAACTGGTTATCCTCTGGCATATTGCCCAGAATGCCCATTTCATCCATCTTTTCAACTAGGGTTGAGGAGAGTCCTCCACGCTTGCGTAACTCCGTTTTAGAGAGGAATTCTCCCTCTTGACGAGCACGAACTAATTGCTTGGCAACGTTCTCGCCTAGCCCATCCATAGCGACAAACGGTGGGATGAGGGTGTCTCCATCGATGATAAATTCAGTCGCATCACTACGATAGAGGTCTAACTTGCCAAATTTAAAACCACGTTCCCACATCTCGTTGACAATTTCAAGCGTGGTGTAAAGGTCAATTTCTACATTAGAAGCTTCATTGTTCTTGCGTTTTTCAGCAATTTCTTGCATCTTGCGTTTAATGGCATCCAAGCCTGCCCCCATAGTTTTGATATCAAAGGCCTTGGCACGGATGGAGAAGTAAGCACAGTAATAATAAATCGGATGGTGAACCTTGAAGTAGGCCACGCGAAGGGCCATCATAACGTAGGCTGCCGCATGGGCTTTAGGGAACATGTACTTGATTTTTCCACAAGATTCGATATACCACTCAGGCACATTATTGGCCTTCATGGCTTCTATATAACCATTGCGCTCTTCTTCTGAGATTTTAAGCCACAAACCCTTACGCACTCGCTCCATGATTGTAAAGGCCATCTTTGGATCAAGACCGGCATGCATGAGGTAAACCATGATGTCATCCCGACATCCGATAACGGTTGAAAGATCCGCAATCCCTGCCTTAATCAAGTCTTGGGCATTTCCCAACCAAACGTCGGTACCGTGAGACAGACCAGAAAGCTGAAGCAACTCCGCAAAGGTCGTCGGATGGGTTTCGTCGACCATGCCTCGAACAAAGTTGGTTCCAAACTCTGGAATACCAAGCATACCAGTTGAGGTACCGATTTGTTCAGGTGTCACTCCTAGGATATCTGTACCTGAAAAGAGGGCCATGACCCCAGGATCATCCATCGGAATATCATTTGGATCAATGCCTGATAAGTCCTGAAGTTTCCGAATCATGGTCGGATCATCATGCCCTAGGACATCGAGCTTGAGGACGTTCTCATCGATATCGTGGAAATTAAAGTGAGTAGTCTGCCATTCAGCGGTCACATCATCGGCAGGATATTGCACTGGAGTAAAGTCATAGACATCCATATAGTTAGGAATAACAACGATTCCCCCTGGGTGCTGACCGGTCGTCCGTTTGACACCGGCAGCTCCTTGGGCTAGGCGTTCTACTTCAGCCTCACGGTAGAACTTGCCATAGTCACGCTCGTAACCCTTAACAAATCCATAGGCGGTCTTAGCAGCCACCGTTCCAACCGTTCCTGCACGGAAAGCATATTCTTCCCCAAAGATATCACGAACATCCAAGTGGGCGCTCGGTTGATCCTCACCAGAGAAGTTCAAATCGATATCGGGTACCTTGTCCCCATCAAAACCAAGGAAGGTCTCGAAAGGAATATCCTGGCCATTCTTGCTGAGCTTGTGACCACAGTTTGGACAGTCTTTATTGGGCATATCAAATCCTGAACCGTAAGAACCATCTGTGATAAACTCACTGTACTGACACTGACCACAGACATAGTGAGGAGAAAGAGGATTAACCTCGGTGATCCCAATCATAGTCGCAACAAAACTGGATCCAACAGACCCACGAGAACCAACCAAGTAGCCTCGTTCGTTGGAACGGTGCACTAGCATTTGCGAAGCTAGATAAATCACGGCAAAACCATTCCCCAGGATAGAAGTCAATTCCTTTTCAATCCGTAGATCAACGATATCTGGTAGTGGATTTCCATAGATTTCAAAGGCTTTCTTATAGGTTAGCTCAGCAACTGTTTCTTCGGCTTGGTCAATGAAAGGTGTATACAAGTCGCCTTTAACGACCTCAACAGGCTCAAAGATTTCTGCCAAGGCATTAGTATTTTCAATGACAATCTTACGAGCCAAATCTTCTCCTAGAAAGGCAAATTCATCCAACATTTCATTGGTTGTTCTAAAATGCGCCTTGGGTAGTGGAGCTGGTTGGGCAGCTTCTCCATGACCGATCGTTCGGTTAATCATGGCTCCCTGACCTAGACTGCGGACGATGATTTCTCGATAAATTTCATCCTCAGGTTCTATATAGTGAACATTTCCTGTCGCAAGAACGGGCTTACCGAGACGGTCTCCGACCTCAATCAAGCTCTTGATAATGGTCTGAAGCTCCTCCATATCCTTAACCTGCTCTTTGGCAATCAGAGGTGCATAGATAGCCGGAGGCATGACCTCGATAAAATCATAGTATTTAGCTACTTCGACTGCCGCATCTACACCTTGTGACACGACTGCATCAAAGACTTCCCCTTCTGTACAAGCGGAGCCCAAGATTAAGCCTTCTCGATGGGCATCCAGTACCGTACGTGGAATTCGTGGTACTCCTTCAAAATACTGAGTATTTGAGAGAGAAACCAGCTTAAAGATATTTTTCAAGCCCACTTGATTTTTCACATAAATGGTCGCATGCTTGACTCGAGCTTTTTTATAAGAATCTGGACTGATTAAATCAAGGTTTAATCGCGCCAAATCTGTCACACCGTGTTTTTCTGCCACTTCCTTGATAAAGATAAAGAGCAAACGGCCAGTTGCTTCCGCATCGTAGTTGGCCATGTGATGGTGTTCTAGGGCAACACCAAAACGTTTAGTCAAAGGCCCTAGACCGTGGCGCTTGTATTCAGGATAGAGATTTCTTGCGAATTCTAGCGTATCGATGACAGGCTGAGTGATTCTTGGCAAGCCATGACGTTCATAGTTGGCATTCATAAAGCCAACGTCAAAGCTTGCATTGTGGGCTACAAGAACGGTATCCTTACAAAATTCTTGGAATTCTTTCAGAACTTGAATCAAGGGTTTGGCATTTTTCACATGCTCATCCGTAATTCCAGTCAATTCCGTAGTAAAGGCTGACAAGGGGTGCCCAGGATTGATAAATTCATCAAATTCAGCGATGATATTACCCTTATACATCTTGGAAGCTGCAACCTGAATCAAGTCATTATAGATAGCAGATAGACCAGTCGTTTCCACGTCGAAGACCACATAAGTCGCTTCAGACAAATTCATCTCAACTTCGTTATAAACGATAGGAACACGGTCCTCAACGATATTGGCTTCCATACCATAGATAAGTTGGATACCAGCTTTTTTGGCAGCCTTGTACCCATGAGGGAAGGACTGAACATTGCCATGGTCCGTGATAGCTACTGCTTTGTGACCCCATTTGGCAGCTGTCGCAACGATTTCTTCGACCTCAGGCAAAGCATCCATGGTCGACATGTTGGTATGGGCATGAAACTCAACGCGACGCTCACCTTCTGGCATCAAGTCTTTCCGTTCATAATGAACCACTTCCTGCACATCTTGCACATTCATGGTCAAATCTCGTGTGAAATTATTCATCTCAACATTCCCACGAACACGGAGCCATGAATTTTTCTTGATCATGTCAAACTTCTGAGCTTCTTCTTCATTTTTGACCCATTTTTGCATAGAGAAACTGGAAGTATAGTCCGTCATCTTGAAGTTAATCAAGACACGACCCGTTCTAGTTACCTTATGCTCCACATCAAAGACAACTCCTTCAAAGACCAGACGATTTTCTTCGGTATTGACCTCAATCATAGGAGTAATCTCTGCCTTGTCTAGTTTTGGCTTGGCAGCTGCTTTCTTGGCTTGGAAATCAAAGACAGGCTTATCCTCAACTGGAGGAGGAGGAGCCATCTGTTCCAATTGTTCCATAGCCCGAAGTGTTTCTTCATTGGCTGCTTGGATAATCATTTGATTTTCCGTTTGAAAGGCCACTTGCTCTTCCCTCGTGAGTTCTTCATTTTTTTCTAAAATGCAGGATAATTTAGGAAAGCCAAAAAGTTCCAGCTGTTTGCTAAGATTTGGCAGATGATTTTTTCTAAAATGCTCTGTATCTGCCGCCTCAGAAGCTTCAATGATTAACTGGTCATTTTCAAAGCGAACCTGAAAATTCTGATATATAGAACGAAAACCTTGACTAGCGCAAGGACCATCCGAAAAAGCCTCTCGATAGTAGGCTTGTAAAAGTTCTCTAGAAAATTCCTGATTTCTTGTTTTTATCTCAAAACTAGCCTGATTTCCCGTTTTTGAGAATTCTTCTTTCAAGCCTCTTTTCAACTCTAGAAAAAGTTCAAAAGGCAAGATATTTTCAAAAACAAAATGAAACTCCCAAACTTTGCTTCGTTTATGAACAATGACTTGTTCTATTTCAGCCTGAGAGAAGGCCTCATGATTTCTCATTTCAGCGGGTATTCCCAACTGATTCATTAAAATTTCAAAAGTGGTTGACATCCATTTTCCTCACAATATACTCCTTCTATTTTACCATATTTGAGGCACTTTTACCTATTTCTACCAAACAGAAAAAGAAGCCACAAAGTGACTTCTTTTAAAGTGACGGTGAATTATTCTTCACCTTTGTTTTTCTTAATGATTTCTTCTTGTACTGACTTAGGTACATCTTCGTAGTGGTCAAATACCATCATAAATGTACCACGTCCTTGTGATGCAGAACGAAGAACTGTTGCGTAACCGAACATTTCAGCAAGTGGAACGTAAGCACGAACGATTTGGCTGTTACCGTGTGCTTCCATACCATCTACACGTCCACGACGAGCAGTTACGTGACCCATAACATCACCAAGGTTTTCTTCTGGAACAGTGATTGTTACAAGCATCATTGGTTCAAGGATAGCTGGTTGTGCAGTCTTAGCAGCTTCTTTAAGTGCAAGAGATGCAGCGATCTTGAAGGCAGTTTCAGATGAGTCGACATCGTGGTATGAACCATCGTAAAGCTTAGCTTTAACGTCAACCATTGGGTAACCCGCAAGAACACCGTTAGCCATAGATTCTACCAAACCTTTTTCAACCGCTGGGATAAATTCACGAGGAACCACACCACCGACGATTGCGTTTTCGAATTCGAATCCTTTTCCTTCTTCGTTTGGAGTAAATTCAATCCATACATCACCGAACTGACCTTTACCACCAGACTGACGTTTGAAGAATCCACGTGCTTGAGTAGAAGCGCGGAATGTTTCACGGTAAGATACTTGAGGAGCACCTACGTTCGCTTCAACTTTGAACTCACGACGCATACGGTCAACAAGGACGTCAAGGTGAAGCTCACCCATACCAGAGATAACTGTTTCACCAGTTTCAACGTTAGTTTCAACGCGGAATGTTGGATCTTCTTCAGCCAATTTTTGAAGGGCGATACCCATCTTATCTTGGTCTGCTTTAGATTTAGGCTCAACCATCAATTGGATAACTGGTTCTGGAACGTTGATTGACTCAAGGATGATTTTAGCTTTTTCATCTGTCAATGAGTCACCAGTTGTAGTGTCTTTCAAACCAACGGCAGCAGCGATATCACCTGAGTAAACAGTGTCAATTTCTTGACGGCTGTTAGCGTGCATTTGAAGGATACGTCCGATACGTTCACGTTTACCTTTAGAAGTGTTCAATACGTAAGAACCTGATTGAAGAACACCTGAGTAAACACGGAAGAATGTCAAACGACCTACGAATGGGTCAGTCATGATCTTGAAGGCAAGAGCTGCAAATGGCTCTTCATCAGATGCTGGACGAGTTTCTTCTTCATCTGTATCTGGGTTGATACCTTTGATCGCTGGGATGTCAAGTGGGCTTGGAAGGTAGTCGATAACCGCATCAAGCATCAATTGAACACCTTTGTTCTTGAAGGCAGAACCACACAATACTGGGAAGAATTCAACGTTGATAGTCGCTTTACGGATACCAGCTTTCAATTCTTCGTTAGTGATTTCTTCACCTTCGAGGTATTTCATCATCAATTCTTCATCAGTTTCAGCAACTGCTTCGATCAATTTTTCACGGTACTCTTGAGCTTGGTCAAGGTATTCAGCTGGAATGTCTTCTTCAAGGATATCTGTACCAAGGTCATTAGTATAGATTTCAGCTTTCATCTTGATCAAATCGATGATACCACGGAAGTCATCTTCAGCACCGATTGGCAATTGAATTGGGTGTGCATTTGCTTGAAGACGATCGTGAAGTGTGCTTACTGAGTAAAGGAAGTCAGCACCGATTTTATCCATTTTGTTGGCAAATACGATACGTGGAACTCCGTACTCAGTTGCTTGACGCCAAACTGTTTCAGTTTGAGGCTCAACACCTGATTGTGAGTCAAGAACTGTAACCGCACCGTCCAATACACGAAGAGAACGTTGTACTTCGATTGTGAAGTCCACGTGTCCTGGTGTGTCGATGATGTTTACGCGGTGGTTGTTCCATTGAGCTGTTGTCGCAGCAGATGTGATAGTGATACCACGCTCTTGCTCTTGCTCCATCCAGTCCATTTGTGACGCACCTTCGTGAGTTTCACCGATTTTGTGGATTTTACCAGTGTAGTAAAGGATACGCTCAGTTGTAGTTGTTTTACCAGCATCGACGTGAGCCATGATACCGATATTACGAGTTTTTTCAAGTGAAAATTCGCGTGCCATGAGGTTTGTTTCTCCTATATTTTTTATTTCTATTCTATTATAACATGATTTAATAAAAACGGATAGGCAGGACCTACCCGTTCTCAATGTTTTCATGTTATTGTTGGTTTCAACTTGCGGAATGGTAAGTTGAGTTGTACTCGAGCTAAAGTTAATTAGCCGATTTGAGCCGGAACGGGATGCTGTGTGAAAAAGATAAACTTCCTTGTATTCGTCGAATACTGCGTCAGTTTCCTATTTTCACTTTGCATCCTTGCCGTTCCTAGCATCATGATTTTACCAACGGAAGTGTGCGAAGGCACGGTTAGCTTCAGCCATACGGTGAGTGTCTTCACGTTTCTTAACAGCTGCACCAGTGTTGTTAGCAGCATCCAAGATTTCTTTTGCAAGACGGTCTTGCATTGTGTGTTCACCACGAAGGCGAGCGATTGTTACCAACCAACGAAGTCCAAGTGTTGTACGACGTTCTGGACGAACTTCAACTGGGACTTGGTAGTTAGAACCACCAACACGACGTGCACGTACTTCAAGTACAGGCATGATGTTTTCCATAGCTGTTTCAAATACTTCAAGTGCATCGTTACCAGTAACTTCTTTGATTTGTTCAAAAGCACCGTAAACGATTGAAGCAGCTGTACCACGTTTACCGTCAAGCATAACGCGGTTGATAAGACGAGTAACTAATTGTGAATTGTAAAGCGGATCTGGCAATACGTCACGTTTTGGAGCTCTATTTTTACGACTCATTTCTCTTTATCCCCTTTCCTTATGCTTTTTTCGGACGTTTAGTACCGTATTTAGAACGGCCTTGTTTACGATCGTTAACACCTGCAGTATCAAGTGCACCACGGACGATATGGTAACGTACCCCTGGAAGGTCTTTTACACGACCACCGCGAAGAAGCACCACACTGTGCTCTTGCAAGTTGTGTCCGATACCTGGGATGTAGGCAGTAACTTCGATAAGGTTGCTCAAACGTACACGAGCAAATTTACGAAGGGCAGAGTTAGGTTTTTTAGGTGTCATAGTTCCAACACGAGTTGCAACACCACGTTTTTGTGGTGAAGAAACGTTTGTTTGAACTTTTTTATGACTGTTGTAACCAACGTTCAAAGCTGGTGATTTAGATTTTTCTACTTTTGATTTACGCGGTTTGCGAACCAATTGGTTAATTGTAGGCATCTACATTCTCCTGTGTTTTTTTTATTTTTGGTGATGATACACTTGGTGACAGCTATCATCTGTGTGTACTTTTGCAACATTTGTCAGCACGTCCCTGTACACTCTTGAGAGACCAAAAGTAAAAAGTACCGTCTATTATTGTACCACGTTTTTTCTATTTTTGTCAATATATTTCTACTTATTTTTTGACTTCTTTGCTCTTAAATTTAGTTGAAAACGCTCGCCTACCAGATAGACTCTTCAACCGACCACATAGACAAAGCTTCTTGTAATTGTCAACAAAATGGTGTTTAATAGATTTGTAAGTAAGAGATCTCTATTACAACTTTACAAAGGAGAAAATATGAAAGTTAGACTTGACATTGATCAACAATACGCCGAAGAACAAACCATCATAGAAGCACCATCTTTGTCCCCTAGAGTTCAAAAAGTTCAAGACTTTGTTCAATCACTGGATCAAAACGAAACTCTTAAAGGAAAATTCCAAGACCAGGTCTACTTGATTCAGATTAGTAAGATTCAACGTATATATATTGAAAATCGCAAAGTCTTAGCTGAAACGGATAGCCAAACCTACGCGCTCGACATTCGTCTTTACCAAGCAAGTGAAATTCTACCTGCTTCCTTTATCCAAATTTCCCAATCGGAAATTGTCAACATCGATGCTATTAGTCATCTAAAACTAACCTCTAACGGCTTGATTGAAATCTATCTAAAAAATGACAGTTTCACCTACTCATCTCGCCGTTACCTCAAAGCTATTAAGGAGAAATTAGAACTATGAAAAAACAAATTTTCCACGATGCCACAACTGGTGTCCTCATCGGCCTCATCCTATCTATTATCTTTTCTTTTATCTATTCACCAAGCAACTATGCACCACTTAGCCCCAACTCTTTGATTGGCCAATTCATGATCCAACAACAGGTACATGGCGCTCTAGTTTTGCTCTACTGTTCTATCATCTGGGCAGCTATCGGAGTCCTCTTTAGTTTTGGTAGCCGTCTCTTTGCCAAAGACTGGAGCCTTCTTCGTGCTACTGTCACTCACTTCTTCCTCATGCTATTAGGTTTTGTTCCTCTAGCAATTCTGGCAGGTTGGTTCCCACTTCGCTGGACTTCCCTTCTCCAACTTGTACCAGAATTTGCAATCGTCTACCTCATCATCTGGACTATTCTTTATAAAAGAGAATCAAAGAAGGTTGCCCACATCAACCAACTATTGGCTCAGAAAAAATAATACAACAGAAACCCACTCAGTCTTTTGAGTGGGTTTTGACTTATAATTTTTGCTTCCATTCTAACAAGAGATTCATGGCCTGCATCGGTGTCATATTGTACACATCTACTTTAGCCAATTCTGCTAGAATAGGATTTTCTTCCGCCGAGTCAAATAGGGAAATTTGTTCAGAGACTGCATTCGTTTGCCTCATTGGAGCAGGAGTCTCTGTTCCCTGGCTCTCTAATTGAGTTAAAATTGCATCTGCCCTTGCTAGCAAGTCTGCTGGCAAACCTGCAATCTTAGCAACATGAATACCGTACGATTTGTCTGCTGGACCTGGTTCAATCTTGTGAAGGAAGGTAACCTGTCCATTTTGCTCAAGCGTAGCCACGTGAACATTAACTAGATGTTCAAGACTAGTCTCAAGGCTAGTTAATTCATGGTAGTGTGTCGCAAAGAGGGTCTTGGCACCGATATGCTCATGGATGTACTCGATAATAGACTGGGCTAGAGCCATACCATCATAAGTTGCGGTTCCGCGTCCTAGCTCATCAAAGAGAATGAGAGAGTCCTTGGTAGCATGACTAATGGCATTATTGGCTTCCATCATCTCGACCATAAAGGTGGACTGACCAGACACCAAGTCATCTGCTGCCCCGATACGGGTAAAAATTGCATCAAAAATTGGCAAGTGAGCACTTTCTGCAGGCACATAAGAACCTATCTGGGCCATGACTGCTGTCATAGCTAGCTGACGCATATAGGTTGACTTCCCGCTCATATTAGGCCCTGTAATCAGCTGGATGCTAGTATCTTCACCCATTTGGATACTATTGGGAATATAGGTTTGGGCTCCCATGACCTTCTCAACGACAGCGTGACGACCTTTTTGAATGTCAATTCGCGAATCCTGACCAAACTCTGGACGGATCAGGTGTTGATTTTCTGCTACCACTGCCAAGCCTTGTAAGACATCGACAGTAGCTATTCCTTGGGCTAGGGCTTGCAGGCGTTGGATATACTTGCCAACCTCCTCACGGATCCGCATAAAAATTTCGTATTCAAGATTGGCTGATTTCTCACGCGCTTCTAACATTTCTCCTTCGATACGAGCCAACTCCTCTGTCCCAAAACGCTCCGAGTTTTTCAGCGTAGCCTTACGGAAAAAGTGGGCTGGTACGTTACCAAGCTGCGAATTGGTCACATGGAAATAGTAGCCGTCTTTTTTATTGTAGTCAATCTTGAGCGTACTGATGCCAGAGGTTTCTCTTTCCTTGCCCTCAATCTCAGCAATCCAGCTGGTTCCTTCTCTCAGTACCCGACGATACTTGTCCAAGGTCTCATCAAAGCCAGTCCGAATAATACCGCCTTCGGTAATCACGTGAGGAGCCTCAGGAGCGATGGCTGCGCTAATAAGACTTTCCAACTCAGGAATAGGATCTAATTGTTCAATCAGATAGGCAAGAGCTGGTTGCTCCATTCCTTCTAAAATTGCTCGAATTCGTGGAACACTTCCCAAGGTAGTCGCTAATTGCAAGAGGTCTTTAGGATTACTTTTCCCAAAAGACACACGACTAGCCAGACGCTCGATATCGTAGACTCCCTTGAGGCTTTCTGTCAAATCACTACGTTCAAAGAAATAATCCAGAAAGACCTGTACAACCTCCTGACGTTCAAGGATACGATCCTTGTCAATCAAGGGACGGTGGATCCAAGAGCGCAAAAGACGCATTCCCATGGCAGTCTTAGTTTCATCTAGCAACCAGAAAAGACTCCCTTGTTTCTTGCCAGAACGAGCATTTTCTACTAGATCTAAACTAGCCTTGGTTGCATAATCCATCTGCAAGAAATCCTTAATTTCATAACGGACAACTGGCTTCAAATGGTTGAGCTCTCTCATCTGAGTCCGATGAACATACTGGAGAAGCTTACTGCTGGCAGCTTGTTCAATTGGCGCCAAGCGTGGATCCAGCAGATGGATGTCTTCAAATAATTCTTTCTCATAAGAAAGTACCAAATTCATTTGACGGCTGAGAATCTGTTCTTCCTCTTCAGTTAAGGTATAGCCGATGACAACTTCTCTTGCCTTAAGATTTCGGATTTCACCACAGACCAGGGTAAAATCCAATAAACCTGTCACATAGAAATCACCCGTCACTAAGTCCATGTATGCCAAACCAAATTGCTGACCGTCACGGTCGATAGCCACCAAAAAGTTGTTTTGACTATCTGGTTTACTACTATCGACGACTGTACCAGGGGTAATCACCTGCACAACCTCGCGCTTAACAACCCCTACTGCCTGCTTAGGATCCTCCATCTGCTCAGCAATGGCAACCTTGTAGCCACGCTCCACTAAGACATCAATATACTGTTGTGCTGAGTGATAAGGAACTCCAGCCATGGGAATAGGATTTTCAGCATTCTTATTGCGACTGGTTAGTGAAATTTCTAGTATCTGGGCAGCATTGACTGCATCTTCGTAAAATAACTCATAAAAATCACCCATACGAAAGAGCAAAAAAGCATCTGGATATTGTTTTTTGATATCCACATACTGTTGCATGCCTGGTGATAATTTTTCTGTCGTCATCCATTCTCTCCTTGTTAAAAATAGTCTTGAGAGAGACTCCCAAGACCTTATCTATCCTTCATCAAATCTAACAAACGATCTTCCATGAGTTTAGCGACATGCTGATCTCGGCAAATCACCAATAGGGTATTGGCACCAGCAACTGTCCCTAAAATCCATTCATCCTTGTTGGCATCGACAACATTGGCTAAAACTGCGGCTTCACCCAATTTAGTGTGCAAAACTAAGGTAAACTCAGCTCTTGCTACACCTTCCAAATGATGGGATAAAAACTCAACCAGGTCAATCTTCTCTGTCTCATTTGCTAGTACGTAGTAGACCTTATCATTTTTCTTAACCTTGGTCAAGCCCAGTTCGCGAAGGTCACGCGACAATGTCGTTTGCGTCACAAAAACATTGCGTGCTTCCAACCGATCCTGGATCTCTTTTTGAGTCCCTAATTTTTCCTCAGTGATCATTTGTTTGATTAACTGATGGCGTTCTCTTTTTCTCATAACATCCTCTCGAGTGAATATTTATAACATTTTCAACTATTTAATAAGAACATTATACCAAAAAAACCGAATATTTCAAAAAAAATTCTTATCATTCCTCAAAATTGTGATAAAATAGAAGAAAAGTCCAAAGGAGTTTATAATGAATACAAAACAATTGATCGCTAACGAATTGGCTAGCGTCATTGAGAGCCTGGATCAAGAGGCTATTTTAAATTTACTAGAACAACCCAAAAACTCTGATATGGGAGACATCGCCTTCCCTGCCTTTACTCTAGCAAAAGTTGAGAGAAAAGCTCCACAAATGATTGCAGCAGATATCGCTGAAAAAATCAATAGCCAAGCCTTTGAAAAAGTCGTCGCTACTGGACCTTATGTTAACTTCTTCCTTGATAAAAATGCCATTTCTGCTCAAGTATTACAAGCTGTTATCACTGAAAAAGAACACTATGCTGACCAAAATATTGGTAAACAAGAAAATGTTGTTATCGACATGTCTAGTCCCAATATTGCTAAACCATTCTCTATTGGTCACCTGCGCTCAACTGTTATCGGAGATAGCTTGTCACATATTTTCCAAAAAATCGGTTATCGAACAGTCAAGGTCAACCATTTGGGAGACTGGGGTAAACAGTTTGGGATGCTGATCGTTGCCTACAAAAAATGGGGCGACGAAGAAGCTGTAAAAGCTCATCCGATTGATGAACTTCTTAAACTCTACGTTCGCATCAATGCTGAAGCTGAAAATGACCCTAGCTTGGATGAAGAAGCACGCGAATGGTTCCGTAAACTTGAAAATGGAGATGAGGAAGCTCTCGCACTTTGGCAATGGTTCCGTGATGAAAGTTTGGTGGAATTTAACCGCCTTTACAATGAATTGAAGGTTGAATTCGACAGCTACAACGGGGAAGCCTTTTACAATGACAAGATGGATGCAGTTGTAGATATCCTTTCTGAAAAAGGACTTTTGGTCGAATCAGAAGGTGCCCAAGTTGTTAATCTTGAAAAATATGGAATTGAACACCCAGCTCTTATCAAGAAATCTGACGGTGCAACTCTCTACATCACACGTGACTTGGCTGCAGCCCTTTACCGTAAAAACGAATATCAATTTGCCAAATCGATCTATGTCGTTGGTCAAGAACAATCTGCTCACTTTAAACAACTCAAGGCTGTCTTGCAAGAGATGGGTTACGATTGGAGTCAAGATATTGTCCATGTTCCTTTTGGATTGGTAACAAAAGAAGGGAAGAAACTCTCTACTCGTAAAGGGAATGTTATCTTGTTAGAGCCTACTGTCGCAGAAGCCATCAGTCGTGCCAAAGCGCAAATTGAAGCCAAAAATCCGGAACTTGAAAATAAAGACCAGGTTGCTCATGCTGTTGGAGTTGGAGCCATTAAATTCTATGACCTTAAAACTGACCGTACAAATGGATACGACTTCGATCTTGAAGCTATGGTATCCTTTGAAGGCGAGACTGGTCCTTATGTTCAATACGCCTATGCTCGTATCCAATCCATCTTGCGCAAAGCCGATTTCAAACCTGAAGCAGATGCCAACTATAGCTTGAATGATCCTGAAAGCTGGGAAATCATTAAACTCATCCAAGATTTCCCACGTATTATCAACCGTGCGGCGGATAACTTTGAACCTTCTATCATTGCTAAATTTGCAATTAGCTTAGCCCAAGCCTTTAACAAATACTATGCCCACACTCGTATCTTGGATGAAAGTCCAGAACGCGACAGTCGTCTAGCTCTCAGCTATGCAACAGCAGTTGTCCTCAAAGAAGCCCTTCGTTTGTTGGGTGTAGAAGCACCAGAGAAGATGTAATTCGTTACAAGAGACTGGAACTAAAGTTCCTAGTCTCTTGACGGCAATCGCTATCGGGCGATTTGCCTAAACGCCTTACTAATGCATCCAAATAATTAATATCGATTTATTTGGATGCATGTCGTGATCTATTAAATTAATTTATTACTAAGCAGTCTAAGTAACTAACGCCAAATCCTATTCGGACTTTGGCTAGGTGCTTCACTAGTCTTTCGATAGAAATATGATCGATTTCTACCGAAAAAAGTCGCAATCTTAAAGTTACTGGAATTAAAGTTCCTAATTGTTGGACGCTAGCTGCTTTTATGCGGACTAGCTAACTGCTTCACTAGTCATGGCCCCTAAATATAATCGATTTAGGGGCCACGACGTCGTAAATGAGGCGATTTGCCTAAACGCTTCACTAATTCACCTAACCAAATAATATCGATTTGGTTAGGCTCATGTCGTAGGCTTTTAATCACTTTATTGTAAAACAGTCTAAGTAACTAACGCCAAATCCTATTCAGAGTTTGGCTAGGCGCTTCACTAGTCTTTCGATAGAAATATTATCGATTTCTACCGAAAGACGTCGCAATCTTAAAGTTACGGGATTACAGAGCGATTTAAGCAACCAATCCTAAACCTCTATGACTTTTATTTGGTACTAGGGGCGGAGGGCTTTACATCCACTATTTTAGATTAGCGATTACTTGCCTAGTTTTTATATTGTCATTACTTGAAAAGCGAAAAATCTTTTTCGCTTTTCTCTTGCTATTAATTTCTTTATCACTAAGGGAGAGATTTTATGAGCCAATATGCTTATATTTTAGTTGTCATCAGTCTTGTCGCTCTTTTTCTCATCAACAAATACGAAAAGGAAAAACTACAAAGACTTCTACAAGAACAGCTGTTAAAGGATGAAGCTTTTCGAGCTACTATCAAGGAAAAAATTCAAACAACAGAAAACATCAACGATGTCATCGACTACATCAATAAAGGATATCGTTTGGGAATCATGATTTCAAAGGAAATTGTGGAAGACATCAGAAAATGAAAAAGGATTCGAGATGCATTTCTCGAGTCTTTTTATTTATTTCTGACAGCTAAGATTTCTACCAGGATAACAATCCCTAAGGATACCATGGTTCCAAATGGTGCTGCATCTTCATCAAAAATTTTCTCAGAGAACAGTAGCAGAGCAATCGCTAATAGTAGCAAAGCACTGCAAAGCATAATATCCTTGAAGCTTGGTTTGCGTTTTATATACTTTAAAAATCTATCTAGTTTACTCATTTCCTTATCCATTTCTACTAAGTATTTTTACATAATATCGCTCTATTTATCTTTATCTCTATTATAGCTCACTCTAGAACTAAAGCAAGCACGGTATCACTTTTTCTCTATTTCATTGTAAACTATTTTCACTATTTTCAAAATATTTTCAAAATTCACTTGCTTTTCTAATCATTTTTTTATAGAATAGAGTACATATCCAGATTATTCTGAAAATTTAATGATAGGAGATTAATTATGTCACAAGTTTCTTCGTTAAACCAATCAACATGGACAAGTAAACTTAAAGCAATGGGACCTGGTATCTTAATGGCTTCTGCGGCTGTAGGGGGATCACATATCGTATCTTCTACTCAAGCTGGTGGTTCTTATGGTTGGTCCCTACTACTCTTGGTCATATTAGCTAATGTTTTTAAATATCCATTTTTCCGTTTTGGTTCTGAATACACTGCTGATACTGGAAAAACCTTAGTCGAAGGTTATGCTGAAAAAGGGAAAATTTACCTCTGGATTTTCTTTCTACTCAATGTCTTTTCTGCTATGGTCAATACTGCTGGTGTTGCTATCCTTTGTTCAGCCATCATCGCTAGTGCATTTCCAATGATTGGACTAAGCATCACTCAATGGTCTCTCATACTTGTGGCAATCATTTGGGCTATGTTGCTCTTTGGAGGCTACAAACTTTTGGATGGTATGGCAAAATGGATCATGTCTGCCTTAACCATTGCAACTGTTCTTGCAGTTATTATTGCTGCTATTAAGCATCCAGAGTACAGTTCTGATTTTGTTGAAAAAACACCTTGGCAAATGGCTGCACTTCCCTTTATCGTTTCTCTCTTAGGATGGATGCCTGCACTTATTGAAATTTCAGCCATTAACTCACTTTGGTCTGCTGAAAAGAAAAAGACTGTCAACTTTAATACAGAAGATGCTCTTTTCGATTTTAACGTAGGTTATATTGGAACAGCCATTCTTGCAGTATTCTTTGTAGCACTCGGAGCGCTTATTCAGTATCCTACAGGACAAGCAGTTGAAGCCGCTTCTGCCAAATACATCTCTCAATTTGTAGGTATGTATGCTTCTGTACTTGGTGAATGGTCTCGTTACTTAATCACCTTTATCGCTTTCCTCTGTATCTTTGGAACAGTTATCACTGTTATCGATGGTTATTCTCGTGTTAACCAGGTTTCCCTTCGTCTCCTAGCTAATCAAAAGGATGACGATAGCAAATCTTTGAAAATCTGGATGACCATCACAGCTATCATTGGTATTGTTATTATCAAATTCTTTGCAGGTCAAGTGTCAACCATGCTTCGCTTTGCCATGATTGGTTCTTTCCTCACAACACCATTCTTTGCCCTTTTAAACTATGTCTTAGTCACACGTGAGAACAAAAACCTTCCTTCTTGGCTGAAACTGCTCGCTATTGCAGGACTGATTTTCCTATTTGGTTTTGCAATCTTCTTTATCTACGCACTCGCTATCGGAAAAGCAGGTTAGTTTATAAAGTAGCACCCACCTTGGGTGCTTTTTTGCGTATTCAAAAAGCAGTTGAGAAGCCCAACTGCTACATCAAATGATTCTATTAATCCGTATTCAACTCGTATAAGTCCGCAATAATCCCTGCGACCTTCTTGATATCTCCCAGCATTCCACGCATCTCAAAGTCAGCTAGAACGGGGAAACCAAAGCGTTGGCTGTATTGTTTTGCCGTCAAACAGTATTGGTTGTTAAAGTTACGATTGCCTGATCCTACGACACCAAAACACTTGCTGGCATTGTCACCGTAAGCTATAAAGTCCCCTACTGGAGTGGTCAAAATCTCCACATCACCATTGTCAACTCCATTGCCACCTTCTAGATAAGTCGGTAGAAAAGCGACATATGGATTGGTCATCTCAAAGAAATTCTCTCCCTCCTTGACCAAATCTTTAATATGGATCTTTTCCACTTCAATGTTCCCATACTGTTCTAAAAGGTATGCCTTCAGACGTGTGACGAAACTTTCAGTATTTCCACTCAGACTGATATAGACTAAGGAAATTTTTTTCATGCTCTCCTCCTTCTTTTTTGAATTCAAAAAAATAACTACCAAGATTGTATCTTGATAGTTATCCTTTGTCAACTCTTAGGCCAGTTCTTCCTCTTCTTGAGCTTCTGTTAATTCTTTTTGCTGACGCCACATTTTATAGAAGACGATTGCTAAGAAGATAACATTGAGTACGATCCCCAAAATAGCTGAACCTTTGGCACCAAGCTCCGCTCCCATACGGATGTTAGGGTCTGTAAAAAGTGAAACCGCATCCTGAACGCCGATAAAGTTGTAGATAGAACCAACGATGGCAACGAAGACATAAGCAAGATAAGTGTAGTTAGCCAATTGAAGGTTTTTACGAATAAGGAAAACCAAAGCCACAACAACCAGAATAACAGATAAGACAACCAAGAGAATGCTGAAGATAGAATGACCATGCTCCGATACCTTAATGGTGTAAGCAACGAGCTCCTTTGCATAAGTAGCATTAACACCTGATGCTGATGTTTCTAGATTGCTCATACCCTCCGCAGTAGGTACTGGAGATATGATTCCAAATAGTGACATTGCTGAGAGTAAGGCTGAAAAAATCAGTAATACCCATAGATAGATTGGTTTCTTTTTCATCAAAGCAACCCCCTTATGTTTTTTAGTTTATTATAGCATATTTTAACAAGCAAAACAAATCTTATAAGTTTGCTTCCACCTGTTTACGGTAGGCTTTAGGAGACTTCCCACATAGTTTTCGAAAGACCTTATAGAAATAACCAACATTACTGTAACCAACCGTATAGCAAATGTCCTCAATACTATCATTTGTAGATAATAAGAGTTGCTGGGCGGCCTTGATGCGTTGCTTATTGAGAAGTTCAGCAAAGGTTGAATTGGTTTCCTTCTTGATTAGCTGGCCCAAATAAACGGGATTGATAAAGAGATCCTTGCTGATATCCTTGAGGGAAAGTTCTTTTTTGTAGTCTCTACCAATGACTTCAAGCACACTAACTACATTTTCATTCATGCGGTATTGGCCAAAGAAGGAAGTCAAGGTCTCTTTGGTATAAGCGACTAAGTCCTCAAAAGTTGTAATGGCATGGATGTTCTTGACAATATCTGTCATGTCGTCTGCCTTCAAATGCTCAAAAAGATGGAAAACATCCATCACAAACTGAGTAAAGAGTTGCTTAGTAATGGATACCCTCGGTGTATTTTCAAGAACAATCTTCTCAAGTAAGGTCAACTCCTCGATAATCTGCTGGAGATTCCCCTGGATAATCACTCGATAAATGGGTTCGTAGTAAGAAAAGAGACTTTCAGACTGATCTAAATTGACCGAACCATAAAAGAGTGCCTTTTCTACATTAAATTTCCATTTTTCAAAGTTGGCTTGATACGGTGCTTCAAAAGGCATGACCAACAAGCCCTCAAATTCCTGATCAGCAAGGACAATTTGCCAATCTTGCCCCAGAACGTAGTAAGGAATGACAAAATTCCCTTGTTTTTCCTTGGAAAGTCCGATCCACCAATTTTCTTTTTGGCTGAGATGAGCCTTGAATGCTTCTTCATCTAGTTGCTGACTCAATATTTCTGGCTCATGAGATTTTTCACCAAGCTGACTGGCAATCTTTTCAAGCAAGCGTTCAAGCTCAACCTTATCGACTGGTTTGACCAGATAATCAACGACATTGAGATTCATGGCTTTTTTGACATAGTCAAATTCTTGGTAGCCTGAAAGGAGGATATAGTATGCATTTGGCAACAACTCCTTCATCTCCCCAATCATCTCAAGCCCTGTCTTGTCAGGCATATTGACATCTGAAATGACAATATCGACGGGATGTTCTCGTACGTAGTCCAGAGCGTCGTCAGCATGATTGGCTGTTGCAACGACTTCCATATCCCATTTGTCAAAAGGAATCAAACGTTTGAGTCCTTCTGTAATCATGTACTCATCGTCAACTAAAAGTACTTTATACATCTTTATCCTTTCTCTTCATTTTGAATGGTGATTCGATAGCGAACACCTTCTTTTTCAACTGATTCTACATTGATATCATATCGGTCGCCAAAGTAGAGTACAAAGCGCTCATGCACATTGACAATCCCAATGGACTGGCGTTTCCCACTATAATCCACCGTATGTTCAAAGGTTCTCTGAGCTAATTTAGCTTGGATCTCTGCTAGCTTATCAGCAGGCATTCCGCGTCCATTATCCGTAAGCAAAATCTCAACATAGCCATCTTTTTTCAAAGCCTTGATACTGATCACATTATCTGTACGTCGATGATCAACTCCGTGGGCAAAATAATTTTCCACCAAGGGTTGGAGGGTGAATTTTGGAATGCGCATTTCTTCCAATCCAGGGTCGATTTTAAATCCGTAAGCAATGGATTTTGGATAACGCACCATACAGAGATAACTGTACTTCCGACAAAATTCCACTTCTTGCTTTAATGTTGTTTCTCGCTCATCAGAGATGTTGTTACGCAAGAGACTACTGAATTCGTAGATAATATCCGCTAATTCATTTTGATTCTCCATCACAGCATACATCCGCAAAAACTCCAGAGTATTGTACATGAAATGTGGATTTATCTGAGCTTGTAGGGCACGCATATTTGCATCTTTTTGGCTCAGTTCAAGCTGATAAATATCATGGATATTTCTCTCCAATCGATCCAACATATCATTTGTTGTCTCAGCGATTAAAAGTAATTCCTGGTCTTTTTTCGTGAGATCAATTCTTTTTCCCTGCTCCCCTTGCGCAATATCATGGATTGTTTCCACTAGGTCAACAACCTGTGTTTGATACTTCGAAAATGTTTTTTTCAAGGTTACATATAAAATAACGATAAAGAGAAGACTCAAAGCAAGAATAAAGACAGAACTAGAGATACTACCACTAAGGACATAACCTCGCGGAACAGCAACTTGAACCTGATAACCATGAGCAGTCTCGTCTTGCAACCATTCCTCTCGATCACTTTTTTCACCTTGGTGAAACATTTCCGTTTCAAAAGGAGAGGTTATGCTCACAGCAATTGGGATATTTCCTCTGGTATTGTCAATAGCCTTATAAAAAACATCGGAAGATACAGAAACATAAATAACTCCAAGAGCTTGATCCGATACGGGATCGGATACGGGAACGGCAAAACTATTAGCATCTGGCTTAAAGGCGTCTGCAGAAACCTTGTAACCACTACGATTGTCCCTAGTCGAAACATAAACTTCTGTCGAATCTTGCAAGACAATGGCTACACCCGTTACAAAATCATTGCGCACATAAAGGTCATCGATATTTTCATAAATGGATACAGAAATATAGGGTGATGCCTTACGCTCCAGTTGCCAATAGAAATAATCTGGTGTACTAAGGCTAAAATACTTATAAATTCCCTCGATTCGCGCTTGATTATCTACTAAACTTTGAGCTGAACGCGCTGACTCTCGATAGTAATACTCAACCTCACTCACCGTCCGAGTCAAAACCCGCTGGGAAACCTGTCTTGCTTCTTTTTCGCGACTATCCCAGTTTACATAGGAAATCAAAAGAGCAAAACTAGCAATGATGACAATCATCACCCAACTATAGGTTCTAAGGAGCGAATGAAGCCAAAACTGTTTCATTCTATTTGGACGCCAATTTTTCATGAATGTTTTCATAAACAGGCTCCAATAAATCACTAATAAAGAAATGCCACATTCCAACCCCTACAAAAATAATGAGTGCTGGCATATAGAAGCCAATGATGGCTAACAAGACGCTACCAAGAAGAACCTTGGCCACTGCTGACAAGCTCATAAAAATTCCGATAAAGGCTAGCTTTAAGGTATTTTGATAGGATAAGTCAAAATAAACTTGCATTTTTAAAGACACAGTATAGGCCAAAAATACCAAAGCTACCAGAAAGATATTTAAAAATGTTGCTGCCAAGTGGATAATGGTCTGATGCGGCAATTGGATCATGAGATACAAACCATAAATCAAGATCAAGTCAAGTCCCATAAAGGTGTAGAAACTGAGATTGCTTTTAACAAAATTGCTCTTGTAAAGAGTCCAAGCCTCTTTAAAACCATAGGCACGGTATGAATAGCCGTGTTCTGCAAATAAACTCATGAGAGTCGCACTAGCTGGCGCTATACCAAAGACTACTCCTCCTGCTAGTGTCAATAACCAAAAATAAACCGTTGCAATCATCCCCAAAAAGAAACGATGAAAGACTAGCTCAATAAAATTTCCCACGGTTTGCCTCCAAAAAAATAATCTAGAACTATTATAACATATTTCAAGCGCTCTCAAAAATAGGAGGAGAGAAAAGGCAGTGAGAGTTGAACTTGCTACCTTTTAGAAGCAAGTTCGGAGCAGGTATCCATCCTTGTCAAATGGCCAAATGTTAGTTTATAAAGGATAAATATAATTGTTTAATAATGTTATTTGTGCTATAATAAATATAGATAGAGATACCGATTAATAATCAAAGAATAAAGGCTTTACCAAGGCAGATGGATATGTTTGAAAATTAGATAATTACTATTCAACTTATTTACTGGATTAACAAAATAACGAAAGGAGTTTGGACCATGACTGTTTTTATTTTAAGAACTACCTTGTTTTTTGTTGTGCTTGGATTGAGTCTTTTCTCTGATAAATTGTTCAAACAACAATATGTAAAAATCGTAAAAATAATTTGCACTATAATCTTATTATTCGTTTCATTATCATATCTGTTCTAAGTTATTTTAAGAATACAGGAATTTGTTTGTCCTGTATTCTTTTTTTCTCTATAAAACGTGCATTGATAAAAACGAATAACAAAAACACCCCGTTTATGCGGGGTGCAGTAAAGAGAATTAAAAAGGTGATATAATCTAATTATTTTTCTTCATCTTTATGAAGCATGTTTTTTACACCTTCAACGACACCTTCTACAGCATCTTTTGCATCTTCAGCAACTTCTTTCACTTTAGAAACAACTTTTTCAGCAGCTCCTTCTTTTTCAAGTTCTTTATCGCCGATCAATTTGCCAACGCCTTCTTTAACAGATCCTGCTGCTTGGTTTAATTTTTCTTCTGTAGACATAAGTATGTCCTCCTTTTATTTTTTTCTAAATTAGTAATTATTGAACACGTGGTTCTGCTTTGGCTGCAGCGTCTTTAACAGTTTCAACACCTTGACCAACTTTTTCTTGAACAAATTCAGCGCCTTCGCCAAGTTTTTCTTGTGCTACTGCAACACCTGAACCGATACCAGATTTCACTCTTGAGAATTGTTCTGACGCGAACTCGCCTGTTGATTCTGCCACGTCAGTTACACGATCTTGAAGGCTAACTGAGTCTGCTTCATGTTGTTCTTTAGTTTTGATGTCAACAACATTAACGTTAACTTCAACTACTTCTAGATCAGTCATTTTTGCAACTTCTGATACGATAACGTCTTTGATTTCCTTGTATAGAGTTGGAACGTTTTTTCTGTACTCTACAATAACGTTCAAGTCAACTGCTACTTGTTCTTTACCAACTTCAACGTTAACACCGTGTGTTACATCGTTAGTATTGACAAGTTTTTCTGTAAGATTTGAGAAAAATCCGCCATCAACATGTAATAGTCCTGGGACTTTATCTAGTGAAAGGCCGATAATTTTTTGAATAACTTTATCTTCGTAAGTTAATTCTCCTCGAACATCTTTAGAAACAACATCTTGTTTTTCATTTGCATTTTTTTCTACGTTTGACATATGAAACTCCTTTTTATTTATTTAAATAATTCTTCTGTACATAGTATCCCAACCAAATTCCTAAAGCTCCACAAATTAAAACAAACATCGTTTTAAAGAAACCAAAGGATAGAATGAGGCAGGCTAGAATAATACCTACTACTCCACATAGGATTGGGTATTGATGTTTTTTAAACCATTCCATTTTTTACTTCCTTACTTTACACGACTAACAATTTTCTTAGCTGCTTTTTGAGGGTCATATTCTTTCACTGAAACTTCCAGTTTAACCTCTCGATCAATGCCAAAGAATTCTTTCAATCCTTGAGTAATTTCGTTTTGAACTACTTCAAATTTGTTAGCAATGTTATCTGAAAGAACAGTTGTACCTTCTACAGAAACGAAACATTTCTTTTTCCGAGTTTGTACTTTGATTTTAGGATCTTTAACTAACTTATGATCAAGAACCAAGCATCGAACAAATCCTTCGATAGCTGAATTTTTTAGTTTTAATTTATCGTCTTTAGTTCCAAGTTTTATTTCCAGATATTGTCTAGGATAAAACAGGATTACTAAGACCCATAATAAAACTAAGATAGACAGGCCTAGAAGCCCCCAAAATACATATCTAGCGAGATAATATTCAAATGATGTCTGTCGCCAGCTAGTCAATTGAATTCCTAAATCACTAACCTGGTGATAATCTATCAAAATAGGAAGGAAAATTGTCAAGATTAAAATACAGAAAATAAGTAATAATATTTTCTTTGATTTTGACATATAAAATCCTTTCAATTAAAGCACTAAACTATAGGTTTACCCGTCAATACTAAATTTAAATCTATAGCTTATGATTGAGTAAAAAGTTAACCTTTTTTACCCAAAAGGAATGATACTACAGCGACAACAATCACCGCACCAGCAATCGATGGAATAATTGACATTCCCGCTAGAGAAGGTCCCCATGTCCCAAAAAGCGATTGGCCGACGGATGACCCAATTAAACCAGCAAAAATATTTGCAATGATTCCCATTGAACCACCTTTTTTAGTAATTGCTCCTGCAGCGAGACCGATAAAACCTCCTACAATAATGGACCACAACATAATATGCACCCTCCTTTCACAACCCCAATATATTTGGGTTAAATATAGTATATCATAATGTGAGAGCGCACACAAATTATATGCTCACGAATATATGCTTTAATAAAATTGATGTTTGATTTTAAAAAACTACACGAAAAATGTAATTATTTAGTTAATTTTTATTGAAATTGGCAAAAAGAAAAAACGCTTGAAATCAGCGTTTTTCTTATGTATTGATTCGTATTGAATGCT
>NZ_JUOS01000002.1 GCF_001075875.1 Streptococcus oralis
AAAAGCTGATGAAATCAGCGTAGTAGAGCCCACTCAACCACTGCGTCTTGCTCGATAATCAAAAGAGAATTGAGAGGCTAGGACTTTTGTCCCAGCCTTTTCTTGTCTTGCCAACTAAAATAATCAGAAGGCTCCTAAGAAAAGTTATTTTCAAACTTTTTTGATATAATAGAAACATTGACTTGAAGAATAAGGAAGAGAAAATGAACGATTTATTAAAGGGAATGAATGACCGTCAAGCCGAGGCTGTTCAAACCACAGAAGGACCTTTGCTGATCATGGCGGGGGCGGGATCTGGTAAGACTCGTGTTTTAACCCACCGTATTGCCTACTTAATTGATGAAAAGATGGTCAACCCATGGAATATCTTGGCCATTACCTTTACCAATAAAGCTGCCCGTGAAATGAAGGAGCGTGCTTATGGACTCAATCCAGCTACTCAGGATTGTTTGATTGCGACCTTCCACTCTATGTGCGTGCGTATCCTACGTCGCGATGCCGACCACATTGGCTATAATCGCAATTTTACGATTGTTGATCCTGGAGAACAGCGAACGCTCATGAAACGCATTCTCAAGCAGTTGAACTTGGATCCTAAAAAATGGAATGAACGGACTATTTTGGGAACCATTTCCAATGCTAAGAATGATCTGATTGACGATGTTGCTTACGCTGCTCAGGCAGGAGATATGTACACTCAAATTGTAGCAAAGTGTTATACGGCCTATCAGAAAGAACTTCGTCAGTCAGAGTCGGTGGACTTTGATGACTTGATTATGTTGACTCTACGTCTTTTTGATCAAAATCCCGATGTTTTGACTTATTACCAACAGAAGTTCCAGTACATTCATGTTGATGAGTATCAAGATACCAACCATGCTCAGTATCAACTCGTTAAACTCTTGGCTTCTCGTTTCCAAAATATCTGCGTAGTTGGGGATGCTGACCAGTCTATCTACGGTTGGCGTGGTGCTGATATGCAGAATATCTTGGATTTTGAGAAGGATTATCCTCAAGCCAAGGTTGTTTTATTGGAGGAAAATTACCGTTCGACCAAGACCATCCTCCAAGCTGCTAATGACGTTATCAAAAACAATAAAAATCGTCGTCCTAAGAATCTCTGGACTCAAAATGCGGATGGGGAACAGATTGTCTACTATCGTGCTAATGATGAACAAGACGAGGCTGTCTTTGTTGCTAAAACCATCGATGAACTTGGTCGAAGCCAAAACTTCCTTCACAAGGACTTTGCAGTTCTTTACCGTACTAATGCCCAGTCTCGTACCATTGAAGAAGCTCTGCTTAAGTCTAATATTCCTTATACTATGGTTGGTGGAACAAAGTTCTATAGCCGTAAGGAAATCCGTGATATTATCGCTTATCTGAATCTCATTGCCAATTTGAGTGATAATATCAGTTTTGAGCGGATTATCAATGAACCAAAACGTGGCATTGGACCAGGAACAGTAGAGAAAATCCGTGACTTTGCCAACCTACAAAATATGTCGATGCTTGATGCTTCAGCTAACATCATGTTATCAGGGATTAAAGGTAAGGCAGCCCAGTCTATCTGGGATTTTGCCAATATGATTCTTGATTTTCGGGAGCAACTGGATCAGTTAACCATTACTGAGTTAGTGGAAGCAGTCTTGGAAAAAACAGGCTACGTGGATATTCTCAATGCTCAAGCAACCTTAGAAAGTAAGGCTCGTGTTGAAAATATCGAAGAGTTCCTTTCTGTTACCAAGAACTTTGATGATAATCCAGATAATCAGGAAGAGGAAACTGGCTTGGATAAGCTCAGTCGCTTCTTGAACGATTTGGCCTTGATTGCAGATACAGACTCTGGCAGTCAGGAAACATCAGAAGTAACCTTGATGACGCTCCATGCGGCAAAGGGATTAGAGTTTCCAGTTGTCTTCTTAATTGGAATGGAAGAAAATGTCTTTCCACTTAGTCGTGCAGCAGAAGACATGGATGAACTAGAAGAGGAACGCCGTCTAGCCTATGTCGGTATCACGCGCGCAGAGAAAATTCTCTATCTGACTAATGCTAACTCACGCTTGCTATTTGGTAGAACGAACTATAATCGCCCAACACGCTTTATCAATGAGATTAGTTCAGATTTGTTAAATTATCAAGGTTTGGCGCGTCCTGCTAATAGTAGCTTCAAAGCATCCTATAGTAGTGGAGGTGTCGCCTTTGGTCAAGGCATGAGTCTAGCTCAAGCTCTACAAGATCGTAAACGCAACGCAGCACCAAGATCAATTGAATCAAAAGGACTACCTTTTGGACAGTTTTCAGCCGGTTCTAAATCGGCTTCTAGTGAGACAGGTTGGTCTATTGGTGACATTGCCCTTCATAAGAAATGGGGCGAAGGAACTGTTCTAGAAGTTTCAGGAAGTGGATCTACTCAGGAATTGAAAATCAATTTCCCAGAAGTCGGCCTCAAAAAACTCCTAGCCAGTGTAGCACCGATTGAGAAGAAGTAAGTTTTCTAAATGAATAAGATGAGGTTGGGACCAAAGATCTCGACCTCATTTTTTATTAGCAATCAAACTTTGACGCGGTAGCTGATTGAACTTTTTGTTCGTCTTTTAG
>NZ_JUOS01000148.1 GCF_001075875.1 Streptococcus oralis
AAATCAAAGAGCAAACTAGGAAGCTAGCCGCAGGTTGCTCAAAACACTGTTTTGAGGTTGCAGATAGAACTGACGAAGTCAGTCACATATATAATCCAAGTCTAAGCTGACACGGTTTGAAGAGATTTTCGAAGAGTATTATTTTGCCAATCCTTCAGCAATCTTATCAAGGTTGTATTTCATCATGTTGTAGTAGCTGTCGCCTTCTTTACCTTCTTCAGCGATTGAGTCCGTAAAGATTTGAGCATAGATTGGGATGTTTGTGTCTTTTGAAACAGTCTTCATTGGACGATCATCGACACTGGATTCAACAAATAGTGATGGAACTTTCATTTGGCGAAGTTTTTCAACCAAAGTCTTGATTTGGTCAGGTGTTCCTTCTTCTTCAGTGTTGATTTCCCAAATGTAAGCACTTGGTACACCGTAAGCTTTAGAGAAGTATTTGAAGCATCCCTCGCTGGTTACGATGAGTTTTTTCTCAGCAGGGATGTTGTTAAATTTCTCTTTAGCTTCCTTGTCAAGTTTGTCTAGCTTATCAGTATATTCTTTGAGATTTTTTTCGTAGAATTCCTTGTTGCTAGGGTCTTTAGCGCTCAATTGTTTTGCGATGTTTTTAGCAAAGATCATACCGTTTTCAAGGTTAAGCCAAGCGTGTGGGTCTTCTTTGCCTTTTTCGTTTTGACCTTCAAGGTAGATAACATCAACGCCTTCGCTGACTGCAAAGTAGTCTTTGTTTTCAGTTTTCTTAGCATTTTCTACCAATTTTGTAAACCAAGCATTGCCACCTGTTTCAAGGTTGATCCCGTTATAGAAAATCAAATCAGCTTGAGAAGTTTTCTTAACGTCTTCAGGGAGTGGTTCGTATTCGTGTGGGTCTTGGCCAACAGGAACGATACTGTGAAGATCAATCTTGTCACCAGCAATATTTTTAGTAATATCAGCGATGATTGAGTTTGTAGCAACAACTTTTAGTTTTTGACCAGAAGCTGCATCTTTTTTTCCGCTAGCACATGCTACGAGAACAATGGCGGAAAGAAAAAGAACCAACAATGTACCTAATTTTTTCATTAGATCCTCCAATTTATTGGGGCTTTACCCCTTATTTTAACAAATGTTTATTTTTCAGTTTCAAATATCGTTGTTTCGGAGCGATAAAGAAGCTAATGAGAAAGAAACTAGCGGCTGTAAGCACGATACTAGAACCTGCCGCAACGTTAAAGCTATAGCCGATAAAGAGCCCCAAAACTGAAGCAGTAGCTCCAAAGGTTGAGGAAAGGAAAATCATGCTTTTCAGGCTATTAGCATACAGATAAGCAGTTGCAGCTGGGGTAATCAGCATGGCTACAATCAGGATAGTTCCGACACTTTGCATGGCTGTCACAGACACGAGAGTCAGGAGTACCATGAGAAGGTAGTGATAGAAATTGACAGGCATTCCCATGGCTTTAGCCAAGAGTTCATCAAAGGACGTTATCAAGAGTTGCTTGAAGAAAATCCAGATTAACAAGAGAATGGCTGCCCCTACACCCATAGTAATAAACATATCTGTATCTTGAACAGCAAGAATATTACCAAAAAGGATATGGAAAAGGTCAGTTGAACTTTTAGCGACACTAATCAAGATGATACCGAGAGCTAAGAAAGAAGAAAAGGTAATGCCGATGGCGGTATCGCTTTTGACAATCGAGTTTCCCTTGATGTAGGTAATGATGATAGCAGCTAGCAGTCCAAAGACAATGGCTCCGATAAAGAAGTCAATGCCCAAGATGAAGGAGAGGGCTACACCTGGTAAGACAGCATGTGAAATGGCATCTCCCATGAGTGACATCCCACGTAGAATGATGAAACATCCTACAGCTCCAGCTACGACCCCGATAACAATAGCTGTTATCAAGGCATTTTGTAAGAAATGGAATTTTTGCAATCCATCTATAAATTCTGCAATCATAGGTCACCTCCATTGAAAAAGAGTCGATTACCGTAAGCTTCTTTGAGATTGGCTTGGGTAAAGGTTTCTTTGGTCGGACCAAAAGCAATCACTTCTCGATTGACAAGCAAGACTTGATCGAAGTAGTTGGGAACCTTGCTGAGGTCGTGGTGGACGATGAGAACCGTCTTCCCAGCTTTTTTCAGATCTCTCAGCGTATTCATGATAATCTCTTCACTGACTGAGTCAATCCCCACAAAGGGTTCATCTAAGAGGATATAGTCGGCTTCCTGCACCAAACATCTGGCAATCAAGACCCGCTGGAACTGACCTCCAGACAGTTGACTGATTTGACGTTCAGCGTAGTCAGCTAGGTCGACGATTTCAAGGGCCTCTTGCACTTTCTTCCAATGTTTAGCATTTAAACTTCGAAAGAGAGGAATAGAGGGAAATAGTCCTAACGAGACGCATTCCTTGACCTTGATGGGAAAGTTGTAGTCGATATTGATTTTTTGTTCGACATAGGCGATTCGATGTAAGGATTTTTTAACTTCCTTGTCATCGAGAAATGCCTGACCTTGATGTGGGATAATTCCCAGCATACCTTTTAATAATGTTGATTTTCCAGCACCGTTGGGACCAATGATTCCGATAATTGTTGGTCCTTGGAGCACTAGTGAAATATCCTTAAGTGCCAACGTTTCTTTGTAGGAGACACTGAGGTTTTCGATACGTATCATAAACTTATATTCCTCCTAACTCTTAATATACCTTAAAAAAAAAATTAAGTCAAGTTAATTTTTCAAAAAATTAAAATATTAACAGTAAAATATTTAAGTTCTTTTAACCTTGTATTTTAATTGCATTCCCAGTTAATTTTTGTTAAGCTAAAAACAAGTACAAATGAAAGCGAGAACAAGATGACACGTTATCAAGACGATTTTTATGATGCAATCAATGGAGAATGGCAGAAGACAGCTGAAATTCCAGCAGATAAGTCTCAAACGGGAGGTTTTGTTGATTTAGACCAGGAAATAGAAGACCTGATGCTGGCGACAACAGACAAGTGGTTGGCAGGTCAAGAGGTGCCTGAGGATGCTATCTTGGCAAACTTTGTCAAATACCACCGCCTAGTTCGTGATTTTGACAAGAGAGAAGTTGACGGTATCACACCTGTCTTACCACTTCTTAAAGAATTCCAAGAATTGGAGACTTTTGCAGATTTTACTGCTAGACTAGCAGAGTTTGAACTTGCTGGAAAACCTAACTTCCTTCCTTTTGGTGTATCACCAGACTTTATGGATGCTAGAACCAATGTTCTCTGGGCTAGTGCTCCAGGAACTATCTTGCCTGATACAACCTACTATGCGGAAGACCATCCTCAGCGTGAGGAATTATTGAACCTTTGGAAAGAAAGCACTTCTAATCTACTTAAAGTCTATAACTTCTCAGATGAAGAAATCGAAGACTTGCTAGAAAAACGATTGGAATTGGACCGCCGCATCGCAGCTGTAGTGCTCTCAAATGAAGAAAGTTCAGAATATGCCAAACTTTACCATCCATATTCTTATGAAGATTTCAAAAAGTTTGCTCCTGCTCTACCTCTAGATGACTTTTTCCAAGCTGTTCTTGGTCAAGTTCCTGATAAGGTCATTGTAGATGAAGAACGTTTCTGGCAAGCAGCAGAGCAATTCTATAGTGAAGAAGCTTGGCCTTTACTCAAGGCAAGCTTGATCTTGAGTGTGGTTAATCTTTCAACTAGTTATCTAACAGATGAGATTCGTATCTTGTCAGGTGCCTACGGACGAGCTCTTTCAGGAGTTCCAGAGGCTCAAGACAAACGCAAGGCTGCCTACCATTTAGCTCAAGGACCATTCAAACAAGCGCTTGGTCTTTGGTATGCACACGAAAAATTCTCGCCAGAAGCCAAGGCAGACGTAGAGAAAAAAGTAGCGACTATGATTGACGTTTATAAGGAACGTTTGGCTAAGAATGACTGGCTGACTCCTGAAACACGAGAAAAAGCCATCGTCAAACTCAATGTCATCAAGCCTTATATCGGTTATCCAGAAGAGCTGCCAGCTCGCTATAAGGACAAGGTAGTGGATGAATCTGCTAGCCTCTTTGAGAATGCCCTTGCCTTTGCGCGTGTTGAAATCAAGCACAGCTGGAGCAAGTGGAATCAGCCGGTTGACTACAAGGAGTGGGGAATGCCAGCTCATATGGTCAATGCCTACTACAATCCACAAAAGAACTTGATTGTTTTCCCAGCAGCTATCTTACAGGCTCCTTTCTATGACTTACATCAGTCATCTTCTGCTAACTACGGTGGGATCGGTGCAGTTATCGCCCACGAAATTTCTCACGCCTTTGATACCAACGGAGCTTCCTTTGATGAAAATGGTAGCCTCAAGGATTGGTGGACTGAGAGCGACTATGCAGCCTTCAAAGAGAAAACTCAGAAGGTTATCGACCAGTTTGACGGCCAAGAATCTTACGGCGCAACGATTAACGGTAAATTGACCGTATCAGAAAATGTTGCTGACCTAGGAGGAATCGCTGCAGCGCTAGAAGCTGCCAAGAGAGAGCCAGACTTCTCAGCTGAAGAATTCTTCAACAACTTTGCGCGTATTTGGCGAATGAAAGGCCGTCCAGAGTTGATGAAACTCATGGCTAGCGTTGATGTGCACGCTCCAGCTAAACTCCGTGTTAACATCCAAGTGCCAAACTTCGATGACTTCTTTACGACCTATGATGTTAAAGAAGGCGACGGCATGTGGCGCTCACCAGAAGACCGTGTGATTATTTGGTAATCAAAAAACCAAGGGTGTTTGATCCTTGGTTTTTATGTTTTAGAAAAATGGATTAAAGTTTTTTTCGTGGGCGATAGTCGTAGCTGGACCATGTCCTGGATAGACATCGTAGTTTGGAAGGGTAAAGAGCTGGGTTTGGACACTATGAAGGAGTTGTTCCATACTACCAGTTGGCAAATCTGTCCGACCAATGGTTTCTCGGAAAAGGGCATCTCCCGTTAAGACCAAGCGACCATCTGGAAAAACAAATGAAACTCCTCCGATAGAGTGGCCTGGAGTTGGTAATACAGTGAAGCGGAATTCTTCAATCTGGTATTCTTCATGAAAGACATAAGTGTGTTCAGCTGGTTTGCAGATGACATCCGCCATATCATCGTGTCGAGGGAGACCTGAAAGGTTGTCAACAGGAGTATAGAGCCAAGAAGCTTCACTTTCTGCCACATAGACTGGAGGATTTCCATAAGTATCTCTGACCAAGTCCAGACTCATAATATGGTCGTAGTGAGTGTGGGTCAGGAGAATGGCACAGACCGGTTTATTGATGGTTTCGATAGTCTTGCGAATGGCCTCCCAATGGTTACCCGGATCAACAACAATCAGGTGCTGGTCCCCTTCAAGATAATAAGTATTTTCATAGGCAACAGGGTTCACAGTTTTGTGGATTTTCATAGGATTTCCTCTTTCATAGATTTACAGTTTCTAGTATAACACAGAAGCACAAAATAAGGAATCAACAAAAGAGTCCCTCCATAAAGGAAGGGACTTTTAACTTTTTAAAAATGATTTTTCCAGGCATGGAAACGAGCATCTAGTAGGAGTTGTGTCAGATTTTTTAAGATTTCAACTTGCTCAGGCTCTAGAGTCTGAGCTTGAGAAACAAGTTGTCGAACATGTTCAATAGCATTTTTAGAAGACAGTTCATTAATGGAGCTGATTCCAGATTCTAGGATGGTTCCGAAAAAGAGATCAAAGTAGAGTTCCAGTTCTTCATCGGGAACACTGTCCACCCATTTTTTAAGAGTGTCTTTGATTTGGAGACTTTCGCTACTGATGGCCTCTAGTTGGACAAAGTGGTGTCCCTCTGTCAGCCAACTAAAGGTACTGTGTTGAGCGATTCCTCCGAGAGCTGTAGACTTGACGACGATAGGTGTATCAGGGACTTCTAGCATCATGCCAATAACAGATCCCTGTGGGACATAGCGGCGAATTTTTGGAATAACATCTTGATAACCAGTGGTTTCAGTCAGATGAGCCTGCAAACCAGGGGCATCGTAGGTATAAATCGCAGATATCTTTTCCTGCAATTCAGGTTGGATTTGACTAGCGGCATAGATGGCTAGATTCCCACCTTTAGAATGTCCAGCAAGCATGACGTTTTGTTTTGGATGTTGGGTAAAGAAATCTTCCAAGTATTCAAGAGCATCCTTTTGGGCAGGGATTTCCTTCATGTAGGTCATATGGAAATCTTCCTTCCAGCCAATAATACTGTCGTCTGTGCCACGAAAGACAATCAGATAAGTATCTAGGTTCAGACGATAGGTCATAGCAGCGAACTGCTTTTGAAGTTCTGTGTCGACCTCGTTGACAAAATTAGAAAGTTTGCTATTTTTAAAACGTTTGTGTTGGGATAACTGATTGAGGAGCTGAAGTCGTTCTTTATTGGTCAACATGGTACTTTCTCGAGGGACACGTGTTGCAACATCGCTTAAACGATTGACAGGCTGGTCCAATAGGTTATCAAAAGAAAGATAGGTCAACTCAGTCAGAGCAAGTATATCCAGTTCATTTAAGGGAAGATCATAAAAAGAATCGTATTGAACGTCAGTTAGGTAGTCAAAAATATTGGCCATGAGAATTCCTTTCTTAACTTTTATCATATCAGATTTACATCAATTTCGCTAGTAGTCAGAAGAATTTTGCTATAATATAGAAAAAGGAGGAGCAGATGCATAAGATTTTACTAGTAGAAGATGATCCAGTTATTCGTCAGCAAGTTGGGAAAATGCTCTCCGAATGGGGTTTTGAAGTAGTTATGGTAGAAGACTTTATGGAAGTTCTGACACTATTTGTTCAATCTCAACCTCATCTGGTTATCATGGATATCGGCTTGCCTCTCTTTAATGGTTATCACTGGTGCCAGGAGATTCGCAAGATTTCCAAAGTTCCTATTATGTTTCTGTCATCAAGAGACCAGGCTATGGACATCGTGATGGCTATTAATATGGGGGCAGATGATTTTGTGACCAAGCCTTTTGACCAGCAGGTACTTTTAGCTAAGGTACAAGGATTATTGCGCCGCTCTTATGAGTTTGGACGGGATGAAAGTCTCCTAGAGTATGCTGGAGTTATCCTCAATACCAAATCTATGGATGTGCATGTCAATGGCAAAGCTATCAGTTTAACAAAGAATGAATTTCAGATTTTGCGGGTTTTATTTGAGCATGCGGGAAATATCGTAGCGCGTGACGACTTGATGCGGGAACTCTGGAATAGCGACTTTTTTATCGACGACAATACCTTGTCTGTAAATGTAGCGCGTTTACGTAAGAAATTGGAGGAAGAAGGTTTGATTGGTTTTATTGAAACCAAGAAAGGGATAGGGTACGGATTGAAACATGCTTGAACTTAAAAGTTTTTTTCTAGCTTATATCCGTTCGCGTAGCCGTTTTTTTGCTTTTATTCTGTTATTGACGGGTCTCATCTTTCTTTTTGATGTCCTATTTGTTAGTCAAGGACCTTACTTTAACTATTTCTTCTTTCTATCTACATTTTTGACATTTTTGTTTTTGGTATATGATTTCTTGATAGAATTGCAACGTTATCGTAAGGAATTGCTCTATGGCGAAAGAAAAGCTAAGTCACCAATGGAAGTCCTTCTAACTGAAAAATTAGAGAAAAGCGAATCTGAACTCTATCAAAAGAAATCAGATGCTGAAAACCGCTATAATGATTTGGTGGACTACTATACACTCTGGGTTCATCAGATAAAAACACCAATTGCAGCCAGTAAACTCCTTGTAAGTGAGGTGGCGGATCGCCAACTGAAGCAACAGTTGGAACAGGAAATTTTTAAGATTGATTCCTATACCAATCTCGTTCTCCAATATCTACGCTTAGAAAGCTTCCATGATGATTTGGTGTTGAAGAAAGAAAATATAGAAAATTTGGTCAAGGAAGTCATTCGCAAATATGCCCTTTTCTTTATCCAGAAAGGTCTAAGTATTAATCTGCATGACTTAGACAGGAGCATTGTGACGGATAAAAAATGGCTGTTGGTAGTTATTGAACAAATCCTTTCAAATAGCCTCAAGTACACAAATGTAGGTGGAATTGAAATCTACATGGATGGTCAAGAACTTTGCATCAAGGATACTGGGATTGGCATCAAAAACAGTGATCAATTGCGAGTCTTTGAACGCGGATTTTCAGGCTATAATGGTCGAATGACCCAGCAGTCATCTGGACTTGGGCTCTATCTAACCCAGAAAATCAGCCAAGAATTAGGACATCAGATTCAAATAGAATCCGAGCTTGGGCAAGGAACAACTGTGAGAATTAAGTTCTCTGAAGTGAATTTACTGGTTGAATGAAAAGAATTGTGAAGAGCTTGGAAGAAACCTTTCAAGCTCTTCTTTAGACCTTGATATAGTGAGAAAAAAGGCTTCAATTAGATAAAAAATGTAATCTTACAAAAATGTAAGATTAAAGGCCTCTTTTGTAAGGTTATGTTATGGCAAGCCATCTTTTTTTGGAGTAAACTTAGAGCATAAAGAAAAAGGAGAGGAACCATGAAAACAATTTTACAAAAGAAACAAACAAGTAAGCCGAGTCCAAAGGATATCGAGCGAGTTCAAATCGGCATCGAAATGATGCAAGCTCAGTTTCAATTAATGGGATATTAAAAAGGAGAAGTTAAAATGACACTATTAGATGTAAAACACGTTCAAAAGATTTATAAAACTCGCTTTCAAGGCAACCAAGTAGAAGCCCTGAAAGATATTCACTTTACCGTTGAAAAAGGCGACTACGTCGCTATCATGGGTGAGTCTGGTTCTGGTAAGTCAACTCTACTCAATATTCTTGCTATGCTTGACAAGCCAACGCGTGGGCAGGTCTTCCTAAACGGAACTGACACAGCTACCATTAAAAATTCTGAAGCATCAAGCTTCCGTCGTGAAAAGTTAGGCTTTGTCTTCCAAGACTTCAATTTGTTAGATACGCTTTCTGTTAAAGACAATATCTTACTC
>NZ_JUOS01000149.1 GCF_001075875.1 Streptococcus oralis
ATCAATACTTTAACAGGTAAAACTAGTAAAAGTAAAATCCGATTATTAGGCAAGTCTGAAACGATTTTCAGATAGCCTTATTTCTAAAGAAATCGCTATAAAAAGGAAACTTCATCGTAAAAGTTAGACCATTTTTGACTAACTTTTCAATAAAGTTTCCATGCATTTTTATACTATTTTTACGTTTTTTATTGTTGTAAAACCTTTCGTGGCTTCGTTCCTTCTGCTGGACCAATAACCCCAGCCATCTCTAATTCTTCCATCAAGCGAGTTGCTCGGTTAAAACCAACTGATAATCTACGTTGAATCATGGATGCGCTCGCTTTTTGAGTTTCAATGACCAGAGCCTTAGCTTCTTCAAATAGTGGATCTCCACCTTCATCTCCTGTGCCAGACTCACCTTCTGTCTCAGAAACCTCTCCGGGATCAAAGCTTTCATCATAATCAGCATCTGCTTGAGCCTTGATAAAACTAACAATACGCTCAACATCATCATCAGAGATAAAGGAGCCTTGCAGACGAACAGGGTGGTTTTCATCGATTGGTTTAAAGAGCATGTCCCCTCGACCAAGCAATTTCTCAGCACCATTTTCATCTAAGATAGTTCGCGAATCCGTTCCAGAAGATACAGCAAAGGCTACACGTGACGGTACATTGGCCTTAATCAGACCAGAAATAACATCCACCGAAGGACGCTGAGTCGCAAGGATCATATGGATACCAGCCGCACGCGCCTTCTGTCCTAGACGGATAATGGCATCTTCTACTTCCTTGCTAGCTACCATCATGAGGTCAGCTAACTCATCGACAATCACAACAATCAAAGGAAGAGGTACTTGTTTGTACTCAGATTGAGCGTTGAATTCCTCCACCTTGGCATTGAAACCAGCAATATTACGAACCCCAATTTTGGCAAAGAGTTCATAACGGTTTTCCATCTCATCTACGACTTTTTGAAGGGCCTTGCTGGCCTTACGAGGATTCGTCACGACCGGAATCAAGAGGTGAGGAATATCATTATAGACTGACAACTCAACCATCTTCGGATCCACCATCATAAACTTGACTTGGTCTGGACGTGCCTTCATGAGAATACTTGCAATGATACCATTGACTGCAACAGATTTACCAGAACCTGTCGAACCAGCTACTAGCAAGTGAGGCATTTTAGCCAAATCAAAACTACGTGCAGTTCCGTTAACGGCTTTTCCAAGAGGAATTTCTAGCAGATTTTCAGGTTTAGTTTGGGACTGTTCCCAGAGTTCTCGGAAAGATACGGTCGCAATTTCAGAGTTAGGTACTTCAATCCCGACCAAGGATTTCCCTGGAATTGGAGCTTCGATACGGACATCTTTCGCAGCCAAGGCCAGAGCCAAGTCATCTGCTAGATTGGAAATGCGATTAACACGAACACCAACTGCTGGCTTGACTTCGTACTTGGTAACTGATGGACCGATTTCAGCACGTTCAACCGTTACCTTGATACCGAAACTCGCAAAGGTTTCTTCCAAAATTTTGATATTTTCTCGTACGATTTTCTTTTCTTTTGACTGATCTTTTGGCTTATCGGGTGCGAAGAGTTGCAAGCTGGGGAGTTTGTACTCTAAAGCTTTTTTAGCAGAAAAATCTACCTCAACATCCTCATCATCTAAGAACTCAGCTTCCTCTGGAATATCAACTTCGCTAGGAAGATCATAGTCTGCTTGAGGGAGAATAATTTCAGGTTCTATCCATTCTTCCTCAGGAAGAGGTGGTAAATCATCAAAATGAACAGGGGGCGCTTCTAAAATCTCGCCAGTTTCCATATCAACAGGAGGTATGTCCAACAAGGCTTGCTCCTCTTGTTCTTTCTCAAGTCTTTCCTGCTCTTCTATCTCCTTACGCGCTTTTTCTTCTTCCCGTTTGATGAAGCGTTCTTGTTTCTTCAGCTCGCGTCGCTCCATCCAAAGCGAAAAACGTGCTCCAAGAAAATCAGCAACGTCGTAGACAGACCAGGGACTAACTAGAAGAGCACCGATCAAGATTAAGATGGCTCCGATAAAGTAAGTACCAATATTTGAAAAAAGAAAGGCGACTGGAATATAAAGGGCAACACCTAGCAGCCCTCCCCCAGCAAAGCTAGTCACACGAAAACCTGTCAAATCTGTCAAAACTTGGGCTAAAGTTCCCTTAAAGACAGACTGCTCTAAGCCATATTTCCATACAAGATAAGCTTCAAAAATCAGCAATAAGCCTGAAAAAATGCAAAGAAAACCTGAGATTAGACCTTCTTGCTTCCGAATCCATTTGAAGAAAAAAAGATAGACTAGAACGACAAAAATGACCAGATAGGCCAGACTTCCTACTAATAGACGAATGAGATTATAAAGGGTGAGACCCACTGCTCCTAATCTCAGAGCAGCGAACATTAAGCAAAAAGCTATGACTAAGGAAATTAACATCCGTTGGATAGCTTGCTTTCTTTCTAATTCAACTTTTGACGGTCTCCGTCTTGTTTTACTTGTATTTTTGTTTGCCATGCTTCTATTATACCATATTTCAGAAACATCTAGAGAAATCAAAAAAATGACTGCATCTACTAGACACAATCATCTTTCGTTGATATTTCTGAATTTTCTATTCTATATGATTTTTCAACAACCTTGTCTCACTACTTCTTCAAAAATCTAAATGCTGATTTTCTTGCCTTCTCAATCTTTTCGATTTCCAACTTCTCTACAGCAGATGTAGGTATCCATTTTTTCCCAAATAAAACTTGAGCTGCTTCTATCATCAGAGCACAAGCCCGAAAGTCCTTTTCTTCTGCAATTGCTTCACCAAACAATTCCTTTGTTTTCTCTATCAAGACTTCTTTTTCAACTTGATGAAAAGATAATTGCATCAAACTACTGGCAGACCAGGCACGACAAAGTGCATCTTGGTCAGTCAAGAGATGTTGCCCTAAGATTTCTATCTCACTTATTGAACCAATCCACCCTAGGGCAATGATTAACTTTCTACGATTCGAAGCTTCTGAACTAGGTAAAAGAGAGATTAGAACAGGAAGTACTTGCTTGCAGGAAGATGCATAAAAATCTCTATGTCTTACTTTGGAGAGGATTTTCGCTAGAAGATATACAATCAAAACACGTTGTCTCTCTGCTTCCTTTTGATCGAGAATTTCCAAAAGATAATCGATTCCCTCCTGCCCATGCTGGTCAAAACTCGCTTCAAAATTCAGGTCAGTTTCTTCCTCCCAATCGTTGCAAATGAGCTCAAAATGAAAGGCAATTTCTGGACTCCTGCCTAAATCAGCTATAAAATGAATTCGTTTAGAATCAGGAAAATTCTCCTCCACCAAGCTGGCATAGACCTTCTGTAACTCTTCTTTTGCAAGATTTTGGTGAGGGATATTTTCTTTCACTAATTTGTCGATTTCTTCTTTTCTAGAATCACTCATGACACTTTTCTCCTCTAAAGTAGTTGTAGAACTTTAGCATTCTGTCATTTATACTCTTCGAAAATCAAATTCAAACCACGTCAGCGTCGCCTTACCGTACTCAAGTACAGCTTGCGGCTAGCTTCCTAGTTTGCTCTTTGATTTTCATTGAGTATTAAATTCTCTACGATTTACTTCTATTATATCACTTTAGAGACCGGTCTCTCTAACTCCATTATCAAAAAATGACTGCCCACTTTCGTGTTCAGTCATTTGAATCTATTTGTGATTATTTTTCTAATGGTTTACGAAGGTAACCATAAACTACACCACTAACAAGTGCTCCTACCAAGACAAAGACAAGGTAAAGAAGGGCATTTGTTGTAAGGGCGATAACGAAGATTCCTCCGTGAGGTGCCATCAGTTTGATTCCTGCAAGACCAACAAGTCCACCTGCTACTGCTGAACCAAGGATAAAGCTTGGGATAGCACGAGCTGGGTCAGCTGCACCAAACGGAATCGCACCTTCAGTAATGAATGACAAGCCCATAACGATGTTAGTCAAACCTGAGTTACGTTCTTCTTTGGTGAATTTATCTTTGAAAAGAAGAGTTGCGACAAAGATTGCAAGTGGTGGAACCATTCCTCCAGCCATTACTGCTGCCATAGCTACTGAACCACCTGTTGACACTGTTGCTGCAAGCGTACCAGTACCAAAGACATAAGCTGCTTTATTGACAGGTCCACCCATATCGATAGCCATCATTCCTCCAAGAACGACTCCTAGAAGGACAGCTGATCCACCTTCAAGACCACCAAGGAAGTTGTTCATACCAGTGTTGATTGCTGCCATTGGGATATTAACAGCTAGCATGACAAAGCCTGTCAAGATTGTTCCAAAAAGTGGCAAGAGAAGGATTGATTTAGCACCTTCAAGTGAGCGTGGAACCTTCACGTATTTCTTAACCAAGAGTACCAAGGCACCAGCGATAAATCCACCAACAAGGGCTCCTAGGAAACCTGATGATACCCCTGCGAGAGCTGAAGTTGCTTCACCACCTTGAGCGTAAGGGATTTTACCAAAGGCAAAACCTTCTTTGGCAATAGCTCCAGCTACGAAACCTGCTACTAAACCTGGTTTTTCAGCGATTGAGTAAGCAACATATCCTGCAAATACTGGAAGCATCAAACCAAAGGCCGCGCCACCGATTTTCATGAACATAGAAGCGAGTTCATGGTAAGATCCAAGATTTCCGAGGCTATCGTTTGGCACACCCATAGCACCATCAATCAAGAAGGCAAGGGCAATCATGATACCACCACCGATAACGAATGGCAACATTTGAGATACACCACTCATCAAGTGTTTGTAGAAAGCACCACCGACACTTTGTTTTTCGTTAGATGCTGTTGAAGCTTGCACTCCATTAGCAGCACGATATACTTCAGCATTACCAGAAAGAGCCAAGTTGATCAACTCTTCTGTCTTACGAATACCATCTGCAACTGGACGATTTACCAATGGTTTGCCATCGAAACGATCCATTTCAACTGCCTTATCTGCAGCGATGATAACAGCTTTAGCCTTACGAATATCTTCTGATGTCAATTTGTTGCCAACACCGCTAGCACCATTGGTTTCAACCTTGATACCGACACCCATTTCCGCGGCCACTTTTTGAAGAGCTTCTTGTGCCATGTATGTGTGGGCAATTCCTGTTGTACAAGCAGTTACAGCAACGATAAAGTCACCAGATTCATTCGCAGGAGCTTGTACTGGCTCTTGATCTTTTTCTGAAGCTTGGTTAAAGAGGTCAATAACTTGATCAGCTGATGTTACTTGACGAAGTTTGTCAGCAAAGCCGTCTTTCATCAAATATTGTGACAATTCTGCCAAGGCAGCCAAGTGAGTATCATTGGCACCTTCTGGAGCAGCAATCATAAAGAAGAGGTCAGTTGGTTGTCCATCTAAACTTTCGTAGTCAACACCCTTGTTTGATTTAGCAAAGAGAACAGTCGCTTCTTTAACAGCAGCATTTTTGCTGTGTGGCATAGCGATACCGTCGCCCAAGCCTGTAGAAGTCAAAGCTTCACGCGCTAAGATTCCTTCTTTAAAGGTTTCAAAATCTGTCACGTAGCCATGCTCCACCAAGCTACGAATCATTTCTTCGATAGCTGCTGTTTTTTCAGTTGCTTGCAAATCTAACAACATCACATCTTTTCTCAATAAATCCTGAATTTTCATCTTTTTTCTACCTCAACTTTTTCATAAGTCTCTTTAATAAATTCTGCAGTTGCTAAATCATCTGAGAATGTCGTTGCTGTTCCACATGCCACTCCCCATTTAAAGGCTTCCACTGCGTCTTTTGATTTGACAAACTCACCCGTAAATCCAGCAACCATCGAGTCACCAGCCCCAACTGAGTTTTTAACTGTTCCCTTGATCGGTTTAGCAAAGTAGGCTCCATCTGATGTTACCAGAAGGGCTCCATCACCAGCCATGGAAATAATAACATTTTGAGCACCTTTAGCTAGCAATTCTCGAGCGTATTTCTCTATTTCATCAAGGCTTTCAATCTTGACTCCAAAGATAGCTCCCAGTTCATGATTATTTGGTTTCACCAAAAGTGGTTGATAATCCAAACTATCAATCAAGGTTTGACCTTCAAAGTCACAGACTACTTGTGCGCCTGTCTGACGCGTCAAAGCAATTAATTCTTTGTAAATAACATTACCCAAGTTTTTAGCACTCGAACCCGCAAATACAACTGTATCTTCTGCTGTTAAACTTAAAAGAATGGCTTTTAACTCTTCAAGTTGTTCGGGCTCAACATTAGGACCTGTCCCATTGATTTCTGTTTCTTGGTCGGCTTTGATCTTGACATTGATACGCGTATCTTCTGCCACTTGGACAAATTGCGTTTCAATTTGCTCTTCAGCTAAAGTATCTGTGATAAATTTACCAGTAAAACCTCCGATAAATCCAGTCGCTGTATTTGGAATATCCAAGCGTTTCAAGACACGGCTAACATTGATTCCCTTACCACCAGCAAACTTATCATCACTATCCATACGATTAACACTACCAACTTCCACTTTATCCAGACGAACAATGTAGTCAATAGATGGATTTAGCGTGACTGTATAAATCATACTTCGATAACCTCCGTTTTTTCTTTGATAGCTGGCAAGAGTTCGTGACCCTTGCTTGTAATGACAATAGCTCGTTTTATAGGGGCAACCTTAGCGAAACAAGACTGACCAACCTTAGATGAATCCGCCAAAACATAAGTTTGTTTGGCATTTTCTAAGATAGCTCGCTTAACAGCTCCCTCCTCCATATCTGGAGTTGTATAATAACCTTCATCTACACCGTTCATTCCGATAAAGGCACGATCAAAGTGTAATTGGTTAATCTGATTAAGCGCGACACCACCGATGCTGGCATCAGTCGTCATCTTAACCCCACCGCCAATAATAACTGTCGGGATTTGCTTATCCACTAATTGAACCGCATGGTGAATGGAGTTAGTCACAACAGTCATGTCTTTTCGCTCCAATTCCTTAATGAGAAAGGCTGTTGTACTTCCTGCATCCACAAAGATAACATCTTTTTCTTTGATGAGGGAAGCTGCCTTTTGCGCAATCAATTTTTTCTCATGAAGGTTTTTGACAGATTTCTCTTGAATGGTTTCTTCTTCTTGCAAGGAGTGAGGCAACTCTGCTCCTCCATGCACTCGGCGAAGTTTATTTTCAGACTCCAATTCATCTAAATCGCGTCTAACTGTTGATTCTGAAGTATCTAGCAAGCCTACTAATTTCTCTAAAGTAACGACTTTATGTTTACCCAACTCCTCTAAAATCAACTTTTTTCTCTCAGTTTTTAGCACTTACTCACCTCCTGTTAACGATTACAATAATCATTCTATCACAAAAAATAGCAAAATCAAGCACTTTTTGTCACTTTCTTTCATTTTCTATCATTTTGCCAATTGTTTGAATTTTATTTGCAAGATACTTGCCTTTATGATAAACTATTTTAGTAAGTATTGGAAGATTACTCAAGAGGCTTAAGAGGCCGTGTTGGAAACGCGGTAGGCGTGTGAAAGCGTGCGTGGGTTCGAATCCCATGTCTTCCGTTGCTATAGTGTAGAGAGTGGGACAGAAATCGGTAATTCGTTAGAATTCGATTTCGTCGTCCCACCTCCGC
>NZ_JUOS01000150.1 GCF_001075875.1 Streptococcus oralis
TAGAGACTAAGAAACTTCCGAACGGAGATACCGAGCACGTCTACGAACAAGTTAAGACATTATTCAAGGATAAAGAAGGTAAAGCAATTTCAGGATATCCAAGTGAAGATGGCGAACAACCGAAGAAAGAAATCCCAGGCTACCGCTTCGTAGAGACTAAGAAACTTCCGAACGGAGATACCAAGCACGTCTACGAACAAGTTAAGACATCATTCAAGGATAAAGAAGGCAATTCAATCCCAGGATATCCTACAGTTGATGGTGAACAAGAAAAAGCAGAAATCCCAGGCTACCGCTTCGTAGAGACTAAGAAACTTCCGAACGGAGATACCGAGCACGTCTACGAACAA
>NZ_JUOS01000151.1 GCF_001075875.1 Streptococcus oralis
GGTCGTTCATTGCTTGACCACATCTACAAGTCCATTTTCCCATAATTAACCTCAGTCACGACTTAATTCTTCAAGGAAAAATTGATTGAGAGCTTTCCAGTCTTTCTTTTCCTCTGTAACACTTTGGACGTAGTCATCCAGCTCTTGGATATTTTTGATGATAAAGTCATGAATTGGCTCTATCGGCTCAATTTCCATACCTTCAGGTCCCTTTACCTTTATATCAAGCAATCTAGACACATGCTCTTTCATTTCATCAGGGAGGAGTTCTTTGACCAAATCATCAAACAAAATCGGTGGAACAGAGTGATGTTTTTCAATCCAACGACAAGCTAAAATGGGACGAAGTGCATAGAAATACTTTTTTGGTTTGACCTTATCTCCTGAAAGATACTTATTCATTTGAGTTCTAGCAGTATTTAAGTAATGGTGGAGCATCTTTTTCTCTGAAAAATACTGACTAACAAGCGGACGGATACGGTCAATAAAGCCTTCGTCTTGCTGGTAAACGATTGGCGACTGTAACCACTCAAAGAGGGTTGGATTTGACTTATAAAGCAACTTTAAAGCCTTGTCCAAATCCCAGCCACTCACATCCCAAGTATCGTCAATTGGTAGTTCGATGACATCGCGATGATCGTTCAAGCTTAGATAAAAATCTTGCTTGTGCTTGTATACAAAACGCACATCAAAATCACTATCCGGAGACTCAAAGCCCCAAGCGCGACTACCAGACTCAATTGCCCACAAAACAGTAACATCATAATCACGCTCAATTTCTGCTAGTTTTTCAGGTACTAGCACATTCATTTCTTCTTGTGTTTGCATGGTAGTTCTCTTTCTATATTCAAGCTACTTCTTCAGCGCGATTATTGATTAAGTCAATTGTTTGGACAATATTCCTCAATACTGGTATTTGATGTTGAAATAGTACTTGTACGGATCCATAAGATTTAAACGGTTCTTGTGTCAGCATTGACTTATCCATATAACCATTTTCAACGACATAATCGACAATCAATTTTACAAAAGAAATTTGCTTAGCATTAAGGCTTTCATCTGACAAGAACTTAGAAAACACTTGATTAGCAGCCTCTCTATTCAAACCAATAATCTCACGAACCAATCTAGGAATAGCCTTGTTCTCATAGTGCTGCTGATAGTCAGTTTTACTTCCTAATTTTTCCCATAATAGAGTTTCTAATGCTAATAAATCTTGTGCAGTCAACTTCTTGTTATGATACAATTTAGAAATTGCTTCCTCATCCAAATGAGCTTTCAAATAATGCTCAACTTTTTCGTTATAGGATCGAAGATCATTTACCTGCAAATAAGGAGTGGTTTCATAAACAGTAGAAAGAATTCGATCTTCAAAATTGACATAATATACTTTTCGGCTCGTTTTATCTAAGAATTGCAATAAATCCCTTAGAGAAAGGCGTATTTTTTCAAGTTCAGACAAGCTTACTTCCTCCCAAAATTCAGGTTCTTGAACTTTCCTGATAATTTCAGCCTGTGCAAAGACCTGAGGGATATTGCCAACAGAAGCAAGAGCCTGAGCAGTTTTCATAACTTGAGATATATGAGTCCGTGATGGCTTAGAGGTTAGTTGTCCTACTTGAATTTCTAACATCCATAAATCAAAGCGTCTCGCCATTTCATTTTCTTTATCTTCATCAAACATGAGAGGAGATATATGAGTATGAAGATTTTCACATGAAATCGTTGTAAGATTTTGCCAATTTTCTAATTTCTTATAGGTATAAACCATATCTAAGACCATACGAACTCTAAAGTCTAACTCATTCAAGTCCTCTACATGACTATGAAGTTCTGAGACGAGTTGCTGACGATACTCTCTTGCAAATGGATCCTCTTGATAGTGAAGGTCTTGCAGTTCACGAATCAAGTCCACCTTGATATTAAACAAACGATGTGCCAAGGGAACAATATGACGTCCATTTCCTTCTCTCGGATCTGCTTTGAAGTATTCAAAGTTGTCACCATAATCAAATACCAAGAAGTTTTCCTTATTCTGATCTGGTCCAAATAAATCTTTACAGAGACGCGTTCCACGACCAATCATCTGCCAAAATTTTGTTTTTGAGCGCACTTTCTTGAAAAAGACTAAATTGACAACCTCTGGAACATCAATACCTGTATCCAGCATATCAACTGAAATTGCAATTTGAGGGTGTTTCTCTTTGATTTTAAAATCATCAATCAAGGTCTGATAATGTTTAATACTGTAGTCAATCACCTGAGCATAGTCGCCCCCCTTTTCAGGATATCGTTTATTAAAAATCTCTCTAATAAATTCAGCATGATGATGATTCTTTGCAAAGATGATAGTTTTTCCAATCTCATCACCCGAAGCCGTCTGAATCCCTCTCGTCATTAGTTCATCTAGAACAATCTCTACTGTACCTTTATTAAAAATAAAGGAATTAAAAGCTCCAGCATCAATGTCTTTTTCTAGACTATCATCTTCAAATTGGCTATCAAAATATTCTTTATCTTCTTGGGATAGATCATCGTAATGAAGCCCATCTGTAGGTAATTCTAACTTGGTTTCAATCGAATGATAGGATACCAAGTATCCATCCTCAACAGCCTTTTCAAGATCATAAGCATAGGTAGGAACACCATTTTCCAAGTTAAAAAATCCATAAGTGTTTTTATCAAGGTCCTGACGAGGTGTGGCCGTTAAGCCTACGATTCTAGCATCAAAATAATCAAAAATGGTCTTGTATTTTTGATAAATAGAGCGGTGGGACTCGTCAATAATGATAAGATCAAAATGACCAACAGTGAAAGGGCGTTGAATGACTTCTTCCTGATCACTAATAGCTCCAACCATGGTCGGATAAGTAGAAAACACCATACGACTTGATCGTGCCCCAGCTTTATCCTCTAAAAAGTTACAAACCGAAAGATCTGGAAGTAATTTCCTAAATGAATCATAGGCTTGTTTTACAAGAGATGTTCGGTCAGCTAGAAAGAGAACATTTTTGACCCAATTGTGACGTGATAGGATATCAACAAGAGAGACTGCTGTTCGAGTTTTCCCAGAACCAGTTGCCATTACCAAAAGAGCTTGTCTTCGATTGTTAGAAAAAGCCTCACAAACACTTGCAATCGCATGTTTCTGGTAATATCGGCCAGAGATATCGTCTCTGATTTTACTAGAAATATCCTCAAGTGGTTTTTGCAAATGTCGTCTGTCCATCAATAATTGCAATTCTTCTTGAGAATAGAATCCTGCGACCTGGCGACGATTTACACCATCAAGAATGTAGTGCTTGAGGCCATTTGTAATAAAACAAATCGGTTGGTAACCTATTTTTTCCTCTAGCGCATTAGCATATTCCTTGACTTGTACCTCACCGACTTCTGGATTCACTGCAGCCTTTTTGGCTTCAATAATTGCTAAAATCTTTCCATTTTTACCATAAAGGACATAATCACAATAACCTGTTCCTGAGCCGTGGTTCAGTCCATTAACAGCGACTTCAACTCGACAATTTTCTTCAAATTTCCAACCCGCTAATCGTAAATCAATGTCAATAAAAAGTTTTCTCGTCTCAGCCTCAGATAACTGATCGATATGAAAGGAAACCTCTTGTCGTTGAGCAGCAGTTTCACGTTTTTCTGTATAATTCTCTTGAACTTCCAAGGACTGTACAGCCATTTGTTCATGAAAGTCAGGCATAACAGGTAAACTGTCTTGCAGTTCCACCATGGCTTGTGGTGTTTCTCTTTTCTTGACATTCTCTGAAATTGGCAATAACTTCTCGGCAAAAAAACGTTCCACAAACTCATTGCTGTAGCAGTAATCAATAAAGTTTACGAACTGGTACAAATGATGTAAGGCTAAAATCGCTTCACGTTCCTTGATCTCCCCACCATGAGCAGCATGATTGCCCCAGCGTATCAAGAGAACCATCTGACTATGAAGCTCTGGATCTACGATTTCTCTAAAGTCATCATCCCAAACTAATGAAGACAAGGTAGCACGATAAGGGGCTTCCAAATAAGAATCATGGCTATAAATCCAATGAACAGCCTGTTCCAAGGCACGACGCGCCATGAAAGCTGTCGCTACAGTGGATGTCCCAATCATATTCTCAGCTTCTATACAGGGCCTCGAAAAAGATTCATACTCCTCGTTATTTAAAAGAAAATCAAAATTTCCCATTTTTCTCTCACTTTGATTAAATAGATAGCTATATTATACTAGATTTTAAGCTATTTCTCCACAGTTTTATAGCCATCTGACAAGCAAATTGTGATTTGTCAACCTGAGCCACAAAGTCTGCGAACTCGTTTTGGAGGGAAAGAGGGGGGAGGGGGATGGTTAATTCTTCAATCTGATTTTTTGTTATCGCTTGACGAGTAGCACCTGAACTTTCTCCTATTTTCTGTAGCAAACTCTTAAACTCGGAAGTTATTAGAAGTTGATTTAAAAATATTGGTGATAATAAGTGCTTTTTACAACGAATTATAGAAACATGCTGATTAACTCTCGCAGGCAAAATAATTTGTGGAACAATACAACAACGAGATACAGATGCACCTGTAATATTCAGCAAAACATCGTCAGATTCAACAATTACATTATTTAATTTTTCAGCCTGAACATTAGTTAAATAAGCTAAATCTTTGAAAATAAACTTACCATCATATACATTCATACTTCTAATGAGCGCTATCCCTTCGTTGACATAACTTTCTCTTCCTCCTCTAGGTGTAGCCCCTGAACCAATTTTTAATGTTAATTTTGATAATCTATGCTTTTCCCAACCCATTTCATTCAAAATAGGATCTCCAAACATCTCGTTAAATCGGGATTTGCACTTAAGAGATGAATTTCTGATGGGAATGTTTGACATTACTTTGGTTGACCATAGCATAGGCTAAGGTTGTGTTAATTTTGCTGTGACCTAGCAGTTTTTGGACTTGTTCGATAGGCATTCCTTTATCAATTGCCTTTGTTGCTAGTGTTCTTCTGAATTTATGAGGGTGGACCTTTTGGATTCCAAGCTTTTGACCTAACTTTCTTAATCGAATCTCAACACCAGCTATTCCGAGTCTCTGAGCTTTTCCAAGCAAGGTAACAAAAAGAGCTGGATGATTATCTTCTCTGATTTTGATATAGTTTTTTAAATGGATTTTCGTACGAGCATCAAAATAAACAGGTCTTTCCTTTTTACCTTTCCCAAATACAACACATTCACGATTTTCAAAGTCAATATCTGAGCGATTCAGTTGAACAAGTTCTCCCACGCGCATTCCTGTTGAAGCTAGTAGATCGATCATTGCTAAATCCCTTAAGTTTTCACAATTGTCTCGCATGATTTCAAGATGTTCATCAGTATAAGTTTCTTTCACAGTTTGTTCGGTCTTAATCTTTTTTATCCGTCGAATAGGATTTTTGATGATATATTCCTCCTGCTCAAGCCAAGCAAAAAACGAAGACAAGATGCGTCGGATATTGTCCAAATTTGCTTTACTGCAATCTTTTTCTGACTGATACTGTGCTAGATAACTTCTCAAATCATCTGTTGTCAGTTGTGTTACAGACTGCTTTATGCTCGTAAATAAATTTTCAATAGTCCTTTGATAATAACGAATCGTTTTTGCGCTACAACCCTCCACCTGTTTAGCAGTAATGAACAAGGCTAACAAGGATTTATTCGTATACTTCTGTTGATTGACACCATTTACTAAATGGCGCTCTAAACTCTCCCGCAATGCTAGTAATTGTGCATTGTTTAAAAGGGGTAGCATTTCTTGAATGATGATTGTCACTTTTGTTTCCATATTTTCTCACTTTCATTATTTCAATAAAAAGAGACAATATTAGTTTTCTGAATTACAGAATTCTAATACTGTCTGTTTATCTATTTTTTACTTATAGGATTTAAATATCCAAGCTTAAATTTGGCCATTAGCTCTAAAAGAATGTTCGGAAATCCATTTGGTGTAGCTAGCTAATCTTTCATCTGTTAAGGATTCTACTGCAATAGTTACACACATATCCACCGCTTCTTCAACTGTTACAGAAAAACGATAACCATTTAACTGTAGTAATTTCACCAAAACGAAGAAAGCAGTTCGTTTATTAGCGTTGGCAAAAACATGCTTCTTGATTAATTGGACAAATAGTATCGTTGCCTTATCAAAAATTGTTGGATAAAGAGGTTTGCCAAAAACAAATTGTTCTGGTAAATTGACAATCATATTTAAGGCAGAAGGACTAACTGTCTGAATTTTTTCATTAGGTGAATACCGTTGAATTGCTAAAGAATTGATTTTTTCAATTTGTCTTTCTGTAAGATAGACTGTCATTTTTCCACCAAAGCTTTGAAAACATCATCGTATTCATCAAAGATTTTATCTAAATTTAAGTCAAAGGCATCATCAGATACATAAGAAATTTGATGTTCAGACTCTTCGGGAGTAAAGATAATTTCACCACTTGGTAACAATTTCGCTTCGTATTTTACACCACTTGGAATATTGAATTCACTTGGAATGGTAATGGTGATTGAATTTCCTTGTTTTCTTGTTTTTACTACCATCTGATTTCCTCCTTTGAAGTATTATAACAAATAATTACCGTAATTACAATGACAGAATATCAGCCAAAATACTCTTGCATGAGAGATTTATTCAAATAACTCATCCGAATAAACCGAATATGCATTTGGATCAGGGGCTTTGTGGTCGTTCATTGCTTGACCACATCTACAAGTCCATTTT
>NZ_JUOS01000152.1 GCF_001075875.1 Streptococcus oralis
AATCAAATTCAAATTCAAAATCATTCCAGATTTCTTGATTTAAAATATGGATGAGAATGTCTTTGAAGAAGGGGATAATTTTTGTTTCAGTCTGATTTAACTGAAGATGACCAGATGAAAGGCGAGCTACTATATTTAAGTCATTTAAAACATTTTGGATGTAATAGGATTCCGTCAATATTGGGCGAATATGTTTTTTAGACTGTGTATCTAGTTCAGAATCATTTAACAAGGACGCGTTAGAAATGATGACAGAAAGAGGTGTTTTGATATCGTGTGCAATACCTGAAATCCATTGCTCTTTAAAGACTTCATTCTCTTTGAGTAGAGTATCGGTTTGATTAATTGCAGTTGTAAGATATTCTAGTTCTGATATAGAATTTATTGGATTTTTTAAACCATATGGGAGATTCTGAATAGCAGTTACAAGAGGCACAATTTTACGATTGATATGCGTCACGCCATAGTAGTAAAGAAGAGCGAAATAAAGGCAGTTGAAAAGCAATACTCCAAATGCTATTAGTGGAAACAGGCGAATACTATCTATATCTAAGTAATTAAAACTATAACGAGCAATTTTATCTTTTGGAAAACCAACAACAATGATGTATCCACCTTTTATCTGACTAAAAACAGGATAATCTGAAAGATAATAGCGAGAAAACTGTAAAATGTCCCCGTAGTCAAATTGCGAAGGAACTTCTGTAGGTTTATACTGTTCGTACACTTGTTTTCCAGTCTGCTTATCCAATACCATGAGCCATAACTTTTGTTCTTTTAGACTAGAAATATCATTTTCAGGTATGTGGACGTTATTATTTGTGATGGTAATGTGTTCAGAAATTATTTTCACAGTCTCAGTAGCAGTTTGCTTTTTACTAATGTAGAAAACAAAACTGGCAATTAGAATAATATTGGTAATAAAGATAATGATGGAAGAAAAGATAAATTTCTTTAGTGAATACCTTAAAATTTTGGTTTGATTCATAATCATGATAACAATTTATATCCTAGCCCTTTAGCTGTCTTTAAATATTGAGGTTTTGAAGGATTTTCTTCTATTTTTTCTCGAATTTTCCGAATATGTACAGTCAAAGAGTTTTCATAACCAAAGCTATCCACTCCCCAAATCGTATCACAGAGAGATTCGGTTGAAACGATGTAATTTTTATTATCGTAAAGTTTTTTCAAAATCTGAATTTCAATTGGCGTAATAGAAATTTCTGCTCCATTTTTTTGTACTGTTGCATTCCGAAAACTCACCAAAGTCTGTCCAATCTGTATTGTTTCCTGTTCTGATTTATAACTTCTACGGAGCAGAGCCATAATACGATAGATAAGATTTTTTGGAATGAAGGGTTTCATGATATAATCATCACCACCAGCATTGAAACCAGCTATCTCATCTTCAGGATTATTTTTGGCAGTTAGAAAGAGGATAGGAGTATCGCCTTTTTTTCGGATATGTTTTGCTAATGTGTAGCCATCACCATCGGGGAGCATAATGTCCAAAAGGAAAAGATCGAACTGATCTGTTTCAATCATGTCCAAACTAGATTCTATATCATAGGCTGATGTTAGATTGGAAAATCCGTAGGCAGTGAGAATATCTCTTATGGAAGAGTTTAAAATTTTATCGTCATCAATGATAAGGATGTGCTTATTCAGGAGCTGTTGTTCGAAATTCATAATCTTACCTCGCTTATCTATATTATACCATTTAAAAGAGTGAAAAAAGCAAGATACTTTAATCTTAATGTAAAATTAAGGTTAGCTTAGTTTAAAATTAATCTAGCATGTCTATAATAAAGACATAACCTAGATAGAGATACTTCTCAAATAAATTTTAATCAGTGAGGTATTTCCAAATGGCTAAACAACAAATGAATCTCGTTGAGGAGGAAGTTCATAATGATTAGTAATGTTTTACAGATAAAAAACTTACAAAAGGTATTTAAGGACACTCAGGTAGTTAACCTTAGTTCCTTATCAGTTCAACAAGGTGAGATTTATGGTTTTCTAGGTCCAAATGGAGCTGGGAAAACAACAACCATGAAGATGATTTTGTCTTTGATTTCTCGTACAGATGGGGAGATTGAAGTGTTCGGTCAATCTATAGGTACGGACAAGCAGTATCTTAATCAGATTGGCTCTATGATTGAAGAACCGTCTTATTATCCTAATTTGACAGGCTATGAAAATCTCTTGGTCTTTCAAAAAATCCTTGGATTTGATAAGAAAAACATTCAGGAAACCTTGAAAATTGTGGGGTTAGATCAACCTAAAAACAAGAAAAAATTGGTTAAAGATTATTCTCTGGGTATGAAACAGCGCTTGGCTTTAGCCTTTGCCTTAGTCAAGAAACCGCGTTTGTTGATACTGGATGAGCCAACAAACGGGCTAGACCCAGCAGGGATTCATGAAATTCGGGAACTGATTATCAAGTTGGCAAAAGAACAGGGCATTACTGTCTTCATCTCTACCCATATCCTTTCTGAAGTAGAGCATATCGCTGACCGTGTGGGGATTATCAATCATGGTCAACTGGTTTACGAGGGAGAAATTCGTAAAATTCAGTCCAATAAATGGCTGGAAGTGCGTGGGGATTTTAGAGGTCGACGTGAAGTCATTAGCCAAGTGTTATTTGGTTATCCGTGCAAGATCTTAGAGATACAAGAGGATAAACTCAAGCTGACTAACCTTGCCGATCAGGAGATTTCTAGTTTGTTACGAGATTTAATAGTCGAGAAAGTTCCAATTTATGAAGTGAAGCAAGAACAAGAAACCTTGGAATCTATCTTCCTCAACTTAACCAAGGAGTGAGTCTTATGTTGAATAATTTGTCTATTGAATTGCTCAAGGCAAAACGAACCAAATCCTTCCTCATTAGCATACTAGTTATGGGAGTCGGTTTTGCTTGGGCAATTGCAGCCGCTACACGCTACCTAAGTAATCCAGACATGCACCAGATTAGTCTAATTTTCTATATGATAAAAGAAGTAAATGGCCTGATTCTCCCAATTGTGGTTGCTCTCTTTGTATCGCGGATTGTCAAGAACGAGAAGGAGGGCAACACTTTTAAACTGCTTTTGGCAAATGGTGAAAATGTACGTCATATTTTTCTGAGTAAGCTTGGCTTGACTATGTTCGTTTTGACCTTTCTCGCTTTTTTGGAGGGAGTAGTAGTCCAGTTGATTGCAATCTTATCTGGTCTAGAAACGCCTATTAGCCTAATCATCTGGCAAATCGTCATTTTCTTGCTAGCATCTTTTGTCTTAACCTGTCTGTTTTTGACTTTGCAGTTTTTACTGAAAAAGCAGGCATTGATAATGGCATTAGGGATTTTCGGAGGATTTCTTGGAGTTGGATTTGGTCATGCAACAGCTTTTCTACAGCTGATTTTCCCATTTGGTGGTATAGCATATCTGTCTCTGGTGGATTACCAGAAAGTCGCCAGTCAAGTGAGTTATGTTTTGGCGACAAACCTAGGATTTAAACTCTTTACATATTTGCCAATAGCCCTAATCTATCTCTTCTTATCTCTCTATCTAGTTGAAAAGAAAGGAGGCAAGCTATGATGTCTTATCTATCAGTAGAATGGCGGAAAACCCAAAAATTTTCCATGTTGATGATTGGTATTTTCTTCTTAGCTTTTTGTAGCCTGATTGGTCTTGGTATTTACTTAGGTGCAGCTTATTCTATGGTTGCAGAAAGTGAAAAAGTGCCTGTTTTATGGGGACAATTGACCTTCTATTATAGCCAGCTTTTCTTTCCGATTTTGGTCAGCATTTATGTAGCCATGATGTTAGGAAAAGAGTTTGATAGGAAAAATATTGAATTTCTCAGAGCTAATAATGTCAGTCTTGGGAAATTATTGTTGGCAAAAGAAATAGTAATTATCTTGTTTATTGCTGTTTTACAGTTGTTCTTGTTTGGTATTTTTTATGTCAGTGCTCACCTAATTCATTTAGAAATTTCTAATTTGTTCACCTACCTTAAGTGGGATTTATTGGGGATTTTTGGAACAATTAGTATGATGGCAGTACAGTTTTTTGTGACAGCTAAAACTCGTGTTTTTAGTAAATCTGTGGGAATTGGTTCTATTGGTACTTTCGTAGGATTCATGATGATTTTTGTATCTGATAAATTATCTTTAATCTATCCCTACTCCCAAGCTATGGTGGCAATGCGGTCACGGAATTTGATAGACTTTAATTTAGTGGAAATATTGCTGTTTATCATTGTAAATATTCTTCTGTGGGGGATTTTTCATACATTGAGTAATAAAGAATTGCATAAGTAATGCGAAGACTCTTCGGAGTCTTTTTCTTGTGATAAAAGCTCCAAGCTTTATCTGGTATGCTTGACCTAGTTTTTATAGAAAGAAGGTCTAAGATGTTAAATAAAGTCAAAACTAAATCCTTAATTAGTGTTGGAGCAGTGGCTGCAACTAGCTTTATTCTCTGCAATCTTGGCAGTAATCAGACATCAAAAACCGCTCTGCTGAGCGGTTTTTGATGTATCCATTTCTTCTACAACACCCAAGTTCGAATGGCATGAGCAACGCCTGATTCGTCATTAGATTTAGTGATGTATTTGGCGATTTTTTTGAGTTCTGGATTTCCGTTTTCCATAACAACGGGGTTACCAACAACTTCAAGCATGGCACGGTCATTTTCCTCGTCACCGATAGCCATAGTTTCATCCTTGTTCAAACCGAGTTTCTCAGCTAAGTGAGTGATAGCTGAACCCTTGTCTACACCTTTTTTGAGAAGTTCGAGGTAGAAAGGAGCAGATTTGTTGATAGAGTAGCGGTCGTAAAATTCTGCTGGAATCTTTTCAATAGCAGCATCCAGAATTTCAGGTTCATCGATAAACATACACTTGACGATTTCCTTATCAGCCATTTCTTCAGGTGTACGATAGAAGATTGGCATGCTGACGAGGGTTGATTCGTGAACAGTGTATTTTCCGATATTGCGATTGGCTGTGTAGATGCCATCCTTGGTAATGGCATGCATATGGACACCGAGCTTACGACTGAGGAATTCCATATCTAGATAATCCTCGTAAGTCAAGGATTCGCTGATAATTTCATGACCTGTAGCGGTTTCTTGAACAAGGGCACCGTTGAAGGTCACTACATAATCATCCTCATCTCTTAATTTCAAGTCATCTAAAAGTTTGGCAACTCCTGCGATAGGGCGACCAGTTGCAATCATAACTTTGACACCAGCTTGTTTGGCATCTTGGATGGCAGAAAAGACTTCAGGAGTGATCTCCTTTTGACTGTTGACAAGGGTTCCATCGATATCGACGGCGATTAGTTTAATACTCATATAGTTCCTCTTTTAGTTTTTATTTGGTTTAAAATGATCGTTTTCAATCAAGTGTAAAAATTGCTGAGTGATGCTTGCAAAGATGCTGTTTTGATCCAACATTTCTTTTGGGAAATAGAAACGATTATCTCCGTGGCGACTGCCAGCAAGGGATTGAACGATAGGAGAAAGGCTAGAGAGTTCTGCTAGTTCTCCATTTTTTTGTATAATCTCAATCTGAGTTCGTGGATTTTCAGATTCAGGACGATAGATATCATAAGGGAGGTCAAAGTTCTTATGGATAGCTGTGTAATAGTCAGGATCAAAGCCGATATCTTCTACCAGTTTTCTCATAGATGCAAGCTGTTCTTGATCTTCTTGTGAAAAGGTGATTGATTTAAAGACCTTGCGATTGACAAAGCGTTGTGACAGGTCAGCTAAAATCTTGTCAGAACTGGTCATCCATAGTTGGAAATAGGTATTCATAACTCCGTCATCCAAAGATAGATAGTCAGCTAAGCTAACATTTTTTTCGAAAAATGGCAGTAGATGTGGGGATGTCAGTGTAAAGAAGTCCTTGTTTCCTGGATAAAGTTCTTTAGCACGTTTCAAAAGATTTTGCAGAAGGACTTCCATAGCACGTGTTGCTGGATGGAAATATACCTGCATATACATTTGATAGCGACTAAGAACATAGTCTTCGATGGCATGCATCCCGTTTCGTTGAAAAGCAATTCCATTTTCGATAGGGCGAATAACTCGTAGGATACGTGTCAGGTCGAATTCTCCATAGGAAGCACCTGTAAAGTAGGAGTCTCGCAAGAGATAGTCCATGCGGTCTGCATCGATTTGACTCGAAATCAATTGGACCACCTGCTTATTTGGATAAGTATGGTCTATAACACTAGCTACCTTTTCAGGGAAATCTGGAGCTACCTGTAAAAGAACCTGGTGAATCTCTGTTTCGGGGCTTTGGATAATTTCCTGCGTAATCGCCTCATGATCGGTATCAAAGAGATTTTCAAAAGTATGCGAATAGGCACCATGTCCTAGGTCATGAAGGAGTGCTGCAGTCATGGTTAGGAGGGACTCCGAAGGATCCCATTCCTTAGGATACTTTTCCTCAAAAATCTCGGTGATGCGACGTGCAATCTCGTAAACACCCAGACAGTGAGAGAAACGACTATGTTCTCCACCATGAAAGGTATAACTAGATGTGCCGAGCTGCTTGATACGACGAAGCCGTTGAAATTCTTTGGTATTGATTAAGTCATAGATAATCTGATTATCAACATGGATATAATTGTGAACAGGGTCACGAAATACTTTTTCATTCATAAAACCATTATAGCAAAAAGCTACAGTTTTTGGTAAAATAGTAGGATAAGAGTGTAGAAAGAGGACTTGAAGTGAAGATTCGAATGAGAAATACCATCCAATTTGATGAACAATTGGAAGTGATCGACCAACTTTATGACGTTGAGTTACGCGAGAAAGGTGATTTTTCCTACCTCCTTTTTTACAATGAGGAGAAGGAAAAAGTGGTGCTCAAGTTTAATGATACAGAGTTGGTGATGTCTCGATTTTCCAATCCTAAGACCATCATGCGTTTTCTGAAGGAAGCTGATAGTTTAGCCTATATTCCTACACCAATGGGGATACAGGAGTTTATCATCCAAACAAGCCATTATCAAGTTGATCAACAAAAGATTGAACTAGCCTATCAACTACAAAACAAAGAAGGAAATCCATTTGCGGACTATCGCTTAGAAATTACTTGGGGATAAGAAAAGAGGCTGGGACAAAAGTCCTAGCCTCTAAATTGTCTTTGGATTGTTGAGCAAGACGCAGTGGTTGAGTGGGCTCTACTACGCTGATTT
>NZ_JUOS01000153.1 GCF_001075875.1 Streptococcus oralis
TACCTAATGATTATGCTATTCTAGATATATAGTTTTGTTATAAATAAATGTCAGTGCGAGTTCAAATCGGAGGATAAAATGGAAAAACAAATTAATGAAAAAAAAGCCTTGGAAAACCAAGGCTTTTTTAATGCTATAAACTCATTAAAAGAACCCCCAGTTAGATTTGGAATATTTTTTATTCTGTGTCACATAAAAATAAATAAAATGAATGGCTATAGCTAGAGTAAAAATGGTTGCAATACTCAACACTGTTATAGGATTAGAAGCGAAAAGCAAAGAGAGAATCAAGGCAGCCAGATAGAGTGTCGCTTGAGCACAGTAGTAACTTCTCGGATAGCGAAGATAGTTTTTGTTATAGGGCCCATTTGCTAGGACAGCAGCTTGGAAGAGGCCAATTCCGATATAAAAGAAGCTGATTGCAACGAGAAGATTAGCCTCGGGATTCAGGAGATAACCCATCGAAACTGTCATCAACATAAGCCCGATGAAAATAGGATAGTGACTATAAATTACAAATAATCCCTTTTGACTAGATCCTTCATCAATAGCATGGTCAAATTCGCCAAAATAAAACAAGAACAGGGAAAGCATGATAACGAAATTGAGAACCGAATAAATCGAGAAATTCTCGACTGTAAAGAAGCTAGCTAGCCCAACAACCATCTCTCCAAACGTAATAATCACAAGAAGGGAGACGCGCTCGATTAAATGGGGAAGATTTACCTGGAAATGCTCATCTTTAGTAATCAAGAAAATTGGCACAATAAATGTTAGCAGAATACTAGCAATAAAGATATAGACTCCAACGTAAATAGGAAAAAGAGCTGCCAGATAGACTCCTAAACTTCCTAGACCTGTTAACCATAGAAAACCTTTGATACTTTCCCGATCAGTATTATCGGTTGATTTTCTAAAAAATTCAACCAAATATTGAAAAAATAAGGTAAGGGTCAATGTACCAACAGCCCAACAGGTATAATAGAACCATTGTTGCCAATTGTATCCAATCATATTGGACATAAAGAGCATAAGTCCCATGTTGATAAACATGATTACCATGTTAAATAACGAGTTTGTTCCATAGCGATTGGTATAAATGGTTTGAATCATCCAGGAATTGATGATAACCATGACAGAGATGAAGAAATCAAGTAAAGAATCCCAAGCCACAACACCGCTATGAAGAGGGTGAATTAAAGCAGTTGCTTTTGAAATTGCAAAAACAAACACTAGGTCATAAAATAGTTCTGAAAATTCTACACGTTTATGCTTAATAAGAGTTGTCATATTAATACCTTTCTACTTTAGAAATACAATACATTATAACAGAAAATGGTAATGAAAGAAAAGGATATGCTTAAATAATTTCATGTGGCGCGAATTGTCAAAATCTTGACTTCTTTTGTCATTTACTTGAAAAAGCAACCCTGACGAGTTGATTAAAATCCTATTAAAAATTAACTTTGTCAGGATCATCCTGAGTTTTGATGCCTTGAATCTTATCCAAGACCGCCATATCTTCCTCTGATAAGTCGAAGCCGAAGATATCCAAGTTAGCTTTTATATTTTTAGGTGTCACAGACTTAGGTAGTGGCAAGAAACCTTTTTGAAGGCTCCAACGCAGAGCAACTTGTGCCACAGATTTACCGTTACGTTCAGCCACTGCTTCAACATCTTCATTTCCAAAAATACCACCTGTACCTAGTGGACTATAGGCTTCAAGAAGGATATCGCGCTCTTGGCAATAGGCAACTAAGTCTTTTTGGTCACAACCTGGAGCCAAGAGGATTTGATTGACATGTGGCACAATTTCAGCTGTTTCAAGAAGAGCTTCTAGGTGATGTTGCATAAAGTTAGACACACCGATAGCACGCACCTTACCTTCTTTGTAGGCTTCTTCCATTGCCTTCCAAGCGCCTGCATTACCAGACTTCCAAGCATCATTCTCACGAAGCGCCTTTGGATTAGGCCAATGGATAAGCAAAAGATCCAAATAATCCACACCAAGTCTTTCGAGAGACTCATCGATAGAAGTCTTAGCCAACTCGTAATCGTGCTTATCATTCCAAAGTTTGGTAGTTAGGAAAATATCCTCACGTGCCAAATCACTATCAGCAATCGCCTTACCTACAGAAACCTCGTTACCGTAAATTTGTGCGGTATCAATATGTGTGTAACCCGCCTTAAGTGCGAAGCTAACGCTGTTATAGGCTTCTTCGCCTTCAGCAATTTGCCAAGTTCCAAAACCAATTTTAGGAATAGCAACCCCATTTGCAAGCGTATATGTTTCCATGATTTTCACCTTTTCTTTTTTTAATAGTACTATCTTAAAAAAGATAAGACAAAAATGCAAAGATTTGCTACGGCTATTATTATGAATAGTTCCTTACTTCTTTTTCCGATGTTCGTAACAGCCTTTGGAGATATTATTACTTGGGAAGAGAATGAATTTGTTGGTATTGTAAAATAAAATCTTCAAGACTGCGACATTATTATCAAGAGCCTGAAATATTTTCTTCAGTATTTAGATAACTCATATGTGACTGATAACTTTGAATTGGATTTATATAGACAGGCTGTGTTAAAACATGGTCCCTTGTCTTATAACCAATGTTTCGGTTTTGTTCCTTTACTAGCCTTGGGAGGCGTAAAAGATGTGGATCATATGGATAAGCTAAAAACCTTGGAACACATTTACCTCATGTACCAACTCACAGGCGGAGTGTTTGACGATTGATAATAAGTAATCACCGTGAGGTGTTTTTTTCTATTAAATCGAGGTGTTAGATAAATAGCGAGTCTTTGATGAGAGTCGCTTATTTTGTGAATATAAACTTTTTGGTACAAAAAACAAAATGACAAGCAAAAAAGCCTTATAAATCAAGGCTTTTTCCTGTTGTTTAGATGCCCCCTACATGGATTTGTAAGAACTTTTCATATTGAAAATAAACAAAAATGTTGAAATATAGCTGATTTTAG
>NZ_JUOS01000154.1 GCF_001075875.1 Streptococcus oralis
AAGTTGGTTGATAGAAGTTAGAGCTGCTTGCAAGGCTTTGTCTACCGCATCCTGAGTCTTGGCTGCTTCGATCGCTGCGATGGCTTGCTCTGATAACTCGACTAGTTTCTTCTTAGCTTCTTTATCGCTACCTAATTCCTTAGTCTTGTTTTGAATAGCCTCTGCCAAACTTGCCATGGCCTTATCATAGTCAATCTTAGGCTCTTCTGGTTGAACTGGTTGCTCTGGTTTTGGTTCCTCTTTTGGAGTCGCTTGGAGTTGATTGATAGAAGTTAGAGCTGCTTGTAAGGCTTTGTCTACTGCATCCTGTGTCTTAGCTGCTTCGATAGCAGCAAGAGCTTGCTCGGATAACTCGACTAGTTTCTTCTTAGCTTCCTTATCATCACCCAGTTCTTTGGTCTTGTTTTGAATGGCCTCTGCCAAACTTGCCATGGCCTTATCATAGTTAGGCTCTTCTGGTTGGGCTGGCTGCTCTGGTTTTGGTTCCTCTTTCGGAGTCGCTTGAAGTTGGTTGATAGAAGTTAGAGCTGCTTGCAAGGCTTTGTCTACCGCATCCTGAGTCTT
>NZ_JUOS01000155.1 GCF_001075875.1 Streptococcus oralis
CTGTACTTGAGTACGGCAAGGCGACGTTGACGAGGTTTGAATTTGATTTTCGAAGAGTATAAGATTTCGCCAGGGAGGACAAACATGGCTTGAGGAACAGATTTCCCAGTCAAATAGGTTTTTTAACTAACTTTATGATATAATAAATCAACGAGGTAAATTGAATGAAAAGTATAAAATTAAATGCCCTGGCTTATATGGGGATTCGTGTTTTAAATATTATTTTCCCAATTTTGACGGGTACCTATGTTGCGCGTGTTCTAGATCGAACAGACTATGGTTATTTCAACTCTGTTGATACCATCCTGTCTTTTTTCTTGCCCTTTGCAACCTATGGAGTCTATAATTACGGACTTCGAGCTATTAGTAATGTAAAAGATAATAAGAAGGAATTAAATAAAGTCTTTTCAAGTCTTTTTTATTTGTGTGTAGCTTGTACGATTGTTACAAGTGCCGTCTATCTTTTATCGTATCCTTTATTCTTTAATAGTAATCCTGTTATCAAAAAGATTTTTTTGGTAATGGGTGTTCAACTCATTGCACAAATATTCTCGATTGAATGGGTGAATGAAGCTCTTGAAAATTATAGTTTTTTATTTTATAAAACAGCCTTCATCCGTATTCTCATGTTGGTATCCATCTTCATGTTTGTAAAAAATGAGCATGATATTGTTATCTATACACTGATTATGAGTCTTTCAACTCTGATCAATTATCTCATTAGTTATTTTTGGATTAAAAGAGATATCCAGTTTGTTAAGGTTTCTTTGGAAGAATTTAAACCTCTCTTTCTTCCTCTGACGGCCATGCTGATCTTTGCCAATGCCAATATGTTATTCACCTTCCTTGATCGTCTCTTTTTGGTAAAAACCGGAGTTGATGTAAATGTCAGTTATTATACGATGGCACAACGGATTGTAACGGTTATCGCAGGTGTTGTTACAGGTGCGATTGGAGTCAGTGTTCCTCGCTTGAGCTACTATCTAGGTATTGGAAAAAAAGAAGAGTATGTAAATTTGGTGAATCGAGGAAGTCGCATTTTCAACTTCTTCATCATTCCACTTAGTTTTGGATTGATGATTTTAGGGCCAAATGCAATCCTTTTGTATGGTAGTGAGAAGTATATTGGTGGTGGCATCTTAACATCCCTCTTTGCTTTTCGCACGATTATTCTTGCCCTAGATACTATTCTAGGCTCTCAAATTCTCTTTACAAATGGATTTGAAAAAAGAATTACAGTTTATACCTTATTTGCTGGTGGACTAAACCTAGTTCTTGATAGTCTCCTCTACTTTAATAATATTATTACACCGGAGTATTATTTGATTACGACGATGTTATCGGAAAGTTTTCTCCTAATACTTTACATTATCTTTATTCATAAGACCAAGCTCATTAATCTAGGACATATCTTCAAATATACGGTGCGTTATTCTCTTTTCGCTTTGACATTTGTTCCGATCTACTTTTTAGTTAATCTTGTTTATCCGGTCAAAATGGTTATCAACCTACCTTTCTTGATCAATATGGTGATCATCATGGTCTTATCAGCTCTTAGCTACATTGGTTTGCTCGTTTGGACCAAAGATAGTATCTTTTATGAATTTTTAGGTCATGTCATCTCGCTCAAAAAACGTATTAAAAAATCTTAGGAGGAATAGATGAGAAGATTAAGTATCGAAGAGGCTAAACAAATTGAACTTGATATTTTAGCTTTTATTGACTCGTTTTGTAAAAAGCATGATATTGATTATTTTATCAATTATGGCACCTTGATTGGAGCTATTCGTCACAAGGGTTTTATCCCCTGGGATGATGATATAGACCTCTCTATGACACGTGAAAACTACGAACGTTTTATCCAGTTATTTCATCAAGAACAATCGAAATATAAAATTTTATCTTTGGAAACTGATGATCACTACTATAATAATTTTATAAAGATTGTAGATTCGACAACGAGAATAGTGGATACACGAAATACAAAAACTTATGATTCTGGAATTTTCATTGATATTTTTCCAATGGATTCTTTCGACGATACTAAAGTTATCGATGTGTGCTATAAGTTGGAAAGTTTTAAATTATTATCCTTCAGTAAGCACAAGAATATTGTTTATGGAGATAGTAAATTAAAAGACTTGATTCGTTCCTTCTTCTGGTTTATACTTCGTCCTATTTCTCCCCGTTATTTCGCGAGTCAAATTGAACAGCAAATTCAAAAGTATAGGGTAAAAGATGGTAAATATATCGCTTTTATTCCATCAAAGTTTAAGGAAAAAGAAGTCTTTGCCAAAGAAGTATTTGAAGATTTGGTTGAAGTTCCTTTTGAACATTTATTGCTTTCAGCACCGAAACAATACGATGCTATTTTGAAGCAGTATTATGGTGATTATATGACTCTTCCACCAAAAGAAAAACAGTTTTATAGTCACGAATTTGAAGCCTATAAATTGGAGGATTAAATGCAGTACTTAGAAAAAAATGAGATTAAAGAAATTCAACTAGGTATTTTGGACTATGTTGATGAAATTTGTAAAAAAAATGACATTCCTTATTTCCTTAGCTATGGAACCATGTTGGGAGCTGTTCGTCATAAGGGAATGATTCCTTGGGATGATGATATCGATATTTCACTGTATAGAAAAGACTATGAGCGTCTATTAAAAGCGATTGAGGAAGACCAACATCCTGTATATCGAGTTCTTTCCTACGATACCTCTTCATGGTATTTCCATAATTTTGCAGCTATTTTAGATACAACAACAGTTATTGAAGATAACGTAAAATACAAGCGTCATGATACAAGTTTGTTCATTGATGTCTTTCCGATTGATCAATTTTCAGATTTGAGCATCGTTGACAAGAGCTATAAATATGTTGCCTTGCGTCAGCTTGCCTATATCAAAAAAGAACGTGCGGTTCACGGAGATAGCAAATTAAAAGATTTCCTTCGCTTGTGTACTTGGTATCCTCTTAGACTAGTTAATCCGAGATATTTCTATAAGAAAATAGATGAGTTAGTTAAAAATAGTGTGACAGACAATCCTACTTATGAAGGAGCCATTGGAGTTGGAAAAGAAAAAATGAAAGAAGTCTTTCCAGCAGGAACCCTTAAAGAACTGATTTTAACAGAGTTTGAAGGTCGAATGGTACCTATTCCAAAGAATTACGATATTTTTTTAACCCAGATGTATGGGGATTACATGACTCCGCCATCAAAAGAAATGCAGGAGTGGTATAGCCATAGTATAAAGGCTTATCGAAAGTAAGAGTTTAAACTTTTACAAATAGAAAAGTTAACAGAATATTCAATTAAATAAAGGGAAATATAATTTATATGAAAAATTTAAAAATAAAAAATATACTATTATACAGTTGTCTTCTATATACCTTAGTGATACTATCTTTATCGAAACCAGCTTTTGCTGATACTATTTCTACTGGTGGAGGTAATAGGATCCATTTTATTAATTTGAAATCAAAGTCAGGAAGTGATGCTATCCTCTTGGAAAGCAATGGACATTTTGGTTTAATTGATATGGGTGAAGACTATGATTTTCCAGATGGAAGTAATCCACTCTATCCAGATCGTTGGGGAATTAGTAGGGAGAATGAAGATACAATTGAGGACAGACTTTTCCGCCATTTAAAACAAGTTGGTGTTAAAAAATTAGATTTTGTTTTAGGAACCCATGTTCATAGTGATCATATTGGTACTGCAGATGAAGTTTTAAAACGTTACTCTGTTGACAGATTTTATCTCAAAAAATATTCAGACGAACGTATTACAACACAGTGGAGATTGTGGGATAATCTCTATAATTATGATAATGCAGTGAGAACAGCTCTAGAACGTGGTGTAACTCTTATTCAAGATATTTCTGATCAGGATAGTCATTTTAAATTGGGTGATATGGATATCCAACTATACAATTATAAAAATGAGTATGGTCCTGATGGGAATTTAAAAAGAGTCTATGATGATAACTCTAACTCAATTGTTGCTGTGGTGAATGTAGCTGGTAAGAAAATCTATCTAGGTGGAGACTTAGATAATGATCAGGGGGCTGAAGATAGATTAGGTCCTGTAATTGGTAAAGTAGATATGATGAAATGGAATCATCATTATGATGCCACGATTTCAAACACAGTTAACTTTATTGAAAATTTGTCACCTAGCATAGTTGTTCAAACAAGTGGAGCAGATATCAATCGTCAATCAACAACTAATTTGCTTCGAGAAAAAAATATACAAATTATCAAGGCTTATAGTAAAACCAAAGATGCGACAGTATTTGATATCAGCGATAGTGGTTTTTCAAATGTATCAGACTCTTTCCCTGATATTCCTACAGTATCAGAAAAGTGGTATAAGGAAGATGGCTACTGGAAATATCGTCTATCTGATGATCAAATGGCTATTGGTTGGAAAAAAATTAATGGGGTTTACTATTTCTTTAATGGACAAGGCCAAATGCAGGCTGATAGATGGCTTCATCTGAAAGATTCTAAAGAAAAAATAGATGGAAACTGGTATTATCTCAACAACGATGGAAGTATGCAGGTATCAGGTTGGTTTAAGCATGATGGGACTTGGTACTATATCACATGGTCTGGTGCTAGAACATACAATGAACTAGCTGAAATAGGTGACAAAAAGTACCTATTTGATAAAGATGGTAAAATGCTTACTGGCTCACAAGTCTTTAATGGTAAGAAAATGTTCTTTGCAAGTAGTGGGGAATTACAGTCAGATGGGACAGGCTCTGGATGGCAAAAAATTGAATCAAACTGGTACTACTTTGATGAAGAAGGAAAACAAATAGTTGGTAAAAAGGAAATCAATGGAGTAACCTACTACTTTGATAATAAGGGAGTTATGCAAACAGGTTGGGCCTTGATTGAAGGTCAGTGGAACTATTTTGCAAGTTCCGGAGCGATGAAAACAGGCTGGATCAAGGATAAAGATACTTGGTATTACTTGGATAAAGAAGGTGTTATGCAAACTGGCCTACAAGAGATTGAAGGAACTCGTTATTATCTAAATGCAAGTGGAGCCATGCAAACAGGTTGGAAGTGGTTCGATAATCATTATAGCTACTTCACAAGTAGTGGAGCGATGAAGACAGGCTGGTTAAAAGACAAGGAACTTTGGTACTATCTAGATAAAGAAGGTATCATGCAAACTGGCCTACAAGAAATTGAAGGTGCTCGCTATTATCTAAATGCAAGTGGGGCTATGCAAACAGGTTGGAAATGGTTTGATAATCATTATAGTTACTTCACAAGTAGTGGAGCAATGAAGACAGGCTGGCTCAAAGAAAACGATCTTTGGTATTATCTAGATAAAGAAGGTATCATGCAAACTGGCCTACAAGAAATTGAAGGTACTCGCTATTATCTCAATGCAAGTGGAGCTATGCAGACCGGCTGGAAATGGCTGGACAATCATTACTACTACTTTGCAACTAGCGGAGCTATGAAGACAGGTTGGTTCAAAGATAAGGACACATGGTACTATCTAGACAAGGAAGGCATCATGCTAACAGGTCTTCAAGAGATTGATGGCTCTCGTTATTATCTCAATACTAGCGGCGCAATGGAGACTGGTTGGAAACAGTTGAATGGCAACTGGTACTATTTCCAAGCTGATGGTTCGCTTCTAAGAAATGGGACAACACCTGATGGCTACAAGGTCAATCAAGATGGTATTTGGAGCTTAAATCCTGTAAAAGAGGACGAAGTTCAGGGAAATCAAGCAGATCCTAAGAAGGATTCTGATAAGCCGGTAGATAAGGAAGAAAAATCAGCAGATGCCCAAGAAACTTCGACTTTGAAGGCAGATAAAGAATAAGTGCTTTCTACCTCATACTAAGTTTTTGAGAAAGTTCCCTATGTGCTAGTATTTCAGTCATTACCTAGCTTTCTCATGAAATAGTATTTATATACATCTCAAAGAATCGATCAATGTTTTTAGAATGAGAATATTGATCAGCTTTGGGATGTTTTTTGATTCTTTACCCCTAAATTGTTGAAAAAATTCTCTTAGTCTTCAAATCGAAATATTTTGATAAGAAATTTTAAAAAACACCGATTAGATAAATAAGAAAAATTATGGTATAATAAAACGATACAAAAAAGGAGTATATATGGACATTTCAGAAATCCGTCAAAAAATTGACGCCAATCGTGAAAAATTAGCTTCTTTTAGGGGGTCTCTTTGACCTCGAAGGGTTAGAAGAAGAAATTGCCATTTTGGAAAACAAAATGACAGAACCTGATTTTTGGAACGATAATATTGCGGCCCAAAAAACGTCGCAAGAATTAAATGAACTAAAAAATACCTACAATACCTTCCATACCATGGAAGAGTTGCAGGATGAGGTTGCAATCTTACTAGACTTTTTAGCAGAGGATGAGTCTGTTAAGGATGAGTTGGTGGAGAAGTTAGCTGAGCTAGATCAGATGATGACTAGCTACGAGATGACCTTGCTCTTATCAGAGCCTTATGATCATAATAATGCTATTTTAGAGATTCACCCAGGATCTGGTGGAACAGAAGCCCAAGACTGGGGCGATATGCTCCTTCGTATGTACACTCGTTATGGTAACGCTAAAGGCTTTAAGGTTGAAGTCTTGGACTATCAAGCTGGTGATGAAGCAGGAATTAAGTCGGTGACCTTGTCTTTTGAAGGGCCAAATGCTTATGGACTTCTCAAGTCAGAAATGGGAGTTCACCGTTTGGTACGTATCTCACCATTTGACTCAGCTAAGCGTCGTCACACCTCGTTTACTTCTGTAGAAGTTATGCCAGAGTTGGATGATACTATTGAAGTTGACATCCGAGAAGATGATATCAAGATGGATACTTTCCGCTCGGGTGGAGCAGGTGGACAAAACGTCAACAAGGTTTCAACAGGTGTCCGCTTGACCCACATTCCAACAGGGATTGTTGTTGCATCGACTGTTGACCGTACTCAGTATGGAAACCGTGACCGTGCGATGAAGATGCTTCAGTCAAAACTCTATCAGATGGAGCAGGAAAAGAAAGCTGCGGAGGTAGATGCCCTTAAGGGGGATAAGAAAGAAATTACATGGGGAAGCCAAATCCGTTCCTACGTATTTACCCCTTATACCATGGTGAAGGATCACCGTACCAGTTTTGAAGTTGCGCAGGTAGATAAGGTCATGGATGGAGACTTAGATGGTTTCATCGATGCCTATCTAAAATGGCGTATTAGTTAAAAGAAAGGAAGTCACATGTCGATCATTGAAATGAGAGATGTTGTCAAAAAGTATGACAACGGGACAACAGCCCTACGTGGCGTCTCTGTAAATATTGAACCAGGAGAGTTTGCCTATATCGTAGGTCCTTCAGGTGCAGGTAAGTCAACCTTTATCCGTGCCTTGTATCGTGAGGTTAAAGTTGAAAAAGGAAGTTTGCAGGTTGCAGGTTTTAATCTTGTTAAGATTAAAAAGAGAGAGATCCCGCTTTTGCGTAGAAACGTAGGCGTCGTCTTTCAGGATTACAAACTCTTGCCAAAGAAAACTGTTTATGAGAACATTGCTTACGCAATGGAGGTTGTCGGTGAAAGCCGTCGCAATATCAAAAAACGTGTTATGGAAGTTTTGGATCTTGTCGGCTTGAAGCATAAGGTTCGTTCATTCCCTAATGAATTATCAGGTGGTGAGCAACAACGTATCGCCATTGCTCGCGCTATTGTAAACAATCCTAAGGTATTGATTGCCGACGAACCAACAGGTAACTTGGACCCGGACAACTCATGGGAAATCATGAACCTCTTGGAGCGCATCAATCTCCAAGGTACGACTGTTTTGATGGCGACTCACAATAGCCAAATCGTAAATACCTTGCGCCACCGTGTCATTGCCATCGAGAATGGTCGTGTGGTTCGTGACGAAGCGAAAGGAGAGTACGGATACGATGATTAGTAGATTTTTCCGTCACCTATTCGAAGCTTTAAAGAGTTTAAAGCGTAATGGGTGGATGACCATTGCTGCTGTCAGTTCAGTAATGATTACCTTGACCTTGGTTGCAATTTTTGCCTCAGTTATCTTTAATACTGCAAAATTGGCAACGGATATCGAAAACAACGTCCGCGTCATGGTTTATGTCCGTAAGGATGTTGAAGACAATAGTGAAACCATTGTCAAAGAGGGCCAAACAGTTACAAACAATGATTACCACAAGGTTTACGATGCCCTCAAGGCTATGCCAGCTGTTAAAAGTGTAACCTTCTCAAGTAAAGAAGAGCAGTACCAAAAGCTGACTGAAACCATGGGTGACGAGTGGAAGGTTTTTGAAGGAGATGCCAATCCTCTTCATGATGCCTACATCGTAGATACCAATTCACCAAGTGATGTAAAACCAGTAGCTGAAGAAGCTAAGAAAATCGAAGGAGTTTCTGAGGTTCAAGACGGTGGTGCCAATACGGAACGTCTCTTCAAGTTGGCTTCCTTCATCCGTGTTTGGGGATTGTTCATTGCAGGACTCTTGATTTTCATCGCGGTCTTCTTGATCTCAAATACCATTCGTATCACTATCATTTCACGTAGTCGTGAAATCCAAATCATGCGTTTGGTTGGTGCTAAAAACAGCTACATCCGTGGCCCATTCTTGCTAGAAGGTGCCTTTATTGGTTTGTTGGGAGCAGCTCTTCCATCAGTTCTGGTTTACTTTATCTATAACCGAGTATTCCAATCTGTCAACCCATCCTTGGTTGGACAAAACCTATCCTTGATTACCCCAGATACCTTTATTCCACTGATGATCGGTCTTTTGTTCCTCATTGGAATCTGTATCGGTTCACTTGGTTCAGGAATCTCAATGCGCCGATTCTTGAAAATCTAAGTAAGATAGTGTACTAAAATCTATAAAAGTAGGATACCATCGAGGCTTCTCCGAGTCTGATGGTCCTACTTTTTATGTTGAACTTATAAAGCAGTTGCTTGCCAATTTTTGGGAAACAGTGTATGATAGGAAAGGACCTTTTTGCTAAAAGAGTGATAGGGACTAGATGAAAGATATCTTTTATCTCTACAGTAATATCTAGCTCTTTTGACTTAACATAAATAATGAATGAGGATAAAATGAAACAATTTTTGGAAAAAGTGAGTATACTTTCCCTGTCGTTAGTATTGATCACATCATTTTCAATATCGAGTGCCCTACCAGCCATGTTTGACTATTATCAGGGCTATTCGACTGGTCAGGTCGAGCTTTTGGTCAGCCTTCCATCCTTTGGGATTATGGCCATGCTCCTCTTAAATGGTGTTCTTGAGCGTATTTTCCCTGAACGCCTCCAGTTGACCTTGGGACTTTTGATTTTGTCAATCAGCGGAACAGCTCCCTTCTGGTATCAGGGTTACTTCTTTGTCTTTGCCACTCGTCTTCTCTTTGGGATTGGTGTGGGGATGCTAAACGCCAAGGCTATTTCGATCATCAGTGAACGGTACCATGGCAAAACTCGTATCCAGATGCTTGGTTTTCGTGGGTCAGCTGAGGTAGTGGGAGCCTCTATCTTGACTCTGGCAGTTGGTCAACTCTTGACCTTTGGATGGACTGCAACCTTCTTAGCCTATGCAGCAGGTTTAGTGGTTCTTGTTCTCTTCCTTCTCTTTGTCCCTTATAACAAAGAAGAAGTTCATGAGTCCAAGCAAAAGACAGAAGAAGTAGCGAAACTAACTCGCTCCATGAAACAGTTTATTTTCTTTCTAGCTGTTGGTGCTGCAGTCATTGTATGTACCAATACAGCTATTACCTTCCGTATTCCTAGTCTCATGATTGAGGCAGGCTTTGGAGATGCTCAATTGTCTAGTCTGGTACTCAGTGCCATGCAGTTGATTGGGATTCTGGCGGGAATTAGCTTTTCTTTTCTCATCTCTGCCTTTAAGGAAAAACTTCTATTGGTTGCGGGTGTCACCTTTGGTATTGGGCAAATCATCATTGCTCTCTCCCCTTCACTCTGGGTGGTCGTTGCAGGTTCGGTCTTAGGAGGATTTGCCTATAGCATTGCCCTTACGACAGTCTTTCAATTGATATCTGAAAGAATCCCAGCAAAACTCCTCAACAAAGCAACTTCCTATGCTGTTTTGGGATGTAGTTTTGGTGCCTCCTTAACACCTTTTGTTCTTTCAGGAATTGGCTTAGTAACAACGAATGGTCGAATGACCTTTATCATTCTAGGAGCATGGATGATTGCGACATCAGTCCTTGTTTCTCTCCTATTGAAAAAAGAAGCTTAACAAAAAGAGGTTGAGAAAAAATCTTTACAATCAGAAAAACGCATACTATCAGGTGTTGAAAAACCTTGATACTATGCGTTTTATTTTTTTCATTTTCTGATAATACTCTTCGAAAATCTCTTCAAACTGCGTCAACGTCGCCTTGCCGTATATATGTTACTGACTTCGTCAGTTCTATCCACAACCTC
>NZ_JUOS01000156.1 GCF_001075875.1 Streptococcus oralis
ACAAATAGATGTTTTTGTAAGATTGTCTCTTTTTTCCACGTTCATCACTCAAATTTCATTTAGATTGGTATTCCTCTATTTTACTGTTTTTTTTGGATTCTGTCCAATTATCCCTCGGTACTCCCATACTTTAAAAGAACGCAAAAAAAAGGAGAAGCTGAGTTCTCCTTTTTTATATTCTTATTTTTCAGTCAAAGCTGCAAGTCCTGGAAGAACTTTACCTTCAAGAAGTTCCATTGATGCTCCACCACCAGTAGAGATCCATGAGAACTTGTCTGCACGACCAAGGTTGATAGCTGCGGCAGCTGAGTCACCACCACCGATGATTGATTTAACGCCTGGTTGTTTCACGATAGCGTCCATCACACCGATTGTACCAGCTTGGAAGTCAGGGTTTTCAAATACACCCATAGGTCCGTTCCATACAACTGTTTTAGCGCCAGTCAAAGCTTCGTCAAATTTAGCGATAGATTTTGGACCGATATCCAAACCAAGGAATCCTGGGTCAACTGCTTCACCTTCAGTGTCTTTCACTTCAGTGTAGTCAGCAAATGCGTTTGCTTCTTTTGAGTCAACTGGCAAGATCAATTTGCCGTTTGCTTTTTCAAGAAGAGCTTTTGCAACATCCAATTTGTCTTCTTCAACAAGTGAGTTACCGATTTCGATACCTTGTGCTTTGTAGAATGTGTAAGTCATACCACCACCGATAAGAACTTTATCAGCTTTTTCAAGCAAGTTTTCGATAACACCGATCTTATCTGAAACTTTTGAACCACCAAGGATAGCCACAAATGGACGTTCTGGAGCTTCAACAGCTTCTTGGATGTAAGCAATTTCGTTTTCAAGAAGGAATCCAGCAACTGCTTTTTCAACGTTTGCTGAGATACCAACGTTAGATGCGTGTGCACGGTGAGCTGTACCGAATGCATCGTTTACGAAGATACCATCTCCAAGTGATGCCCAGTATTTACCAAGTTCAGGATCGTTTTTAGATTCTTTCTTACCGTCAACATCTTCAAAACGAGTGTTTTCAACCAAAAGAACTTGTCCATCTTCAAGAGCGTTGATCGCTGCTTCCAATTCAGCACCACGAGTAACACCTGGAAGGAATGTAACTTCTTGACCCAATTTAGCAGCCAAGTCAGCAGCTACAGGAGCAAGTGATTTACCAGCTTTGTCTGCTTCTTCTTTTACACGTCCAAGGTGAGAGAAAAGAATCGCACGTCCACCTTGTTCAAGGATGTACTTGATAGTTGGAAGAGCTGCAGTGATACGGTTGTCATTAGTAATCACGCCATCTTTTACAGGAACGTTGAAGTCAACACGAACGAGAACTTTTTTCCCTTTCAACTCAACGTCTTTAACAGTCAATTTTGCCATTTGGAAAGACTCCTTAATTTTTTTTACGTGTTAATTATATCACAAAATCAATAAAAGAGATAGCAAAACCTTAAACTTTTATCCTGAAACAACTCTCTCTAGTAAATCAGACTTACTCTTTACTCTCTGAGGAAATCCCTCACTGTTTTTATCTTCATCTATGGTATGTTGCTCATTTATAGAGAAAGAGCTAATGTCTGGAGTTGTGTCTTTATTTTTTGAACTAACTCTTCAGAAACCGTTCAATTTTTAAAAATCTATTTTGAAAGTTTTGCATTGCGATAGAAAAACTCTCAGAAATATCAGCATCGCATGTCAAAGAGTTCAATCACTTTTGTTCAGTTTAATTTCAAATTAAAGACCTATCTGCATCTCTAATTAAACCTATCCTGATACTTCATATTAAACAGCCACTGAAGATTGACCACGGGCTTAGATTGTACATCAAGTATGGGTTTAAGGGTCTCTCTAATCTCTCCTTTTATCTTTTTTTCATCAATTGTTGCAAGATCAATTTCTTTATACTCTTTATCGAGGGCCCACTCAAGCTCAAAATTCTTATCAAACTTATAGGACACATCGTTTTTATCACTGTAACTATAACCTCCAACAGACTCTCCAAAACTTGTAGGATAACCACTTGAATCGATAGAATTTTCGATAAAATTCGCTCCATCATCATCATAGCGAATACCTTCAATTTTCGGAGTATAAATCTCCCCCATGTTTTCAATCAACATGACTAAGTCAGGCTCTGTCCCCTCTTTATGAGGTATCCGTTGAGCATAATAAACTGAGTTAGATAGCAAATTAATCGTAGTAACAGCATACATACTCGCTCCTATAAATACTACTAAGCCAAGGCTCACTACTACAATGATTACAGCAATGACTACTTTTAACAATTTCATCTTCTTTTTCCTTTCTTATCCCCAAACCAATTCTTGATGGGATTAACGATAAATAGCTTTTAAAACTCAATATACATAATCAATCTTCAAAGCAAAACATGCAGATATCTCACTACAACAATCCTTATGAAATAATAAAAATCTTAACATAATCATTCTAAGAATCATAACCACCCGTCAAACGGGTGGTTTGTACCAGGGCTATAAGCCCAAATTACCAGCCAGCGCCTAAAGACGCTGGCTTTCACGTTGTT
>NZ_JUOS01000157.1 GCF_001075875.1 Streptococcus oralis
GTTGTCAGTAATAAATATCATTTGCGTATTTTTTGCTTTCGCTCAACTGTCAAACCAGTCAGAAAAAGTAAATTTATTATATCAGGAACAAAAAAATACTCAACTAATCATTTCAACGAAAAATGAAGTTGATGTCTTTAGCCGTTATTTCTTACCTTCTTATTACTCGGGCAAAAAAGAAAACCTAGTAGCTTTTCTTTCTGAAGGTGATGCAAAATTTACCAAACCAAAAGAAGGTATTTTACAGTCCGTTATTTTAGAGAAATTGAATTATGATTCAGAAACTCAAAGATATACGGTTTCCTATATCCTGTCTGTCAAAAGAGGGGATAAATCATCTAGCGTTAGATTAACTTTTGATGTAAAAGCTTCTGATTCTTCAAAATATGGATTTGTTGTAGAAACAGAACCAAAGGAATCAAATTATCTTAAAAATTAGAAAAGGAAAAATTACAATGAACAAGAAACAAGTATTAGCTACACTAGCTCTTTCAACAATCGTACTTGCACAAGCTGGTTATGTATCAGCAGACGAAATTGCACCAATCGATTCTTCTGCTCCAGCGACAGAAGTTGTTACGCCGACAGCACCAAGCGCTTCAACAGAAACAGAGGCTCCAGCAAATCAGTTAACAGAGCCTTCAGTTACTCCAGTTGATCCGACAGCTCCTTCAGACAAGGATAACGCAGGAAGTCTTGACGGAGTGCCAGCTGATAAACCAGCACCTTCAGATAAGGCGCAAGACAAGGATAATGCAGGTAGTCTCGATGGTGTTCCAACACCATCAGATAAACCACAAGACAAAGACAACGCAGGAAGTCTTGACGGAGTGCCAGCTGATAAACCAGCGCCTTCAGATAAGGCGCAAGATAAGGATAACGCAGGTAGCCTAGATGGTGTTCCAGATGAACAGCCAAAAACTACTGATCAAGCGAATCAGCAAGGGAAGTCACAAATTGGAACCACTTCAAGCTCAACAGGTCAGGTGGTTCATGATGTGACAAAAGCACCTGTTCAAACCAGTACAGGTGATTCCATTGTCAGCACTAAAGATGGAAATCTTGTCCTTTCAGATGGCTCTGTAGTTGCTCCTGAAGCACTTGGAGGTGTTACGAATGAAGACAAGACCATCAGTGTTTCAACTGCAGATGGTAAAATGGTGACTTTACCAAACACAGGAACAGAAAAAAGTTTCCTAGCTGCAATCGGTGGAATGTTATTGACAGCAATTGGCTACTTCTACAAGAAGAAATTATTTTAATTAAGTGAAGGAGAAAGAAATATGACAGAAAAAACAAAAGGACACGGATATTTCCGTAAGAAAAAATGGGCTAAAGGTTTAGCATCAGGTATTGCAATCGCAGGTTTTGTAGCCTTCTCTGCAGGTTCAGCATTTGCGGATGAAGCAGTACAGCCTGAAAGCAAAAACGACAACAACGCATACGCTACACAAGCTGGTAAAACAACAGGAAGCCAGTCTGTAGCGATTGATAATGGAGCAGTCACAAAGGCTGCTGACAAGGCTAAAAAAGCTGGAGTAGTTGTATCTGAAACACCAAATGTTGACAAAGGTACAGACACTACTTCATCTAGTCTTGAACAATCTAAGTCTGAAATCAAAGATGATCAGGATAAGCAAGTTCAGGAACTTGAAGCCACAACTACAAAACAAGTTCAAAACAACGAAGCTTTCAAGGAAGCACAGGAAGCTATTCACGCTAACAATCAATTTGTAGCTGATGAAAAAGCCAAGCATGAAGGGGCAACAACTGTCACAGTGACGAATGACGGTTCGACTGCCACAGATGGTTCAGCAGACCAAAACAAGAAAGCTACTCAAACAGCTAAACAGGTCTTGTCAGATAACCAACAAGCAGTAACAAAATACCTGGGTGAAAAATCTAAGTATGATGCTACTGTCCAGCAGGCTACTTCTTTAAACAAAGCAGTAGACACTGCAACTGCTGAATTGAAAAAGAACGATGTTACTGTTAGTGTAGCAACACGTACAGTAACATCAGTTGCAGAAGTAGAAGCACTGAAGAAACTAAATGACCAAGCTATTGCAACTGCAAAAGGCAAAGTGGAGCTTAACAAAGCCATCATGGCTGCCTACACAGAGAAGAAGAAAGCTAGTGATCAAGTCAATCAAGATGCTGATCGCAAATCAGCTGATTTGAAAAATTCTGGCGTACTTTTAACTTCTAAAAAACAGGAAGTTTCTTCAGCTGATGAAGCGAAGCAAATTGGGAAACAAAACCAAGAAGCTTATGATAAAGCTAAGAAAGCACAAGCAGACTGGCAGAAGAAATACAATGAACTTCAATCTAAAACAAGTACGGAAGGGTTCACAAAAGAGGTTGTCTTACAGGCTCTCAGTCTTGCAACAGCTAATCCTGAAGCAACAGTGAAGTCATCTGCTTCAGGTTCAACAGTAGTAACGACAAGTTATATTTCTTCCTCAAGTGGTTCTTCAGGATATGGTCGTATTCTTGATTCTACCAAAGTTTTAAAATATAAGGATGTTGGTAACGGCTGGAAAACTGAAATTGACTATACAGGTTTAAAAGGTTTAACTGTTTCAACTGCAGATGGTTCAAAACATTCTATTTCTCGTATTCATCGAAAATTTGAAATCCTTAATCAAGGAAAGACAGGATTGAATGATGTATACGTCTTGAACGATCCAACAGAAGGCTTTGTTGTAGCTCGTAATGATGGTATTGGTGATACTTCTGATTACATGAAGTTTAGAGTAACTGATACTTATTATTACAATGTTGATGGTAAAGAAGTAGTGTTCACTGCTTCAGAAAAAACTCCAGCAAGTATAACTTATTCATCTCTTAACTATAACAAAATTGGTTGGGAAGGTGCTGGAGCAGTTAATGGTAAAAATGTTGAGATTAACGGTTCAACTGTAACATACCATAAAAACGATGGTTACAACTATGCTGATAACTACAATACAGAGGAAAATGTAGGAGTTACATGGGATACTTCTGACTCTCCTTATCAATATAAGGGAGCAGCACTCGGTGTCTTTACTGAAGGTACTAATTTCACTACTGATTTTGCTCAATGGGATGGCTCTGCAACACCAGCAGGACAGACATACTGGTTTGCTTTGAATACTAAGGTTGTAGCTCCAGTTGTTGAAGTTCCAGCTACTGCAATTATCACAAAAACAACTGTGAAACCTGTCAAAACTGAACCTGTATCAGCTGAATTGGTTGATACAAAGAATCCAGTCAAACCAACATTGACTCTTAAAACTCTATCTGAAACTAAAAATCAGAAGTTATCCGCAAGCTATCACGGTTATAAATTGCAGTATAAACCTACTGTCCGCAAGTCTGTATCTGATACAGATAAAACGAATACAGATGGGCAAACAGTAGCTAAAAATGCTACTCAGCTTTATACATTGCATCATGATAATATCTATGCTAACCTTAAAAAGGGAGACAAGATTACCATCATTGATCCACTCGAAGCTGGTGCTGTTCCTGATGTAGCTGTCACAAAGGCAGCTGCAGAGAAAGCAGGATGGGGCGTTGCCTATGATACAGGAAAGAACACTTATACCTTTACTGTAACCTACGAAGGGAAGCACTTAGAAGCTCCTGTGATTACCTGGAAACCAATCTATGACAAGGGCTTCTATGACAACACTTATAAAGTGTTAGTGAATAACTATGAAGTTTTCTCAAATACTGTTACGAACTACACTCCAAGACCTCCAAAACCAGTCAAATCTGTGTTAGATCATTCTGGCAAGGATATCAATGAAGCTAAAACATTTGACCGCAACGTGACCTTCCGTTTGACAACAGATTACAGTCCATACACCAAAACTCTTGCTTCAGCGCAGGCACTTGGTAAGAAGTTTGGAATCCTGGATGATGTTCAAGACAAAGCCTTCACAGTTGACCACAGTAAAATCAAGATGACTGCTGTAGGACAAGACGTAAAAAACCTATTTGATATGTATCATGTTCTTTCAGATGCTGGGCGTACGGATGCTATCAATAATATTTTGAAAGAATTGAACTTGGTACCTAAAGGTGAATTCTATCTTTGGGTTGCGAAAGACTCTGCGAGCTTCTACAACAATTACGTGAAGCAAAATAAAAATGTGACGATTGATCTTTCAGCGAAACTCTTAGTAAAAGAGGGAGAAATCGTGAAGAACGATTTTAAACAGATCGATTTTGGGAATAGCTATCAGTCGAATCTTGTAACAGTTGAAGTTCCAAATGTTAAGCCAGAAAAACATGTACTTGATAGAACTGGCAAGAAAGTCCTTGATGGCAATGAAGTTCAGCTAGGTGATTTTGTTCAGTACCTTCTTGATGGAGTAACTGTTCCAGAAAAACATGATACATTGTACCAATATGACGGTTTGGATAAGCTTGATACTAAGCATGACAGATATACTGGTAATTGGAAGGGTATCATCAAGGGTACAGAATACACAGCAGAAAAAGAGCTAACGTTGCCATACGATGTTATCCTGAAGAATGGTAAAGTGATCAAGGCAGGAGATAAGATTGCCAAAGGTAGCTCTTATGCCTTTACCTTTGAGTTCAAC
>NZ_JUOS01000158.1 GCF_001075875.1 Streptococcus oralis
ATGGCGCGAGACGGAATCGAACCGCCGACACATGGAGCTTCAATCCATTGCTCTACCAACTGAGCTACCGAGCCTTATTGCGGGAGCAGGATTTGAACCTACGACCTTCGGGTTATGAGCCCGACGAGCTACCGAGCTGCTCCATCCCGCGTTAATAATAAAGGAGGATGTGGGATTCGAACCCACGCACGCTTTTACACGCCTGACGGTTTTCAAGACCGTTCCCTTCAGCCGGACTTGGGTAATCCTCCA
>NZ_JUOS01000159.1 GCF_001075875.1 Streptococcus oralis
AGTAACCTTCCCAGATGGTTCAGTAGCAGTCTTGACACCAGAGAAGACAGTGAAAGAAGCAACTAAAGAGTCATCTGCTAAACCATCAGCTAAGAAAGCAGGAGCGAAAGAATTGCCAAATACTGGTACTAAACAATCTAACGCTTCACTTGGACTAGCACTTCTTGCAGCAGCGACAGGAGGACTCCTCATCGCTAAAAAACGCGAGGAAGAAGAGTAAATAAAAAGCCCAAATAAAGTAAAACTGAGAATGATTATTCTTTGATACTGCTAGAAAAACCGTAAGAAGAGATTCTTACGGTTTTTTGATTTCAAGGCTCGTTTTACTACTATTTGAAGTCAGATAAATTAAATTTTTTCCTAATAACGATATCTCAGAAAAATTGCTGTATGTAAATTAGTCAACAATTTATTAATACTAGTTGTATAGTTCTATCAGAAACAATCAAGAGCGCTAAATTAAATCTGAGTAAGAAATAGTACAGGGAAACTGATACTAAACCTCAGATAACCTCACGGAGGGATATGGTGTGCTATATGCTATAAATGTAAAATAACAAGTAAAAAAATAGAACTATTACACTTTAAATATCACTAGTTTGATTCGTATAGAGAGCCAGTGACGAAATCATCAATCATTAATCATCATTCTATACTAGACCGGTAAAAACTTTAAATAAAAACTAAAATATGGTAAAATAACGATTATATAAAATTTTGAGGAGACAGTTATGAAGACAAAAACACTTGCACAAGTTGATGGAATTATTGGGATTATTGCAGGAGCTGTTTTGGCTATTTTACCAGTTGTTATAGTTATGATTGCTGCTATTTCTGACAATGAAGATTTTGCGGGATTTGTTTTGGGAGTTGTTTTCCTTGTTTTTACTTTAGTAAAAATTGCAACTCTTATCCTAGGAATTCTCACTTTGGTTTACTATAAGGATGACAAACGTATCTCGCTTGCACCGTCTATCTTGCTAATCGTTGGATCTGGAGTAGCATTGATTCCATTCTTGGGATGGATCGGTGGAATTATCCTCATTATTGGTGGAGCGCTATACTTGTCAAGCTTAAAACATTTCCAAATTGAAGGATAGTTCTATACATAAAGGGAAGAGTCAAGAAGTCTCTTCTCTTTTTTGATTGATTTTGACTAGCTTTTTTGTGAAAAATTGTGTAAAATAGAATAGATAAACGAGGGAAACCTCGGAAAATAAAAGGAGTATCCATCAAATGGTAAAATTGGTTTTTGCTCGCCACGGTGAGTCTGAATGGAACAAAGCTAACCTTTTCACTGGTTGGGCTGATGTTGATTTGTCTGAAAAAGGAACACAACAAGCGATTGACGCTGGTAAATTGATCAAAGAAGCTGGTATCGAATTTGACCAAGCTTATACTTCAGTATTGAAACGTGCAATCAAAACAACTAACTTGGCTCTTGAAGCATCTGACCAATTGTGGGTTCCAGTTGAAAAATCATGGCGCTTGAACGAACGTCACTACGGTGGTTTGACTGGTAAAAACAAAGCTGAAGCAGCTGAACAATTTGGTGATGAACAAGTTCACATCTGGCGTCGTTCATACGATGTATTGCCTCCAGCAATGGATCGCGATGATGAGCACTCAGCTCACACAGACCGTCGTTATGCTTCACTTGACGACTCAGTTATCCCAGATGCTGAAAACTTGAAAGTGACTTTGGAACGTGCCCTTCCATTCTGGGAAGATAAAATCGCTCCAGCTCTTAAAGATGGTAAAAACGTATTCGTAGGAGCACACGGTAACTCAATCCGTGCTCTTGTAAAACACATCAAACAATTGTCAGACGACGAAATCATGGACGTAGAAATCCCTAACTTCCCACCATTGGTATTCGAATTTGACGAAAAATTGAACGTAGTTTCTGAATACTACCTTGGAAAATAAACATCATAAAGCCTAGGATGATTCCTAGGTTTTTGATTTTCGAAACATACAGTCTGAGGTAGAAGAAAACTTGAGCTAAGATTTTGGAAGGCTGAATTCCCAAACTAAGTTTTACCGTTAGTACAAGTGGATGTTACTTTGAGAAGTTACCGTTCAAGATTTAAGAATTCAAAAAACAATTAAGCTTGTCAAAGCAGAGGATTCTTGTTATAATAGGTAAGATGGAGGCGTTATGGCACTTAAAAAAGCAAGTCTAGCCTGTGCGGTTTGTGGTTCTAGAAATTATTCGATTAAGATTAGTGGAAATCCAAAACCAACACGCTTAGAAGTAAATAAATTTTGTAAACACTGTGGCAAGTACACCACACACCGAGAAACGAGATAGGAGAAAACGATGCGTTTTATTAAGGACATTTTTAAACTTCTTAAAGAAACAACTTGGCCGACTCGCAAGGAAAGTTGGTTAGATTTTAAATCTATCATGGAATACACTGCTTTCTTTGTAGTGATGATTTATATTTTTGACCAATTGATTGTTAGCGGATTGATTCGTTTTATTAATATTTTTTAAAATAAGCTAAGAAAAAGATCTAGTCGCTGAAATTCTTCAGTTAGGAAAGGAAAAAACATGGATAGTTTTGATAAAGGATGGTTTGTGCTACAAACTTATTCTGGCTACGAAAATAAAGTAAAAGAAAATCTATTGCAGCGTGCACAAACATACAATATGCTAGAAAATATTCTGCGTGTTGAGATTCCTACACAAACAGTGCAAGTGGAAAAAAATGGAAAGAAAAAAGAAATCGAAGAAAATCGCTTTCCAGGATATGTTCTTGTAGAAATGGTTATGACCGACGAAGCATGGTTTGTTGTGCGTAACACACCAAATGTAACAGGATTTGTAGGCTCACACGGAAATAGATCAAAACCAACACCACTTTTGGAACAAGAAATTCGCGATATTTTAGTTTCTATGGGTCAAACTGTCCAAGAATTTGATATTGATGTTGAAGTTGGCCAAACTGTTCGCATCATTGACGGTGCTTTTGCAGATTACACAGGTAAGATCACAGAAATTGATAACAATAAAGTTAAGATGATTATCTCAATGTTTGGTAATGATACAGTAGCGGAAGTAAATCTTAATCAGATTGCAGAACTTTAATCAAAAAAATTATCAATATAAAATCAAAAACAAAGACAATTGTAAAAGAGACAGTTGTCTTTTTTTATTCTCACTTGTCAGTATTCATACTTCCTGATACACCTTGGACTTGAAAAAACACAAGACAGAAATCAAAGCCCCTCTTTCCCCCTTTCTCTGCTATACTACAAGCAGAGAAAGGGGGAAAGCAAA
>NZ_JUOS01000160.1 GCF_001075875.1 Streptococcus oralis
TTCTTTTTGAGTGGGCAAGTCGCTAGCGCTGATGAGACAAATGTTTCAGAAACTTTGTCCACTTCCGTAGTATCTGCTAGTCCAGATAGTTCAACTAGCACATCGGAATCTTCAGTGTCAGAAACTTCTGAATCAAAACCTACAGTAGCTGAAAAGCCTTCTGTAGTATCAGAAATTTCTGAGTCAAATTCTACACTTGCAGATAAAGTTGTTGAAACACCAGAAAAGGTTGAAGTTTCTTCAGATTCTGAAAAACCTGTAATCGAGAGTCCAAAATCTGAAAAGTCAGAAGCTCCAGCGAAAGAATCGAGTGAAGAAACGGCGAAAGCAACTGAAGTTAAAACTGAAGTCGCTGAAAAAGACGATAAGTCTACTGATAAAGCTCCAGCTGAAGTTGCTGAAAAAGAAGATAAGTCTACTGATAAAGCTCTAGCTCCAGCTGAAGCAAGTACTGTAGCAAAAGCAACTACTGAAACAGAAATTGCTAAAGCAACGGATGATGAAGTTGCTAATCTTCCAAAAGTTGCCAAGCTTAAAACAGAAGCAGCTGTCGCTCATGATAAGGGAGGAGTCGTTGTACCACTTACTGAGTCAGCTAGGGCTGAATACAAATCGTCATTGGAAGCTTATATGGCTATGCGTCGCAAAAATGGGAACCATAGAGGAACAGGTTTCCGAAATGCTGGAGCTGTACCGACAGATGGAGATGCAGAGTATGAATATAAGAAAGTCTTGACGCCTGTTCTTCCAGGTCATTACGCTGATAAAGCTAGTATTGCTGCCTTAGTTGTGACACCAGAAAATATTGGTGATCTTAACTTTGATGTTTGGTACAAAAAATTAGGATATATCGTTTATGTAGATGAACAAGGAAACTTTGTCAGTCCTCAGGGAGATGTGGTTTCTTCTCGTGATAGTGCTGCTAAACAAATTTATGCGAATGACCCTTCAGACCCTACACGTGCATGGACAACCAAAGTTCCATCAGTACCAATTGGATGGGAATTGATTGATAAACAAACGGCTTATGGATATAATGCTGAGAAGGGAACAGTAAACCCTAACCAAGAGAAGGATCAGGATGCTATTGGTCGCGATACTGCGATTGTTATTCGCAAACAGATTCAAAAAGCTATTATCAAGTATGTAGACCAAAATACTGGTAAAACACTTGAAAATGATCAAGTTTCTGGTAAATCTGGTGAAGCTATTGACTACTCAACTGC
>NZ_JUOS01000161.1 GCF_001075875.1 Streptococcus oralis
GGACAACATCCAATCAGTAGGAATCTCAGATGACTACGATGAAACTAAGTTGGATCTTGACGCTACTAAGATTAAAGCCTACGATTCAGTAACAGGTGATGATGTCACAGCTAAATTCGATATCGCTGTGAACAATGGTGTAATCACTGCAACCCTTAAAGCTGGCTTCACGAAGTCACTTGGCGATGCAGAAAACACTCAAGTG
>NZ_JUOS01000162.1 GCF_001075875.1 Streptococcus oralis
CCAGTGTCCGCAAGGACGTGCCGGTTCGACCCCGGCCGCCGGTATAGTATTAAAGACAAGGTTTTCGGACCTTGTCTTTTTCTTTTATTTGTTGAATTTGTAACGCTGAGTTACTTAAAATTACTAGTTTTATAACAAATCATCTAATTTATCCGCTAATTTTTGTTGCTTGCTTGGATACAAATGAGAGTATGTATCTATTGTTGTAGTTATAGAAGCATGTCCTAATCTTTCTTTTACGACAAGATAATCTTCTCCTTGGTTTATTAGTAGGGAAGCATGTGAATGCCTGAAGTCATGAATTCTTATTTTTTTTAAAGAACTATCTCTTTGTAATATTTTTTTATATTGTTTTTCGATTGAATCCTTAGTTATCGTAATCGGGCTATTTTGAAATATCTGTAGATCATCTAGGTTGGTTGTAAATTCTTTTAATCTTTCATGCTGTGTTTGCCTCCATTCTTCTAGTGTCTCCACTAGTTTGGTGTTCATGATGATTCTTCGGGTTCCAGCTTTTGTCTTTGTACTACTAATGTGTTCTTCACCTTTTTTAACGTATATTGATTTACTTACATGGATTGTATTTGTAGAAAACTCTATGTCCTTCCACGTTAGAGCAAGAGCTTCTCCGAGTCTTAGACCAGTAAAAAATAGAACTGTGAATAGTAATTTTATATTGTATTCATCGTTGCTAAATAGTGTTAAGAAATGCTTAAATTCTTTTACTGTCCAGAAATTTAATTTTACTTTTTCTATGGGTAATTTTTTCAGTAATCCTACGGGATGTTCCTTGTAAAATCCCTTTCTTAATCCAACATCCAGAATTTTCTTTAGTAAAATTATAATTTTATTAATAGTGTTTGGACTTAGCTTCTTTTCTGAGTTTTGAGTATTTTTATCTCTTAGATGTTCTCTGAATTGATAGATATCTTCATAAGTTAATTTAGCTACATCATCAACTTTTTCAAAATAGTTTTTTATATGCCTGTTATAGTTGTTTTCTTGTGTATCTATATAGCTTTGTTTTCTGTTGTTTATTCTATCCTCTTCTTTTAAGAGATCATAAAGGATATCAATTGATATTTTTGAGTTGAAACTTTTTTCTTTAAGTTCGACACTTCGTAAGTATTGTTCGGCCTCCAATGCTTCTTTTTTAGTTTTGAATCCTTTTCTTACAATTCTACGTTGTTTTAGAGATATTGGATTTATACCATTGGAAATATCGACAATCCAAGTTCCGTCTTTACTTTTACGTAAGGCCATAAGTTACGCTTCTTTCTGGAGTTTAATTCCTAATAGTTCTTCAGCGACACTGGCTGGAATTGTACCAATCCGTTTGTTATCGTAGATATTAAAACCACGATTCACTAATAGTAATTTGCCAGTATGGATAATCTTTCTTGCAGTTCCTGGAGCAAATCCAAGTTCGATAAGGTCATCTTTT
>NZ_JUOS01000163.1 GCF_001075875.1 Streptococcus oralis
CCGCAGGTTGCTCAAAGCACTGCTTTGAGGTTGTAGATAGAACTGACGAAGTCAGTAACACATATCTACGGCAAGGCGACGTTGACGTGGTTTGAATTTGATTTTCGAAGAGTATTAGAAAATACCGATAAGGGTCTGCATCCCGAGACTAGTCAGGATGATGGCAATCCAGCAGAGGGCACCAAGAAGAATGGATTTACCGCTGGACTTAATCATAGCGATGAGGTTGGTTTTGAGGCCGATAGCGCTCATGGCCATGATGATGAAGAATTTAGACAGTTGTTTGAGAGGTGCAAAGAAGTTGCTGCTGACACCGAAGGAAGTAAGGACGGTGGTTAGCAGAGAAGCTAGGATGAAGTAGAGAATGAAAACAGGGAAGATTTTTTTAAGTTTTACCCCTTGGTTGTTTCCTTGTTGACGACTTTGCCAGTAAGAGAGGAAGAGAGTGATAGGGATAATAGCTAGGGTACGGGTCAATTTGACAATGGTGGCAGCTTCGAGAGTATTGGACTGGTAAAGACTATCCCAGGCGCTGGCAGTGGCTGTTACAGAGGAAGTATCATTGACCGCAGTTCCTGCAAAGAGAGCAAAGCCTTCGTTGGAAAGATGGAGCCAGGTTCCTAGAGTTGGGAAGATAAGAGCTGCCAAGACATTGAAGAAAAAGATAACAGAAATGGCTTGTGCGACTTCTTTTTCCTTGGCATGGATGACAGGAGCAGTCGCTGCAATGGCAGAACCGCCACAGATAGAGGAACCAACACCGATCAAGGTAGCTAGCTTTGTATCTAGGTCAAAAAAGCGCTGGAAAAGATAGGCAACAATCAAGGCTATAGAAATGGTGGATAGAATGACAGGGAGCGAAGATTTTCCTACTGCAAAAACTTGAGAGATATTGAGTCCAAACCCAAGCAAGATAACAGCATACTGAAGCAGTTTTTTGGAGCTATAAGTCAAGCCGGCTTCCAGTTGTGTATAGGAAGTGAGAAATGGGTGGAGAATCATGCCAATAAAGATGGCAAAAACAGGTGCTCCCACAACAGGCAGAAAGCCTCCTAGAACCCAAGAGATGATAGAAATGATCAGACAGGCTAACAGTCCTGCCCAATTTTTTGATAGAAATGACATAAAAACCTCCGAAAATAAATACTCCTTATTATAATCTTATCTCGAAGAAAAGTAAAGTTTAATAATTATTTGACAAGTTTCTCAAATTTATGTGATAATAGCTGTACAAGAACTGTAACGAAGTCTTGGCAAAAACAGAAATACCAGAGCTCCACCTCTGGTATTTCTGTTTATCTAGTCATATTAAAACTAAACTCAGGTTATATTTTTTTGTCGCGCTTGTCTAGCCACTTTCTGACTATCCACTCAGAAATGACATTACGATCTAGTAATCAATAATGGTGCTAGAATAGTTGTAACGAAGATTAGCAAAACCGTATTTTACAAAGGTATACTCTGTAATATTTAAATCCTTATTAAATCAACGTTTCTAAAGAAAAAGTAGCTGTAAAATATTATATATACAGCGTATTGTTAAACCAAGACGGTACCATAAATTAAGGTTTCGGAGTTTATAAAATAAAGAAAGATGTCTCAATCAGTTGAGCTTTTTTTATTACCATTTTGTAGCAAAGTGACATAGTCGCTTTTTATGTGGAATAGGTGAGATAAAAAAACAGTGTTTCGTTTTTGGTCGATGAAGTAGAGTAAGACATACTGACCGATAATTTTTCCTCGTGTAGGGTACTTACTATTAATCTTTACACCAATTTTTTCATCGGCGTCAAAACCAGCCTCAGGAAAGACTTCTAAACTTTTTAAGCCATCTAAAATTTTACCCACAGTATTTTTAGCAGACTGAGGTGATAAAAGAACAGTAGTGATGTAATCATGAATACTGTCAATAGCTTGGCTCACTTCATCAGAAATAATAACTTTATAAGCCATAGCGTGCCCTCATACTGTCTAGGGAAGTCCCTTTTCCTGCTTCATATTCTCTTAAGGCTCGTTCGGATTGAGCTTGTAATTCCTCAATCAACTGTTCACGGTGTAAATCTTCTGCAGTCTTGATTGGCAAGTCCTGTTCGAGGACAATCTGCTCTATAAAAAGAGTGATAGCATCCGTCATGGTCATTCCTTTTTCCTTGATAATGGCTCTAGCTTGTTCCATTGCTAACTCATTGATTTTAAAATTATATTGCTTAACAAGTGATCTAGTCATGGTATATCTCCGTTCTATATCGTGTATATCCAGTATATATTTTTTGAACTTTTTTTGCAAGAAAAAAAACTCTTGAATATACTCCAAGAGTGAAACGAATAGGACCAGTGGTGGAGCGGGTTCTTTACAACCTAAAGCTGAAGGTAGTGCCGAACCTGAACCTGAATCATCAGCAACATTTGAGCAAACTGTTACTAGTCACTCGACATCATCTTATCCTTAGTTATCGTTTAGGACAAATAAGAGAGAATGTCAACAATAATTCTTATTACAACCATCTGTCCTGTACCTTTGTTTGATTTTCTTGTTTTTGAATAAATTGTCTGACTGTATCTTTCAAATGTTTCTGAAATTCAAGAATCTGACTAAATTCATTTAGGTTAGCCTGATTATCTTCGTTTACTTTTTTGTGACCTGATTTATATTGACTCCTATCCGATTTATTTCCTTACGCAACTCCTCAATACTCGTCGAAAATCTCCTAATACGTTGTCATCTTCGGCTTACCTAACCTTAGTTATGCTTTCACCTCGATTCCTAGTTTCATGAGATTTTCATTGAGTATTCTAAAAACGTAGTGTTGTAATGAATTTAAATGAACATACATCAGTTGCTTATGCTAGTGTGATTTTGCGGTCAGAGAGCTTTTGTAGTATAATAGACATATGTTCTTTAAGCAAGGAGGGTATCTATGGACTTAACCAAGCGATTTAATAAACAATTAGATAAGATTCAAGTTTCCTTGATTCGTCAGTTTGACCAGGCTATTTCTGAGATTCCTGGGGTTCTACGTCTGACATTGGGAGAGCCTGACTTTACAACTCCAGACCATGTCAAGGAGGCAGCTAAGCGAGCCATTGACCAAAACCAATCCTACTATACAGGGATGAGTGGTTTGATGACCTTACGCCAGGCAGCTAGTGATTTTGTAAGAGAAAAATACCAGCTGGACTATAATCCAGAGAATGAAATCTTGGTTACAATTGGTGCGACAGAGGCCCTATCAGCTACTTTGACAGCTATTTTAGAAGAGGGAGACAAGGTTCTCTTGCCAGCTCCTGCCTATCCTGGTTATGAACCAATTGTCAATCTAGTTGGCGCGGAGATTGTCGAGATTGATACGACTGAGAACGGTTTTGTCTTGACTCCTGAAATGCTGGAGAAGGCGATTCTGGAGCAGGGTGACAAGCTCAAGGCTGTTATTCTTAACTATCCAGCCAACCCAACTGGAATTACTTATAGTCGCGAACAGTTGGAAGCCTTGGCAGACGTTTTACGTAAGTATGAGGTTTTCGTTGTCTGTGATGAGGTCTACTCAGAATTAACTTATACAGGGGAAAATCATGTCTCTTTGGGGACTATGCTGAGAGATCAGGCCATTATCATCAACGGTCTATCTAAATCACATGCCATGACAGGTTGGCGTTTAGGCTTTATCTTCGCACCAGCAAACTTCACAGCTCAACTCATCAAGAGTCACCAGTACTTGGTAACTGCTGCAAATACTATGGCTCAACATGCTGCGGTGGAAGCCTTGACGGCTGGTAAGAATGATGCAGAGCCGATGAAGAAGGAGTATATCCAACGTCGGGACTACATTATCGAGAAGATGACTGACCTTGGTTTTGAGATTATCAAACCAGATGGTGCTTTTTATATCTTTGCTAAGATTCCAGCAGGCTATAATCAAGATTCCTTTGCTTTTCTGAAGGATTTTGCTCAGAAGAAGGCTGTTGCCTTTATCCCTGGTGCAGCTTTTGGTCAATATGGAGAAGGTTATGTGCGCTTGTCTTATGCGGCTAGTATGGAAACCATCAGAGAGGCTATGAAACGTCTTGAGGAGTACATGAGAGAAGCATGATTCAGTCTATTACGAGTCAGGGGTTGGTGCTCTACAATCGTAATTTTCGTGAGGATGACAAGCTAGTCAAGATTTTTACAGAGCAGGTCGGTAAGCGCATGTTTTTTGTCAAACATGCCGGTCAATCCAAACTGGCTCCAGTTATTCAACCTTTGGTGCTGGCTCGTTTTCTTTTGCGAATCAATGATGATGGGCTTAGTTATATTGAAGACTACCATGAGGTGATGACCTTTCCAAAAATCAATAGTGATCTCTTTGTCATGGCCTATGCGACCTATGTGGCAGCTCTGGCAGATGCTAGTTTGCAGGACAATCAACAGGATGCTCCCTTGTTTACTTTTTTACAAAGGACTTTAGAGTTGATGGAAGAGGGTCTGGATTATCAAGTTTTGACTAATATTTTTGAAATTCAGATTTTGACACGTTTTGGGATCAGTCTTAACTTTAATGAGTGTATTTTTTGCCATCGGGTGGGTCAGGCCTTTGATTTTTCTTTCAAATATGGCGCTTGCTTATGTCCTGAGCATTATCATGAGGATGAGAAACGTTGTCATCTGAATCCAAACATTCCCTATCTGCTCAATCAATTTCAAGCTATTGACTTTGAGACTTTAGAGACTATTTCTCTCAAGTCTGAAATCAAGCAAGAATTGCGTCAGTTCATGGATCAAATTTATGAAGAATACGTAGGAATTCACCTAAAATCAAAGAAATTTATTGATTCCCTAGCTGATTGGGGACAATTACTAAAAGAGGAAGACAAATGAAAAAAATCGCAGTAGATGCAATGGGTGGCGATTACGCACCTCAAGCTATTGTAGAGGGAGTCAATCAAGCCCTTGCTGACTTTTCAGATATTGAGATTCAACTTTATGGAGACGAAAGCAAAATCAAGCAATATCTAACAGCTACAGAACGAGTCAGCACTATCCATACGGATGAAAAAATTGATTCGGATGATGAACCGACAAAAGCCATTCGTAAGAAGAAAAATGCCAGTATGGTATTGGCTGCTAAGGCTGTCAAAGATGGTGAGGCTGATGCCGTGCTATCAGCAGGGAATACAGGTGCTTTGCTAGCGGCAGGATTTTTCATCGTTGGTCGCATCAAGAATATTGACCGACCTGGACTTATGTCAACCTTACCAACAGTTGATGGGAAAGGTTTTGATATGCTAGACCTTGGTGCCAATGCAGAAAACACAGCCCATCATCTTCATCAATATGCCATCCTAGGTTCTTTCTACGCTAAAAATGTTCGTGGAATTGCAAAACCACGAGTTGGTTTGCTTAATAATGGGACAGAGAGTAGCAAGGGAGATCCACTCCGCAAGGAAACTTTTGACTTGTTAGCAGCTGATGAGAGTTTGAACTTTGTCGGTAATGTGGAAGCGCGTGATTTGATGGAGGGTGTTGCAGATGTTGTCGTGGCAGACGGTTTCACGGGAAACGCTGTGCTAAAATCCATCGAAGGTACAGCCATGGGAATCATGGGCTTACTTAAAAATGCTATTACAGGTGGTGGACTTCGAGCAAAACTTGGTGCTCTGCTTCTTAAGGATAGTCTTAGAGGTTTGAAAAAGCAGCTCAACTATTCTGACGTTGGAGGTGCAGTCTTGTTTGGTGTCAAGGCGCCGGTTGTCAAGACTCATGGATCAAGTGATGCCAAGGCTGTGTACAGTACGATTCGTCAGATTCGTACCATGCTAGAAACAGACGTAGTTGCTCAAACTGCGCGTGAATTTTCAGGAGAATAATATATATGACAGAAAAAGAAATTTTTGATCGTGTCGTGACCATTATCCAAGAACGTCAAGGAGAAGACTTTGTAGTCACAGAGGCCTTGAGCTTGAAGGATGATCTGGATGCTGATTCGGTAGATTTGATGGAATTTGTCCTAACCATTGAGGATGAATTTGGAATTGAAATCAGTGATGAAGAAATCGATCACCTCCAAAGTGTGGCAGATGTATTGAAAGCCATTAAAGATAAAATCTAACATATAGCAACATGCAAGTCATGTTGTTTTTTTGTTTCTCGAAAAAAGATAAGATTTTGAAATTTTACAGTTGAGTTTACGAATAAAGAGATGAGAACAAAAAAGGAGGATTACTGATGTATGTGACAGGTCTTTATCCGTGGTTGATCAAGTGGTTTTTAAAATAAATTTGACTTAGTTGTTTATTTTGAAATTATTTTATCGAATAGATAAGTAAGAAGAAAAGGAAAGGAGTTTGATTAATGTATTTACCAATTTTACTTCCATGGTTTATCAAATTGTATTTTAAATAAATTAAATTTATTCATTCATTTTAAAATGATTTCTCGAATAGACAAGTGAGAAGATAAGGAAAGAGAGAAAAAATGATTTCAGTTATTTATCCAATTTGGCTTTTAAAATGGTTTAAAGGTTAACAATCACAAACAAAAAAACTATAAAAATAAAGGAGAAAACAAATGACAAACTTTGACAAAATGGAACAGAACTTTGCAGCTCTTACGGAAGAAGAGCTGATGGAAGTGGATGGGGGGTCGGTTACCGCTGTAGTTGTAGGAGGTATCTTACTAATTGGTGGTATTGCTTGGGGCTATTTTATGTAATAATAAGGAGAGAAAAAATGAATTTAAATAAATGGACGGAATTGACAGAAGAAGAATTGATGAATACAGCAGGTGGATCAATTACCATAGCCACGGTTGGTGCAGGATTGGCAATTTTCCTTGGTGGTCGATTAATTGGTCAAGATTTAAAACGTAAATTTGGATAGAAGTGAACTTGTATGAAAAATCTAAAAAATGTAATGGGAGCCTTTTTAATTATTTTTGGAGTGCTTTGTATATTGGGGGATTTACATGTAATCACCTTTAATGTTGAAAAATATTTCCAAACAGAGTTATTTGTTCCGATGCTTATTTTGATGATGAGTTATTTAGATTCAGGTAAAGACAAGGTTTAAAGAGAACTATTATTAGTATGTGGCAAATGCTATAGAATAATCATCTTTTAGTTGTTATCAATGAAATAAGAACTAAAAAAATGGAGAAATAAATGAATATCTCAGAAGAATGTGCGGCTATAATTATATCAGCCTCAGGAATAGTAGGACTTTTGGTTGGAGTAGCTATTGGATTAGCTAGTATTATTTAAAAAGGAGTAGATGAAAGATGAAGAAACTGGATGAAAAATTTGCTATTATGACAGAGGAAGACTTGGCTGTAACTAAGGGAGGTTTCATTGTTACTACTTCTACAGCAGTAGCTTGGGGTGTTTTAGGAGTCGTTACCTATATGTATGGGCGTCATTTGGGAAGTAGACGTTAATTTAAAAATTTGTGGCAAATCGTAAAAGGAAATCAATTATGAATCGTAACACTGATCTCAATACATTGTTACCTAAACTAGCCACTATAGTTCCTTTGGTAGCAATAGGTTTCAATCTCGTGATTCATGTAATTCGTACAGGTTCTTTGTTATCCTTTGATTGGAAATGGTATTTAGTAGGATTGATTGCCTCAGGCTATTTTGGGATTTTTTGCAAGGATTTGTCAAAACATAATCCAAACTATAAATGATAACTCTGAATGAAAAGGATTTTGTGCGTGTGAATGGCGGAAAAACTCTGCCATTCTTGTCAGATAAATAGGAGTCTGCTATGAAAAAATTTTTATTGGGATTTGCTGAAGGTTATTTTATCGTGTCAGTCATTATCTATATTGTAACGTATTTGATTTTGAAAAAACCGATCAATACCTTGTTTTATCTAGAAATCTATCCAATTCTGCTTGGTCTGTTTTATGTAGGGTACAAGTATCAAATAAGAGGAAGTAAGATTGAAAATTGATGGACCATCATATTGGAGTTTGAGATGAGAGTCGTTCAAGTGTTACAAAAAGCTTGGCTAGAGTTTACTGTATGCTGCAGTTCGATGGTTTATATCATTGTTAGAATAGTCGCTGATGTAAACAAAATAAATCTACCTACATGGTTTGAATATTTTGATATACCTACGATTTCACTATTTGGGATGGCATTTATTTTACTTTATAGAAGTGAAGAAAAATGTGATAAAGGTTGATAAAATGAATTTGAATTTTGTGGCTCCAGTATTAGGGCAATCTTGAGGAATGTTGGGGTGTTAAGCTGATGAACTGTAGTCTGATTTTAGTTAGAAAGATATTCGTATGTTTAAAAAAGAAGTGATATTATTAGAGCTGCTTCTACTAGTACGTATTGTACTTTCTATCATGCAAGTTTTAATAGACTATAAACTATTGCTAGGAAAGTATAGTGTAAATTTCATGGAACTTTCAGATTTATTCTCTTATCCTCTACTTTTTTTAATCATTTACATAGCGGTAAAATATCATGCTATCCAGAAAATAAGAGGTAAAGAAGATAATCAGGATGGAAATGAATAAGACTTTAAAAATCTTTCTAACGTTCCTTTTCTTATTTCTGATGAATATGTTTATTCTCAAGATACTAGCAACTCTGGGATTTCAGCTGACAATGAGTGAAAAGAGTTATATTGTACCACCGCTGTTTTCGATTATCGTTTTGTACATGATTGACAAAGGAATTAGGAAGAAAAAGAAATCTTTATAAATATATATTTTAGGTAGGACGTTTGTTCTACCTATTTTTATGTAGGAAAAAGTGCTGTTCAGGTGCAGTTATTGTTTTTTTAGAAATAATTTTCTTTTTGCTTCTTTGTTTGGATAAAATAATCTTACAAAGTTTTCTTTGGAGATTGTTAGGAAAAGGAGTAGGATATGAAATTTAGTAAACGGCATTATCGTCCTCAGGTAGACCAGATGGACTGCGGTGTGGCTGCATTGGCCATGGTCTTTGGTTATTATGGTAGTTATTATTCTCTGGCTCACTTGCGAGAGTTGGCCAAGACGACCATGGATGGGACTACGGCTTTAGGCTTAGTCAAGGTTGCTGAGGAGATAGGTTTTGAGACGCGAGCAATAAAGGCGGACATGACCTTGTTTGATTTGCCGGATGTAACTTTTCCTTTTGTGGCTCATGTGCTCAAGGAAGGGAAATTGCTCCATTATTATGTGGTGACTGGCCAGGACAAGAACAACATTCATATTGCTGATCCAGATCCTAGTGTTAAGCTGACCAAGATTTCTCGTGAGCGCTTTGCCAAGGAGTGGACAGGAATCACCATTTTTATGGCTCCATCTCCGAGTTATAAGCCTCATAAGGAACAAAAAAATGGGCTTCTCTCCTTTATCCCTATATTAGTGAAACAGCGTGGCTTGATTGTCAATATCGTTTTGGCGACCCTCTTGGTGACCTTGATTAACATTGTGGGTTCTTATTATCTGCAGTCTATCATTGACACTTATGTACCAGATCAGATGCGCTCGACACTGGGAATTATTTCGATAGGGCTAGTCATCGTTTATGTCCTTCAGCAAATCTTATCTTATGCCCAGGAGTATCTTTTACTTGTTTTGGGGCAACGCTTGTCCATTGACGTGATTTTATCCTACATCAAGCACGTTTTTCATTTACCTATGTCCTTTTTTGCAACACGAAGGACAGGGGAAATCGTGTCTCGTTTCACGGATGCAAATAGTATCATCGATGCACTGGCTTCGACCATTCTGTCAATCTTTTTGGATGTATCTACTGTCTTGATTATTTCAGTAGTTCTATTTTCGCAGAATAGCAATCTCTTTTTCATGAGCTTACTAGCCCTTCCTATCTACACAGTGATTATCTTTGCTTTTATGAAGCCATTTGAAAAGATGAATCGGGAAACTATGGAAGCTAATGCGGTTCTGTCTTCTTCTATCATTGAGGACATCAATGGCATTGAGACCATCAAGTCCTTAACTAGTGAAAGTTCACGCTACCAAAAGATTGACAAGGAATTTGTAGATTATCTGAAAAAATCTTTTACTTACAGTCGGGCAGAAAGTCAGCAAAAGGCTCTGAAAAAGCTTGCCCAACTTTTGCTCAATGTTGCCATTCTCTGGATGGGGGCTCTCCTAGTCATGGATAATAAGATGAGTTTGGGCCAGTTGATTACCTATAATACCTTGCTTATTTACTTTACAAATCCTTTGGAAAATATCATCAATCTGCAAACCAAACTTCAGACAGCGCAGGTTGCCAATAACCGTCTCAATGAAGTTTATCTGGTTGCATCTGAGTTTGAGGAAAAGAAAACAGTCTCGGATTTGAGCTTGCTAGAAGGAGATATGGATTTCAAGCAGGTTCACTACAAATATGGCTATGGTCGAGATGTTTTGTCGGACATCAATCTAACCATTCCACAAGGCTCTAAAGTGGCTTTTGTAGGGATTTCAGGATCGGGTAAGACGACCTTGGCTAAGATGATGGTTAATTTTTATGATCCTAGTCAGGGGGAGATTAGTCTGGGTGGTGTCAATCTCAATCAGATTGATAAAAAGGCTCTGCGCCAGTATATCAACTACCTGCCTCAGCAGCCCTACGTCTTTAACGGAACGATTTTGGAGAATCTTCTCCTCGGAGCTAAGGAGGGGACGACCCAGGAGGATATCTTGAGAGCAGTGGAGTTGGCAGAGATTCGGGAGGATATTGAGCGCATGCCACTGAATTACCAGACAGAATTGACTTCGGATGGAGCTGGCATTTCAGGTGGGCAACGTCAGAGGATCGCTTTGGCGCGTGCTCTCTTGACTGATGCGCCTGTCTTGATCTTGGATGAGGCGACTAGCAGTCTGGATATTTTGACAGAGAAGCGAATCGTGGATAATCTCATGGCTTTAGACAAGACCTTGGTTTTCATCGCCCACCGTTTGACCATTGCTGAGCGGACAGAGAAGGTTGTCGTTTTGGATCAAGGCAAGATTGTCGAAGAGGGTACACATATGGATTTACTGGCTCAGGGTGGTTTTTATGCCCACTTGGTGAATAGTTAGAGAGGAGAAAAGATGCAATCAGAATTTTTAGAAAGTGCTGAGTTTTACAATCGTCGTTACCATAATTTTTCTAGTTATGTGATTTTTCCAAGTTTTATCTTGTTTTTGTTCCTGATCATTTTTTCAATCTTTGCACAAAAGGAGATAAGCTTGACAGCTGGAGCTACGGTAGAACCTGCTCGTATCATTGCTACCATTCAGTCTAGTAGTAATAGTAAGATTGTGGCGAATCATTTGGCTGAAAATAAGTTTGTCAAGCAAGGGGATCTTCTCGTTCAATACCAAGAGGGAGCAGAAGCAGTTCAGGCAGAAAATTATGCTAGTCAGTTGGAAATACTCAAGGATCAGAAGGTTCAACTGGAGTATTTAAAAGCAAGTCTTCAAGCAGGAAGTGATCAATTTCCTGAAGCAGATAAATTTGGCTATCAGCATAGTTTTTTAGATTATCTAAATCAAGCTGCTAGTCTGCGAAGTCAGGTTGAGCAACAAAATGCTAGTATATCATCTCAAAATGCAGCAGCCAGTGGTAGTCAGGCAGAATTAGGCAATATCATCGGCGAAACCCAGTCCAAAATTAAAGAATATCAGCAAGCCAAGTCTGCTATTCAGGGTGATGGACACTTAGAGAGTGATCATCCAGCTTATGCTATTTATCAGTCGACAAAGGAGCAAGGATCGGAAGCCAAACAGCAGGCCTTATCTCAGCTAGATGCTCAAATCACTCAGTTGGAGTCAACTCTTGCAGGTTATCGAGTACAGTATGCAGGTTCAGGAGCCCAGCAAGCTTATGCATCTGGATTGGGAAGTCAGTTGGAATCATTAAAATCTCAGCAACTTGCCAAGGTAGGCCAGGAATTAACGCTCTTGGATCAGAAAATTCTTGAAGCGGAGTCAGGTAAAAAGATTCAAGGGAATCTTTTAGAGAAGGGGAAAATTACAGCAACAGAAGATGGTGTTCTACATTTGAATCCTGAGCATAGTCGATCTACCATCATTCCAGAAGGAACTATCCTCGCTCATCTTTTTCCACAGTTGGCTAAAGAGAGGAAGGCAAAACTAACAGCTTATATCAGTTCTAAGGAAGTGGCTGGTCTCAAGCATGGAAATGAGGTACGATTTACAACAGTAACGGATGCCAATAAGCAGCTAGTATTGACCTCCAAGATTACGAATATCGATACCAGTGCGACTCAAACAGAAAAGGGTAATTTCTTTAAATTAGAGGCAGAGACGGATTTGAATGCTGAACAAGCAGAAAAACTTCGTTATGGACTTGAAGGTCATTTGACTATGATTACAGGTAGGAAGAGTTTTTTACGCTACTATCTTGATCGTTTTTTGAAACAAGAATAAAGTTCTCATTTTAACTCAATTCAATCTTAGAAAATCGCAAATGAAAATTCGTTTGCGATTTTTCTGTACTTTTTCAGATATGATATCAAATATAGTTCGTGAAATATTTGATTTTTGGTGTCTGTTGTGTTAGAATGATGTAAAGTAATACGAAAGGCGAACAAGAAAATGTCCAGTAAACTTATTTATACGGGAAAAGCTAAAGATATCTATACTACAGAAGACGAAAATGTGATTAAGTCGGTCTACAAGGACCAGGCAACCATGCTGAATGGAGCTCGCAAAGAGACCATTGAGGGTAAAGGTGTGCTGAATAATCAGATTTCGTCTCTTATTTTTGAAAAATTGAATGCGGCTGGTGTGGCGACACACTTTCTCGAACGTATTTCTGACACAGAACAACTCAACAAGAAAGTGACAATCATTCCTTTGGAGGTTGTTCTTCGTAACGTGACTGCGGGTTCTTTCTCAAAACGTTTTGGTGTGGAAGAAGGTTTGAATCTGGAAACTCCAATCGTTGAATTTTACTACAAGAACGATGATTTGGATGACCCATTCATCAATGATGAGCATGTGAAGTTCTTGGATATTGCCAATGATGAGCAAATTGTTTATATCAAGGAAGAAACGCGTCGTATCAATGAATTGCTGAAAGATTGGTTTGCACAAATTGGTCTTGGCTTGATTGACTTCAAATTGGAATTTGGTTTTGATAAGGACGGTAAGATTATCTTGGCAGATGAATTCTCACCAGACAACTGCCGTCTTTGGGATGCGGAAGGTCATCACATGGATAAAGATGTTTTTCGTAGAGATTTGGGCAGTTTAACGGATGTTTACAAGGTCGTTTTAGAAAAATTGCAGGGCTTGAAGTAACTTGTTTGAAACGGAAAACCTTCGTCTTCGATAACCTATTTGAATAGAAATAAAGGAAATAAAATGGATAAACGTATTTTCGTTGAGAAAAAAGCTGATTTTCGTGTGAAATCGGACTCATTAGTAAAAGAATTGCAGCATAATCTTCAGTTGAAAACGTTGAATGATCTTCGAATCGTTCAGGTTTACGATGTCTTTAATTTGGCAGAGGACTTGTTTGCGCGTGCGGAAAAACATATCTTCTCTGAACAAGTGACCGATACTGTTTTGGACGAGGCTGCGGTTAAGGCTGATCTTGAGAAGTATGCATTCTTTGCTATCGAAAGTTTGCCGGGTCAATTTGACCAACGTGCGGCATCTTCACAAGAAGCTTTGCTGTTGCTTGGTAGTTCAAATGATGTAACAGTTAATACAGCGCAACTTTACTTGGTTAACAAGGATATTGATGCGAATGAGTTGGAAGCTGTCAAAAATTACCTCTTGAATCCAGTGGATTCTCGTTTCAAAGATATCACTGTTGGCATTGCGAAGCAGGATTTCTCTGAGTCTGACAAGACCATTCCAAACTTGGATTTCTTTGAAAGCTATACAGCAGAAGATTTTGCACAGTATAAGGCAGAGCAAGGCTTGGCAATGGAAGTGGATGACCTTCTCTTCATTCAAGATTACTTCAAATCTATTGGACGTGTGCCAACTGAGACTGAGTTGAAGGTTTTGGATACTTACTGGTCTGACCACTGCCGTCACACAACTTTCGAAACTGAGTTGAAAACCATCGACTTCTCAGCTTCTAAATTTGAAAAACAATTGCAAGCGACTTATGACAAGTATATTGCCATGCGTTATGAGTTGGGACGCACAGAAAAACCTCAAACCTTGATGGATATGGCGACTATTTTTGGTCGCTATGAGCGTGCCAATGATCGTTTGGACGACATGGAAGTGTCTGATGAAATCAATGCCTGCTCTGTTGAAATTGAAGTGGATGTTAATGGTGTCAAAGAACCATGGCTCCTCATGTTCAAAAACGAAACTCATAACCACCCAACTGAAATTGAACCATTTGGTGGGGCAGCTACTTGTATCGGTGGTGCCATTCGTGACCCATTGTCAGGACGTTCATACGTTTATCAAGCCATGCGTATCTCAGGTGCTGGTGATATCACAGCTCCAATTTCAGAAACTCGCGCTGGTAAATTGCCACAACAGGTGATTTCTAAAACAGCGGCTCACGGTTATTCTTCATACGGTAACCAAATTGGTCTTGCAACAACTTATGTTCGTGAATACTTCCACCCAGGTTTCGTCGCTAAGCGTATGGAGCTAGGTGCAGTTGTCGGTGCGGCTCCTAAGGAAAATGTTGTCCGTGAAAAACCTGAAGCAGGTGATGTGATTATCTTGCTTGGTGGTAAGACTGGACGTGACGGTGTCGGTGGTGCGACAGGTTCTTCTAAAGTTCAAACGGTTGAATCTGTTGAAACAGCTGGTGCTGAAGTTCAAAAAGGGAATGCCATCGAAGAACGTAAGATTCAACGTCTTTTCCGTAATGGAGAAGTGACACGTCTAATCAAGAAATCAAATGACTTTGGTGCTGGTGGTGTCTGTGTGGCTATCGGTGAATTGGCAGATGGTCTTGAAATTGATCTAGACAAAGTACCATTGAAATACCAAGGATTGAACGGTACAGAAATTGCTATCTCTGAATCTCAAGAGCGTATGGCTGTAGTGGTTCGTCCAGAAGATGTAGCTGCCTTTATTGCAGCATGTAACAAAGAAAATATTGATGCTGTTGTCGTTGCGACGGTGACTGAGAAACCAAACCTTGTCATGCACTGGAATGGTGAAACCATTGTTGATTTGGAACGTCGTTTCCTTGATACAAACGGTGTACGTGTGGTTGTAGATGCTAAGGTGGTTGACAAGGATGTCAAGCTTCCAGAAGAACGTCAAACATCTGCTGAAACCCTTGAAGCTGATACTCTTGAAGTCTTGGCTGACCTTAACCATGCCAGTCAAAAAGGTTTACAAACCATCTTTGATAGCTCAGTTGGTCGTTCAACAGTTAATCATCCACTCGGTGGTCGCTACCAAATCACACCAACGGAAGCTTCTGTACAGAAATTGCCAGTTCAACATGGTGTGACAACAACTGCTTCTGTCATGGCGCAAGGATTCAACCCTTATGTAGCAGAATGGTCTCCATACCATGGCGCTGCTTATGCGGTTATCGAAGCAACTGCTCGTTTGGTTGCTGCTGGTGCAAAATGGTCTAAGGCTCGTTTCTCTTATCAAGAATACTTCGAGCGAATGGATAAACAAGCAGAGCGTTTTGGTCAACCAGTGGCTGCTCTCCTTGGATCCATTGAAGCTCAGATTCAACTTGGTTTGCCATCTATCGGTGGTAAAGACTCTATGTCTGGTACCTTTGAAGAATTGACCGTACCACCAACCTTGGTTGCTTTTGGTGTGACAACAGCAGATAGCCGTAAGGTCCTATCTCCAGAATTTAAGGCTGTTGGTGAAAATATTTACTATATTCCAGGTCAAGCTTTGGCACAAGAAATTGATTTTGATCTTATCAAGTCTAACTTTGCTCAATTTGAAGCAATTCAAGCTGACCATAAAGTCACATCTGCATCAGCTGTCAAATATGGTGGTGTGGTTGAAGCTCTTGCCCTTGCAACATTTGGTAACCATATTGGTGCAAACGTTGAATTAGCTGGCCTTGACACTAGCTTGACAGCTCAATTGGGTGGATTCGTCTTCACATCGCCTGAAGACATTGCAGGTGTTGCCAAGATTGGACGAACAGTAGCTGACTTTACACTTACTGTCAATGGTGTAACACTTGATGGACACAAACTTGACAGTGCCTTCCAAGGTAAATTGGAAGAGGTTTACCCAACGGAATTTGCACAAGCAACTGAGTTGGAAGAAGTACCTGCAGTGGCATCAGATGCTGTGATCAAAGCTAAAGAAACAGTTGGGACACCTGTGGTTTACATCCCGGTATTCCCAGGTACTAACTCTGAGTATGATTCAGCTAAGGCCTTTGAAAAAGAAGGTGCCAAAGTCAACTTGGTACCATTTGTAACACTGAATGAAGAAGCGATTGTCAAGTCTGTTGACACCATGGTTGATAATATCGAAAAAGCAAATATTATCTTCTTTGCAGGTGGCTTCTCAGCAGCCGATGAACCAGATGGATCAGCTAAATTTATCGTTAACATCTTGCTCAATGAAAAAGTGCGTGCAGCCATTGATAGTTTCATCGACCGTGGTGGTTTGATCATCGGTATCTGTAACGGATTCCAAGCTCTTGTCAAATCAGGTCTTCTTCCATATGGAAACTTTGAAGATGCAAGCAGCACGAGTCCAACCCTCTTCTACAATGATGCTAACCAACACGTGGCCAAGATGGTTGAGACACGTATTGCCAACACCAACTCACCATGGCTTGCCGAAGTAGAAGTTGGTGACATCCATGCCATCCCAGTATCACACGGTGAAGGTAAATTTGTCGTGACAGCTGAGGAATTTGCAGAGCTTCGCGACAATGGTCAAATCTTTACCCAATATGTTGACTTCGAAGGTAAACCAAGCATGGATTCAAAATACAATCCTAACGGATCTGTGAATGCGATTGAAGGTATCACCAGCAAGAACGGTCAAATCATTGGTAAAATGGGTCACTCAGAACGTTTCGAAGACGGTCTCTTCCAAAATATTCCAGGAAATAAAGATCAACATCTCTTTGCATCAGCGGTTAAATACTTTACTGGGAAATAAGATTTGCAGATTTTCTAATAGATAACCATCAGTAAATGTAAAATCAAGTAGATCTAACTTGCGATAATTGTAAATGATTTGTTGTTGTGGGTGAAACGAGCTTCTACCGTATCATTCCGCTGTAGTATTACTAAAGGAATGATACAGAAATAAAAATTAGGTATATAAAATGACATACGAAGTAAAATCTCTTAATGAAGAATGTGGTGTTTTTGGTATCTGGGGCCACCCAGATGCTGCCAAAATGACCTATTTTGGACTCCATAGTCTTCAGCACCGTGGTCAGGAGGGGGCAGGGATCCTCTCCAATGACCAAGGGAAATTGAAGCGTCATCGTGATATGGGGCTTTTATCAGAAGTCTTCAAAAATCCTGCTAATTTGGATAAATTGACAGGGACTGGAGCGATTGGGCACGTGCGTTATGCGACTGCGGGAGAAGCTTCTGTAGACAATATCCAACCTTTTCTCTTCCGCTTTCACGATATGCAGTTTGGTTTGGCTCACAATGGGAATTTGACCAATGCAGAATCGCTCAAGCAAGAATTGGAACAAAGAGGGGCAATCTTTAGCTCGACTTCTGATTCAGAAATCTTGGCTCACTTGATTCGCCGTAGCCACAATCCAAACCTGATGGGTAAAATTAAGGAAGCGCTCAGTCTTGTCAAAGGTGGTTTTGCTTATCTTTTGATGTTTGAAGATAAGCTGATTGCAGCGCTTGATCCAAATGGTTTCCGTCCTCTGTCAATCGGGAAAATGGCGAATGGAGCAGTAGTGGTTTCATCTGAGACCTGTGCCTTTGAAGTAATCGGTGCGGAGTGGATTCGCGATGTGAAACCAGGCGAAATTGTCATCATTGATGACAATGGCATCCAGTATGACAGCTATACAAACGATACTCAGCTGGCAATCTGTTCCATGGAGTATATCTACTTTGCCCGTCCCGACTCCAATATCCATGGTGTCAATGTCCATACGGCACGTAAGCGAATGGGAGCTCAATTGGCACGTGAGTTCAAGCATGAAGCTGACATTGTAGTTGGGGTACCAAATTCCTCACTCAGCGCAGCTATGGGATTTGCCGAAGAATCAGGTCTGCCAAATGAAATGGGTCTTATCAAGAACCAATATACACAACGGACCTTTATTCAGCCGACTCAAGAATTGCGGGAGCAAGGAGTTCGAATGAAATTGTCTGCCGTTTCTGGTGTCGTTAAAGGCAAACGTGTGGTCATGATTGATGACTCTATCGTGCGAGGAACAACATCTCGTCGTATTGTTCAGCTTTTGAAAGAAGCAGGAGCATCAGAAGTCCACGTTGCCATTGGTAGTCCTGCTCTTGCCTATCCATGTTTCTACGGGATTGATATCCAGACACGTCAGGAGTTGATTGCGGCTAATCATACCGTCGAGGAAACTTGCCAAATCATTGGTGCGGATAGCCTGACTTATCTTTCGATTGATGGCTTGATTGACTCTATTGGGATTGAAACAGATGCGCCAAATGGCGGTCTCTGTGTGGCTTACTTTGATGGGAAATATCCAACTCCTCTCTATGACTATGAAGAAGAATATCGTAGAAGTTTAGGAGAAAAAACAAGTTTTTACGAATAAAAAAACCCATTGAAGGAAAAGGAATAAACAAATGACAAATAAGAATGCATATGCTCCACGTCTCACTACTGACTAAAAGCTAAAGCATTTGTCAGTAGACGCTTTCTCTTATGGGACCAAAGCTAGAGACCTGACTAGTATTTTTAAATAAAATAATTGTTTATCTAAAAATACGTCGCAGTCTTTCTCAAAAAAAGAAAAGGAATAAAAAATGACAAATAAGAATGCATACGCGCAGTCTGGTGTGGACGTTGAAGCGGGTTATGAAGTTGTTGAACGGATCAAAAAACACGTGGCACGTACGGAGCGTGCAGGTGTTATGGGAGCTCTTGGTGGTTTTGGTGGCATGTTTGACCTTTCAAAAACAGGTGTCAAAGAACCGGTTTTGATCTCAGGAACAGATGGTGTTGGAACAAAGCTTATGCTGGCTATCAAGTACGACAAGCACGATACCATTGGACAAGACTGTGTGGCTATGTGTGTCAATGATATCATTGCTGCAGGTGCAGAGCCTCTCTACTTCCTTGACTATATCGCAACTGGTAAAAATGAACCAGCTAAACTAGAACAAGTAGTTGCTGGTGTGGCTGAAGGTTGTGTACAAGCCGGTGCAGCCCTTATCGGTGGTGAAACGGCTGAAATGCCTGGTATGTATGGTGAAGATGACTATGACTTGGCTGGTTTTGCTGTTGGTGTTGCAGAAAAATCTCAAATCATCGACGGTTCAAAAGTAGCTGAAGGAGATGTGATTCTTGGACTTGCCTCAAGCGGAATCCATTCAAATGGTTACTCACTCGTGCGTCGTGTCTTTGCTGATTACACAGGTGAAGAAGTATTGCCTGAGTTAGAAGGTAAGAAACTCAAGGAAGTCCTACTCGAACCAACTCGTATCTACGTCAAAGCTGCTTTGCCACTCATCAAAGAAGAATTGGTCAACGGGATTGCCCACATCACAGGTGGTGGTTTCATCGAAAATGTACCACGTATGTTCGCGGATGACTTGGCTGCTGAAATTGACGAAAGCAAAGTGCCAGTCCTTCCAATTTTCAAAGCTCTTGAAAAATATGGCCAAATCAAACACGAAGAAATGTTTGAAATCTTCAACATGGGTATTGGTCTCATGCTTGCAGTAAAACCAGAGAATGTGGAACGTGTCAAAGAACTTCTTGACGAACCAGTTTATGAAATCGGTCGTATTGTGAAGAAGACAGATGCAAGTGTGGTGATTAAATAATGGCTAAAAGGATTGCTGTTTTTGCCTCTGGTAACGGCTCAAACTTTCAGGTGATTGCGGAACAATTTCCAGTAGAATTTGTCTTTTCAGATCATCGGGATGCCTACGTCCTTGAACGTGCAGAAAAGCTTGGTGTTTTATCTTATGCCTTTGAACTTAAAGAGTTTGAGAACAAGGTAGACTATGAAGGAGCCATCGTCGAACTTTTGGATGAACATCAGATTGACTTGGTTTGTCTCGCAGGCTACATGAAAATCGTCGGCCCAACATTGCTAGCAGCTTATGAAGGCCGTATCATCAATATTCATCCGGCTTATCTCCCTGAATTTCCAGGAGCTCATGGTATTGAGGATGCTTGGAATGCAGGTTTTGCTGAGAGCGGTGTGACCATTCATTGGGTGGACTCTGGCGTTGATACCGGTAAGGTTATCAAACAAGTCCGTGTGCCACGCCTTGAAGGGGATACCCTTGATACTTTCGAGACTCGCATCCACGAAACAGAGTACAAACTTTATCCAGAAGTATTGGAACATTTGGGAGTGGAGAGGAAGTAAGAAGGAAATCAGAGATGATTTTGTAGCAGGGATAAAGGCCATCAGCTAAGGAGAATTTATGGGTTTATTTGATTTTTTTAAGAAAAAATCTTCTGGCGAAGAAAAACCGATTAAAGATGAAGACAAGATTGTTGTTGAATCTGAAAATACAGATGATAGTGCTCCAGGATGGGAAGCCATTGATGCAGAGTTTAATCGTATATATCCTGATCAGCCAAATCCTCTTCATTATGGAACGGTTATTAAGTATATGTTAGGTGGGCCAGATCCGCTTGATGGTATTAGTGTTTATGATGCAGGAGAGTTTTGGCATTTTGTTAGCTACGGCTTGTCAGAATTATATACAAAAGAAAGCGAAGACCCTGAATACAGTGGTTATGGGATTGAATTGACTTTTAAGTTAAAGAAATCAAATAATGACGAAGAAGAAATTAAAAATGGTTGTGGTTTGCTACAATATGTGGCAAGATATATTTTTCAAACAGGTAAAGTGGTCTTGCCAGAAGAATACATTTATACCAAGCAGACAGTAGGCATTGATGCCCAGCAGAAGTCTAATTTGACAGGATTCTTGACTGCTGCTGATGATTTAGCTAATACCATAGATACTCCGCATGGAAAAGTGGAATTTGTAACCTTGATTGGTGCGACAGATGCCGAACTGCGAAGTGTTTACGAAAGTGAAACAAGTAAGCTTGAAGTTAGGGACTTGCTACAAGAACTGGGGAATCAGCTTACAGACTATAATCGTCAGTCTCTAGTTTAAATGATGTGAAAGAGCCTCTTGATTCAAGGAAAGGAAGAAAAATGACTAAACGAGCACTTATTTCAGTCTCAGACAAAGCGGGCATTGTTGAATTTGCCCAAGAACTTAAAAAACTTGGTTGGGATATCATCTCGACAGGTGGGACCAAGGTTGCACTTGACAATGCTGGGGTGGACACCATTGCCATCGACGATGTGACTGGTTTCCCAGAAATGATGGATGGTCGTGTCAAGACTCTCCACCCAAATATCCATGGTGGTCTTCTCGCTCGTCGTGACTTGGATAGCCACTTGGAATCAGCTAAAGACAATAATATCGAATTGATTGACCTTGTTGTGGTAAACCTTTATCCGTTCAAGGAAACCATCCTTAAACCAGATGTGACTTACGCGGATGCGGTTGAAAATATCGATATTGGTGGGCCATCTATGCTTCGTTCTGCAGCGAAGAACCACGCTAGTGTCACAGTTGTGGTAGATCCTGCTGACTACGCTGTTGTGCTTGACGAATTGGCAGCCAACGGCGAAACCTCTTACGAAACTCGCCAACGTTTGGCAGCGAAAGTATTCCGTCACACAGCGGCTTATGATGCTTTGATTGCGGAATACTTCACAGCTCAAGTGGGGGAAAGTAAACCTGAGAAACTCACTTTGACTTATGACCTTAAGCAACCAATGCGTTACGGTGAAAACCCTCAACAAGACGCAGACTTCTATCAAAAAGGTTTGCCAACAGCTTACTCAATTGCTTCAGCTAAACAGCTTAACGGTAAAGAATTGTCATTCAACAATATCCGTGATGCTGATGCCGCTATCCGTATCATTCGTGATTTCAAAGATCGTCCAACAGTTGTGGCTCTCAAACACATGAACCCATGTGGGATTGGTCAAGCTGACGATATCGAAACTGCTTGGGATTACGCTTATGAGTCTGACCCAGTATCCATCTTTGGTGGTATTGTCGTTCTCAACCGTGAGGTGGATGCTGCGACAGCTCAAAAAATGCACGGAGTTTTCCTTGAAATCATTATTGCACCGAGCTATTCTGACGAAGCGCTTGAAATCTTGACAACTAAGAAGAAAAACTTGCGCATCCTAGCTTTGCCATTTGATGCTCAAGATGCCAGTGAAGCAGAAGCAGAATACACTGGTGTTGTTGGTGGTCTCCTCGTTCAAAACCAAGACGTTGTCAAAGAAAGCCCAGCTGACTGGCAAGTGGTGACTAAACGCCAACCAACTGAGACAGAAGCGACTGCTCTTGAGTTTGCTTGGAAAGCCATCAAGTACGTCAAATCAAATGGTATCATCGTGACTAATGACCACATGACACTTGGTGTTGGCCCAGGTCAAACCAACCGTGTGGCTTCCGTCCGTATTGCTATTGACCAAGCTAAAGACCGTCTTGACGGCGCTGTCCTTGCTTCAGATGCCTTCTTCCCATTTGCGGATAACGTGGAAGAAATCGCCAAAGCTGGTATCAAGGCCATCATTCAACCAGGTGGGTCAGTACGTGACCAAGAGTCTATCGAAGCTGCTGATAAATACGGCTTGACTATGGTCTTCACAGGCGTGAGACATTTTAGACATTAAGAAATTGAAGGTTTAAGATAAAGCAAATTGATTATAATAACATTTGTAAAAACAAGCATTAAGGCTTGTTTTTTTGGTATAATTGTAACAAATAAAATTATTAAGGAGTAATCGCATGCCTTTAATTGAGAAATTTAAGATTAATAATCTTTATAATTATTATGATGTGGAGTTAAATTTTAAGAATGATAAGACTATTTATATTGGAGAAAATGGTAGTGGTAAGACAACAATTCTTGAAATGTTTTACTATTTGCTTGATTTAAATTATAAAAAATTAGAAAGTTTTGTTTTTGATAGTATTGAGATTAAATTTTATGGTGAAGAACAGTTGCAGATTACTAAAAAAGAAATTATTCAGATAAATATACAGAATTCAAACCATATAACCTCAAATATTAAACGTGAGTTGTTTTATTTAGTAGAAAGAATTAAACAAAATCAGGATTTAGTGTCGGATTTATCAGGACTAGATAAATCTAAAAATTTAAAGTTTGATGAAGTATCATCAATTTATAATAGATATCATCTTTTACAAAAATATCCTTTGCAAATGATTGTAGTAATGTTACCTGAAGTTTTGAGTAGAGTCTTTCCCTCTGGCTACATGAAGTTAATACTTAAGATAGAAGATTTTAAAAATAGGTACAAAATATTATACTTTCCAACCTATAGAAGAATTGAGGAAGATTTAAAAGAATTCAATATTATTTTTAGAGAAGAACCAGGTATAAGTGCGTTTAATAATAAATCTAGCGGAGAATTAATACATTTCGGGATGGAAGATGTTGAAGAAAAAATAAATAGTTTATTAAACAAAATTAGCAAAGAAACCAATAAAAGCTACGATGTCATGATTAGTAGATTGTTAGAGCTATTTGCTAATGCTGATAAAGGAAAAAATATACCTAGTGAGGATTTTGATTTACATAAAGTTGAAATTGCACTTTCTAGATTAGGAGAAAAAATCACTGATGAAACTAAATCTAATATTTTAGATAGAATTAAAAACGGAGAATTGCATAGTGATGTATATCTAAAGTATTTAGTCACGAGTATTATTGAAAATTATAAAGTTTTAGAAAATATTGACAGTAGAATTAATGAATTTACTGAGAGAGTGAATAAATATTTCTTTGGGAAAAAATATTTTTACAACCCACAGTTATTAGAGTTGGGAATAAAAAGAACCGATAACAAAGGAGAAAATACTGAAAGTTTTATTAAGTTAAGAAATCTTTCGTCAGGTGAGAAACAATTAATTTCAACTTTTTCCAAAATTTTCTTAGAGGAAGAAAAGGATCTTATAATTCTATTTGATGAACCAGAAATATCTTTATCAGTACCTTGGCAAGAGGAGTTTATCTATGATATTTCTCAAGCTAAAAAGTGTGTATTTCTAGTCGCAGTAACACACTCTCCATTTATTTATAGTAATATGCTAGATTATGCAGAGGAAATTGATAAGTATATTGTAGAATCTAAATAAATTCATAAGAATGAAATCATGTTCCAATTAGAAAATGAAGGCAATGGTGGATCACCTTTTAAGTAAGGGGAGAATAATTTGAAATCAGTAACAATAAAAAATCATCAAGAAAGTTTAAAAGAACCTTCAGTTGTATGGGAAAAGTATACGAGAGATGTAAAAAATAATCCAAATAGATATTTTGTGTTTTATGAAGGAAAAGATAGGCAATATTATGATTGTCGAATACAACAGTTTGCTGAAAATTTTAACACGTATGAAGTTGGCGGCAAGAGTAAGGTGTTGGAATTAGTTAATAAATTTACTCATGAGGAGGGTTATAAATTAAAAAATAAATTATTTTTTATAGATAAAGACTATGGACATCACCAAGTTAATTCTGATATATATATGACTCCAAAATATGCAGTCGAGAACTTCTATGTGAGTTCTGAAGCAATCAAAAGAATATTGAAAGTACATTTTGGAATAAATGATGATGACCCGGAGTTCGGTAGAGTATTGGGATGTTTTAATGCAAGATATAGAGAATTTATTGACTATCTAACAGAGATGAACCTTTGGGCAATTTGTTGTCACTTGAACGAATTTAAAGTAGACTTTGATTTGTTAGATTTGAAAAATAATGCGGTTAATTACGTTAAAATCAGGCATAATAAGATTGAATTATTAATTGAAGATATAAGTTTCAATTATTTTGAGAGGATGTATGAGGAAAGATTGAGGGAGAAATCTGAAATTGGGGGTGAGAAGAACGGTAGGGATTTTACAGCTGAGTTGAGTCATTTCAGGGATAAAAAAGAATATATACGAAGTACTTTTGATAATGCTGTAGAGGACTACCGTGGTTGTATAGAATATTATTTTAGAGGTAAACAGCTATTATGGTTTTTGAAGGAATTTATATTGTCCGTAGTTAGTAAGAATGGAGGAATTCTTAAAAATCAATTTTTGATTGATGATAAAAATATAATGACTGTTTTTACTAATTGTGCAGATACACCTGAAGAATTGAATGAATACTTGAGAATGAAATGCTGTTTAACGTTTAACTAGTCTTTATTATATGTGGATAAAGGATTAGTTGAAATTTTGAGTATATTTTTTGATATTAAGAAAATGAGTAATATACGAGAACTTGGTATCTCTATATAATTAGGTAAATTGATAGAATGGATAAGTTAAGATGTCATCTATAAAATTAAATATTGGAATGTCATTGTCAGGACCAACCATTGGAATTAGTTCGGATTTTAGAGAATTAATAAATGTTATCAATAAAAGAAGATATATCAGAAAAAGCAGGATTGAAAATATACATTTTCCTTCTGTGGGTCGAAGTGCTATGACATGGGAACCTACAGACGATTATAAGCATGGTTTTTATGCCTTCTCTTCGATAGTGTTCGAAGGAAAATTTGGATTAAATCCAGATGTATTTATGATTTTTTCAAAAAATGACAATCTGATAGAATTTAATAGTAAAGAGCATGCGCTAAATGATGATGATTTAACAGTGGTTAAATTAAATAAAAATATTTTTAAAAATAATAAGTATGAATATGGAATTGAAAAAGAACTCAATTATTATTCTAATAGTGAATCAGAGTATGATATTCGTCCTTTCATTATTGTTGAATTTGGCGAAGATTCGTTAGGATTTGCTACTATTACATTGATAAACAAAAGTTCAAGTACTGCAAATTCAAATGGATTTATCGGGGGAATAATGCCAGGGACGGGAGTAAATCCTTTTCAACCACAGGCAAGAAAATTAGTATGGCCAACTGGTAAAGATCTATTACGTACATTGAAGGAACCTCAAACTGGTCGTTCATTTAGGTTAGATAAAGAACAGGTTGATAATATTTTAAATTTGAAAAAGTATTTTGTTAATTTATTGGAACCGAATATTGCTAAAGCGTTGAAAGAAGAATATATAACGGAGTAAGACATTAAGAAAATGAAAGGGAAGGAAATAGTTTCTTTCCTTTTTTGCTTAAAAAAGCTTAATGAAACAAGATTAAAACGAACGTTTGTGGTATAATATTAGTAAATAATTCGCAAAAGAGGTTGAAAGATGAAGCTGTTAGTTGTCGGATCGGGTGGTCGTGAACATGCCATTGCTAAGAAGTTGCTTGAGTCAAAAGACGTTGAAAAAGTCTTTTTAGCTCCCGGGAATGACGGTATGACTCTGGATGGTCTGGAATTGGTAAATATCTCTATTTCCGAACATTCTAAATTGATTGAGTTTGCAAAAGCCAACGATATTGCCTGGTCCTTTATCGGGCCAGATGATGCCCTTGCTGTTGGGATCGTTGATGATTTCAATGCAGCTGGTCTCAAAGCCTTTGGTCCGACAAGATTGGCGGCGGAGCTGGAGTGGTCCAAGGATTTTGCCAAGGAAATAATGGTCAAATACAACGTTCCGACAGCAGCCTATGGCACATTTTCAGATTTCGAGGAAGCTAAGGCTTATATTGAGGAAAAAGGCGCTCCAATCGTCGTCAAGGCAGACGGATTGGCCCTAGGTAAAGGTGTCGTCGTTGCTGAAACGGTTGAGCAAGCCGTCGAAGCTGCTCACGAGATGCTTTTGGACAATAAATTCGGTGATTCAGGTGCGCGAGTGGTCATCGAGGAATTTCTTGACGGGGAAGAATTTTCTCTCTTTGCCTTTGTCAATGGAGATAAATTCTACATCATGCCAACGGCTCAGGACCACAAACGTGCCTATGATGGCGACAAGGGCCCTAACACGGGCGGTATGGGAGCTTATGCGCCAGTTCCTCACTTGCCACAGAGCGTGGTTGAAACGGCGGTTGACACCATTGTCAAGCCAGTTCTTGAAGGTATGATCAAAGAAGGTCGTCCGTATCTTGGTGTCCTTTACGCAGGGCTTATCCTGACAGCAGATGGACCGAAAGTTATCGAGTTCAATGCTCGTTTCGGAGATCCTGAAACGCAAATTATCTTACCTCGTTTGACATCTGACTTCGCGCAAAACATTACTGACATTTTGGAAGGCAAAGAGCCAGCCATCACCTGGACAGACAAGGGTGTGACACTGGGTGTGGTTGTCGCGTCAAACGGCTATCCACTCGCTTATGAGAAAGGTGTCAAACTTCCTACCAAGACAGAAGGCGACATCATCACTTACTATGCCGGTGCCAAATTCGCTGAAAATGGGCAAGACCTTCTCTCAAACGGCGGACGTGTCTATATGCTCGTCACAACAGCAGACGCCGTCAAAGAAGCCCAAAACATTATTTACAACGAACTCAACAAACAAAACACAGAAGGCCTTTTCTATCGTACGGATATCGGTAGCAAGGCAATAAAATAAAATTTCAAAAGCGACTGAGTCGCCAAACCCGATAATGGTCGCCGTGGTGAAAAGACCAGAACAATTTCTGTTCTGGTCGGGGGAAGCTTTGAGACCTTAGGTTCAAAGTTTAGGAATGAAGTCTAAGGTTTGCTTCCGTCCCCACCACCTAAGACCATTATCAAAAAAGAAGAAAAAAGGAAAAATTATGACTAAACCAATTATTTCCATCATCATGGGCTCAAAATCCGACTGGGCCACCATGCAAAAAACAGCAGAAGTCCTAGACCGTTTTGGTGTAGTCTACGAAAAGAAAGTTGTCTCCGCCCACCGTACACCAGACCTCATGTTCAAACATGCCGAAGAAGCACGTAGCCGTGGCATCAAGGTTATCATTGCAGGTGCTGGGGGTGCAGCCCATTTGCCAGGAATGGTAGCTGCCAAGACAACACTTCCAGTCATTGGTGTGCCAGTCAAATCACGTGCTCTTAGCGGTGTGGATTCGCTCTATTCGATTGTTCAGATGCCAGGTGGGGTTCCTGTAGCAACCATGGCTATCGGTGAAGCAGGTGCGACTAACGCTGCCCTCTTTGCCCTCCGTCTCCTCTCTGTAGAAGATAAGTCCATTGCGGACGCACTTGCTAATTTTGCTGAAGAACAAGGAAAAATCGCAGAGGAGTCTACAAATGAGCTCATCTAAAACAATCGGAATTATCGGTGGTGGTCAGCTTGGTCAGATGATGGCCATTTCTGCAATCTATATGGGGCATAAGGTTATCGCGCTGGATCCTGCGGCGGATTGTCCGGCCTCTCGCGTGGCGGAGATCATCGTGGCTCCTTATAATGATGTGGACGCTCTTCGTCAGTTGGCAGACCGATGTGATGTTCTCACTTATGAGTTTGAAAATGTGGATGCCGACGGTTTGGATGCCGTTATCAAGGATGGTCAGCTTCCACAAGGGACAGACCTACTCCGAATCTCTCAAAATCGAATCTTTGAGAAGGACTTTCTCTCAAACAAGGCCAAAGTCACCGTTGCACCTTACAAGGTTGTGACCTCAAGCCAAGACTTGGCAGATATTGATCTGTCGAAAAACTATGTCCTCAAGACCGCGACTGGTGGCTACGATGGGCATGGGCAAAAGGTCATTCGCTCGGAAGCAGACTTGGAAGAAGCCTATGCGCTAGCAGACTCAGCAGCCTGTGTTTTAGAAGAATTTGTCAACTTTGACCTTGAGATTTCTGTCATCGTGTCAGGTAATGGTAAGGACGTGACAGTTTTCCCAGTTCAGGAAAATATCCACCGCAACAACATTCTTTCAAAGACCATTGTGCCTGCTCGCATTCCAGCAAGCTTAGCAGAAAAAGCTAAAGTTATGGCAGTGCGAATTGCAGAACAGCTCAAGCTATCTGGAACGCTCTGTGTGGAAATGTTTGCGACTGCTGATGACATCATTGTCAATGAAATTGCGCCACGTCCACACAATTCTGGCCACTACTCGATTGAAGCCTGTGACTTCTCGCAGTTTGATACCCATATTCTCGGTGTTCTGGGAACACCATTGCCAGCTATCCACCTGCATGCCCCAGCCGTCATGCTCAATGTCCTCGGCCAGCATGTCGAGGCTGCTGAACAATATGTCACAGAAAATCCAAGCGCCCACCTCCACATGTATGGTAAAATAGAGGCAAAGCACAACCGCAAGATGGGACATGTGACTTTGTTTAGTGATGTGCCGGATAGTGTGGAAGAGTTTGGGAAAGGGATTGATTTTTAAGTGAAAATAGCGATTCTAGGACTCGGAGTGATCGGGACCACTTATGCCTACGCCTTTCAAAAAGCAGGCCATCAAGTGGAACACGTACTGAGAGATAGTAAGAAAAACAATGCACCGAAGGAGTTGTCAGTTGATCTGCTAGATGGTCGCTATCATTCCAAAGGTGAGAATAAGCATGATATCTATGAGGTTCATGTGGCGGAAGCTCATTCGGAATATGATTTTATTTTTCTCAGTGTGCGTCATGGGCTTGTCAAAGAAGCTGTGGAAACCTTGCGAAAAAACAATATCAAAGGCACCCTTGTTTTCTTCTGTAATTTCTGGGATACTCGAAAAGAGGTCCAAAAGTGGGCAGGGGATTACGACTATATTTTGGCCTTTCCGACAGCGGGTGGTCACATGCAGGAGAACCATTTGGATGGTGTCTTGTTCGACCATTTAATGCTAGAAGGTGAGCAAAAAGCACACATTTCTAACTATGCTGATCTGACGGCTTTACTAGTTTCTGCAGATTTGAAGTGGGAAGTGCCTCATGATATGGTCGAGTGGATTTGGATTCACATGGCGATTAACGCAGGTGTCACTTCGACAGCTGCTCGCTCAGGAAATTTGGAAAATCCAGAAGAACTGGCTTTGAACTTGATGAATAGTTCTTCGGAATTATCATTGGCCATCAAGGCCATTCGAGAGGCTTTGAAAGTCGTAGAAGCGCGTGGGGTAAATTTGAACCTTTATAAGGCAGAACTCTTACCTTACAAAATTCCGGCTTGGATAGCAGGTAAAGCCATGAAAGTCATGTTTGCGAAAAATGAGCTGACCCGAAAAATTATGACTTTGCACAATGATAAACAGGACATCTTTTATTGTTGTCAAAGTGTTTATCAGACCGGTCAGGAGTTAAATGTAAAGATGCCTATTCTGAAAGCAAATATGAAGTGTATTTCGATTTAGGTGGTTTTATGATACAACTCATTGTCAACGCATTTGTTGAAAAAGATAATACTGGAGCAGTCGTCGAAGTCTTGTATGCTAGTAGTGATCACGAAAAGGTGAAAGCTAAGTATGAAGAGCTAGTTGCTCAATATCCTGAAAACTATTTAGCCATCTATGATGTCCCACTGGATACGGATTTGAATACACTCAATCACTATCCATCTGTATGGATTGGGAAAGAAGAATTTGAATAAAGTGATTGCCGCTTGCTAACTGATGTGAAACATCAAAAGAAAGGAAAATTAAACATGATTGAACGTTACTCTCGCCCTGAGATGGCGAACATTTGGACTGAAGAAAATAAATACCGTGCTTGGCTTGAGGTGGAAATCTTGGCTGACGAAGCATGGGCTGAATTGGGAGAAATTCCTAAGGAAGATGTGACTTTGATCCGTGAAAAAGCGGACTTTGACATCGACCGTATTTTGGAAATCGAGCAGCAAACTCGTCACGATGTGGTTGCCTTCACACGTGCGGTTTCTGAGACTCTTGGTGAAGAGCGTAAGTGGGTTCACTATGGTTTGACTTCTACTGACGTGGTGGACACTGCCTATGGTTACCTCTACAAACAAGCCAACGACATCATCCGCAAGGATCTTGAAAACTTCCTTAACATCATCGCTGACAAAGCGAAAGAACACAAGTTCACCATCATGATGGGGCGTACCCACGGTGTGCACGCTGAGCCGACAACTTTTGGTCTTAAATTGGCAACTTGGTACAGCGAAATGAAGCGCAATATCGAGCGTTTTGAGCATGCGGCTGCTGGTGTAGAAGCTGGTAAGATTTCTGGTGCGGTTGGGAACTTTGCCAACATCCCACCATTTGTAGAGCAATACGTCTGCGACAAGCTTGGTATCCGTGCTCAAGAAATCTCTACACAGGTTCTTCCTCGTGACCTTCACGCTGAGTACTTTGCAGTTCTTGCCAGTATCGCGACTTCCATCGAGCGTATGGCAACGGAAATCCGTGGTCTCCAAAAGTCTGAACAACGCGAAGTGGAAGAGTTCTTTGCTAAAGGTCAAAAAGGGTCTTCAGCAATGCCTCACAAACGTAACCCTATCGGTTCTGAAAATATGACAGGTCTTGCGCGTGTTATCCGTGGTCACATGATTACGGCCTATGAGAATGTTGCTCTCTGGCACGAACGTGATATCTCTCACTCATCAGCTGAGCGTATCATCACACCAGATACGACTATTCTGATCGACTACATGCTCAACCGTTTTGGAAATATCGTTAAAAACTTGACAGTTTTCCCTGAAAACATGATCCGCAACATGAACTCTACATTTGGTTTAATATTCAGTCAACGTGCTATGTTGGCTTTGATTGAAAAAGGTATGACGCGTGAACAAGCTTACGACCTTGTTCAACCTAAGACAGCCCAATCATGGGATAACCAAGTCGACTTCAAACCACTTCTTGAAGCAGATCCAGAAGTGACTTCACGTCTCACTCAAGAAGAAATTGATGAAATCTTTAACCCAACTTACTATACCAAACGTGTGGATGAGATCTTCGAACGCATCGGTTTGGGTGACTAATGATAACAATAAAAAGCGAGACTTAAGTCCCGCTTTTTATTTGTGCTTATACTCAATGAAAATCAAAGAGCAAACTAGGAAGCTAGCCGCAGGCTGTACTTGAGT
>NZ_JUOS01000164.1 GCF_001075875.1 Streptococcus oralis
AACAAACCCTAGTAAGCCGGTTTGCATCGACTCTTCAATATCTTGGATTTTCTTTTTTAGATTGGCATTCTCATTTTTTATCAGTCGTATTTCTCGCTTAAATTCCTGTTTTAAGGCGCTCAGTTCATCATAGAGCTCATCTATTACTTGGTTTAGGAGTTCTTGTTCATTGTCTGCTAGACTCCCAAATACGGCTTGTATAGCCTCTTTTAGACCTATTTCAAGTTTTAGGTTAGCTAACTTTTGAAATTGTCTAAGGTCTTCGTCTGTA
>NZ_JUOS01000165.1 GCF_001075875.1 Streptococcus oralis
AACAAACCCTAGTAAGCCGGTTTGCATCGACTCTTCAATATCTTGGATTTTCTTTTTTAGGTTGGAATTCTCAATTTTTATCAGTCGCATTTCTCGCTTAAATTCCTGTTTTAAGGCGCTCAGTTCATCGTAGAGCTCATCTATTACTTGGTTTAGGGATTCTTGCTCATTGTCTGTTAGACTCCCAAATACGGCTTGTATAGCCTCTTTGAGACCTATTTCAAGTTTTAGGTTAGCTAACTTTTGAAATTGTCTAAGGTCTTCGTCTGTA
>NZ_JUOS01000166.1 GCF_001075875.1 Streptococcus oralis
TCGTATGTAACGGTTGCGTCTGTTCCAGCTACCTCTTCAACTGTGTAGTTGTGAACGCCTTCTTGACCCTTCTTAAATGTAAGAGCTGAGAACTTAACGTTTCCTGCTGCATCGTTGCTTACTGTTTCAACAACTTTACCTGTTGAATCTTTAAGGACGAAGCTGAATTCGTTAGCTTTCAACTCACGGCCTTCCAATTTCTTAGTGAAGTTGAATTCAACTGAGATTGGTACGCTGTTCACACGTTTTTGAGTTGGTTTTTCTGGTTTTTCAACAGATTTGCTTACTGGGTTATAAACATGAACGATTTGGTTGGCTTTATTTTCGATGTCCACTCCACCTGCAACGTCAGCTTTAACTGTCGCTGGAATATCGAATTTATAGTAGCGACCAAATGCAAATTTAGTTGTATCGATAACTTGTGTATTATCCGCATCACCCAATGATTTGTTTACAGAAGTCTTAGATGTTGCTGTAATGACACCATTTTCAACCTTGATGTCAAACTTATCAGTTACGTCATCTCCACTTTCACTGTCGTAAGCTTTAATATCAGCAGCATTAACAGTTAATTTTTCTGCATCATAGGTATCAGAGATTCCAACAGATTGGATGTTATTTTTATCAGTGAAGTTTTTCGTATCCAACCATACTTGGTAAACTAGTTTATCACCACGTTCAACAGTCTTGGTATTGATGTTTTCTGCTTCGTTGTTTGAAGTTCCATCTGCGTATGGGTTAGCATTTGTAGCAGTGTACTCATCAGCCAATTCATCATCATCGTCTACAAGTTTTGTTCCTGTAATGTCAAATTTCTCTTTATTAAGAACAAATTTTTCAGGTTGGAATTCAGGTGTTTCAGGAGGAGTGATCTTGTTGTTGAATTCTTTATCATCAGTTCCTTCTGTTGATGTTCCATCAGCATTGACACCGCCAGTTGATGTTACGTTTGTTACAGTAGTCAAGGTGTGACCATTCTTAGCAACTTCAACTGTGACTGTTGCTTTCATAGTATCATAAGCCATACCAAGCTCTTTAGTAGATGGGATAACTTCTTCTACTGTATAAGTATGAGTTCCAACTTTAGTATTATCAAATGATAATTCAGAGAATGTTACAGTTCCGTCAGCTTTATTTGTTACTGTTTCAAGAGTTTGACCAGTTGAATCTTTAAGAACAAAGCTAAATTCGCCATCTTTAAGTTCACGACCTGCTAATTTCTTAGTAAAGTCAAATCTTGCAACGACTGGAGCTACATGGTAGTTATTGAACTCAGTATCATCCGGCATCGTAACTGCTGCATTCAGGAGGCCAGTTGAAGCATCTTTCGTAACTGTTACGGTTACTTCTGCATTCATTGAATCGTAGTCAATGTTTGTGTCAGTACCAGCTACTTCACGTACAGTGTATGTATGAGAACCTTCTTTATCATAAGAAATTGCGTCAAACTGGATAGTTCCATCAGCCGCATTTTTCTTAGTTTGGATGACTTTGCCATTTTCAACTAATTCAAATGTGAAGGCATCCTTCGTAAGCTCTTTACCTTCAAGTTTCTTAGTGAACTTGAATTGAGCTTGTGTTGCAGTTGGGGTAAAGGTATTGTTAAATTCTTTATCTGCTGGAAGTGTTGCTACAGCTGTAAGTGCATGACCTGATTTGGTAACAGTAACTGTCACGTTAGCCTTCATGGTGTCATAAGTCATACCAGCTTCTTTTGTTTCTGGGATAACTTCTTCTACAGTGTACTTGTGATCACCAACTTGAGCATTTGTAAATGTCAAGGCATCAAATTTAACCTTACCAGCGGCATCATTTTGTTTTGTTTGGATAACAGTGCCATCTTTGTCTTTCAATACAAAGCTAAATTCACCAGCCTTAAGTGTACGACCTGCAAGAGCTTTGCTGAAGTCAAATTGAGCTGTTACTGGTGCCACTACATGGTTGTTAAAGACTTTATCATCTTCACCAGTTGCTTCACCACCAGTAGAGGTCATTGCAGTTTTAGCTGACAAAAGACCAGTACTTGCATCTTTGGTTACAGTTACTTTAACTGCGATAGTCATTGCATCGTAGTCTACATCAGCTTTATCGCCTTTAACTTCTTTAACAGTATAGTTGTAGACACCCGCTTGATCAAATGACAATTCGCTGAAGTTAATCTTACCATTAGCTTTATTTGTTACAGTTTCATTAACATTGTTATCACCAGTCAAAGTGAAGCTAAAGTCACCTGCATTCAAGTTACCATTTGAGAGTGATTTATCAAACTCAAGATTTACTTTAACAGGAGATGGTGTGAAGGTATTGTTGAACTCTGTATCTGCAGGAAGTGTGTTTGTTGCTTTAAGAACGTGACCTTCTTTAGTAACAGTAATCGTTACTTCAGCTTTCATTGGGTCATAAGTCATTCCTGCTTCAGAACCTTGAACTTCTTCTACAGTATACTTGTGAGTACCAACTTGTGTATTGTCAAAGGTCAAATCATCAAAGGCTACAACACCTGCTTTAGTATTTGTCTTAGTTTGAAGAACAGTTCCTTTTGAATCTTTCAATTGGAAAGTGAACTCACCAGCTTTCAATTCACGACCTGCGAGAGCCTTACTGAAGTCAAACTTAGTCTTAACTGGAGCTACAACATAGTTGTTGAAGACCTTGTCATTCTCACCCTCAGCATGACCACCTGTTGATGTATAGACTGCTTCAACTTCTAGTTTATCCTGAGCATTTTGTGTAACGGTAACTGTAAGAGTAACCTCCATACCATCATAGTCAACATTCGTATCCGAACCAGCAACTTCTGTAATCTTATAAGTGTAAGTACCTGGTTTTTCGAATGTTAGTTGGCTAAAGGTTGCCTTACCATTTTTGTTGGTAACAGTTTCTTGGTGTGTACCACCTTCTTGTTTAAGAGTAAAGCTAAAGTCACCGTCGCTTAAAGTACGACCATCAAGAACTTTGCTTACTTCAGGTGTATAAGTTACTGGATCCACTTTAACATAGTAGTAGATAGGTTGTTTATACGGTACTAATGTATTGAGCAAGTCTACGTTTACACCGATCCCCCCTACTCCTCGTTCCAATTGAGAGTTTGCAGAAGAGTGACCGATACCATCCCCCAAGAACGGTACAAATACTGTTTTCTTCGGTGTGTAACCTGCAGCTGTTTGGAAGCCAAACTCAACTTCTTTACCATTTGGATAGTTTACACCATTAGTATCCGTAAAAGCAATTGTATGAAGTGGTGTTTTCTTAACAACTAAGTCTTGTGTATTATAATTACCTGGTTTTATAGGTTTAGTCTCTGCTAGCAACATATAGCCATCAGTACTTAATGAACCATCCGAACGTTTGCTTTGTTGTTTTGGATCAAGAAGATAAACACGGACAACAACTGTTCCATCTTCACCGACAATTTCTTTAATCCGTTTAATACCATAACGGTCTGCATCCATAAATTTCGTCCCAACAGTATAAGGACGACTGACATAACCAGATTTATCGTTTGCATCAGCTGTTTGATACAATTTATAGCCATCAAATTGACGCTCGCCAGATGCTGTAAACTTCTGACCTTCCATAGCTTTAAGAGTGTATTTAGCTAAGTCAACTTCATTTCCATTTGCAACGTAATCTTGAACATTTTTATCAGTCTTATTAGCATTAAATGTTGGATTGTTTTTATCAACTACTCGATAATAAGTTGTTTTTTCAACTACTAATGGAATCTTTGCATTCGTTTCTGTAATGGAACGTCCGTTATACGCTGGTTCAACAGCATTAATAACGTCGTTTGATCTACGAGCAGCATAAACCTCATCAAATAAAACTTTTTCTGTAGGAGTAAGATTGTGTCCAGCTGCCACTAAATCAGTTATACTCTTCCCAACTTCATAACTCAATTGAATAAATGGCTGATCCGTTTTACCAGGTCCACTACCGGCTCCTCTGTCGTAACCGACTTGCCAAGTTAATTCTCCTCTAGAAGCTGTTGTAGTAGTCGCAAATTTTTGAGTTCCACTTGTAGCTGTAACTATTTTAGTTTCCACTATACTGCCAGTAGTTTTATCAATCAATTCAACTGTTGTATCTGTAGAAGAATCAAAGTTCTTATAAGCACGAGTATAGTATTTTGTTCCATAACGTTCATTAAACTTAGTAAGATCTACGATACTATATGTATAAACATCTCCTTCTTTTCTTGCATATCCAACAGGTACATCCTGTGATTTAACAGTTGCACCAACAGGATCTGTCATATCTGGATCTGCTGTTTCACCATCTTTAAGTGTAGTTGTAGTTGCTATTGCTTCTGTGTTATGGTCAGTTGCAGCACGACGATTACGGCGACGACCACCATTTGTAGCTAATGCACCTGCATTTACCGTATTTTCAGCTGCCAAAGCTAGTGTTTCTGTATCTACTAGTGGTTTTGCTTCAACATTAGTTGCACTAGCATTTGTATCAAGGCTTGTTGCCTCAGCAACAGCTGAAAGTTCTGCTTTAGGCTCAGATTTTTCCTCTGATTTAGATTCAGTCTTTTCTTCTGCCTTAGGCTTAGCCACTACAACTTCTTTTGCTTTTGAAGCAGTTGTTGCTACTGGCTTAGAAGACTCTGGTTTTGCCTCAGGACTAACAGATGTTTTTTCCTCAGGTTTTTCAGCTTTTGTTTCTTCAGATTTTACTTCAGTTGGTTCTGATTTTACTTCTTCAGACTTAACTTCAGGTGTTGATGTTTCTGACTTAACTTCTGAAGTTTCAGAATTAGCTGAAGTTGCCACATCCGTTGATGGCTCTTTCAACTTTTCCTTGTCGTTATTGTCGACTAGTTCAGTATTCTCCGCAGTTTGCTTTGCTACAATCTCAGCAGCATTTACAGCACCACCATTAGCCATCATGAAGCTAAGGGTCGTTCCTAAGAAAACTGATGCGACACCAACTTTGTATTTTCTTAAAGAAAATCGTTGTTGCTCTCTTCTTATCATGTGATAAGTTCTCCTTTTTTAACATTTTAACTAATAATATGTAGGTTTATTGACTTTTTTCAAAAAAGAAAATGGTCTTCCCACATTACCAGTAACGCTAAAAGTATACCATACTACAGGACTTATAGCAAGAATAACGATACTCCAAAACTATATCCGTGAAGTGTATAATATGCATTTATACAGAATATTTAATAGCTGTAAATGTTAAATTCACATATCTAAATCTCTATTTTTATTCCTTCTTTTTACTTTATATAGCAAAGAGACTCTAGTATTCAAGGTAATTTATAATAAAAACAAAAAATTCAACTTATAGACCACAGTGAATGTTTATCACTTTTTTATGACTACAAGAAAAATTTTTTTATTATTTATGATTCTTAAACTTATCTCACGTTAGCGAATCAATCTAGAAAATATATTTTTTTAGAGTACTTGATAAAGCCTGGTAACCAGAGACGCTGAGGTGAAGGCCATCTGTTGTGAAGTCTGACTTGAGTTGACCTTTCTGATCTAGTAAGTTCTCAAAAACAGGCACAAATTCAACCTGCATATAGGCAGAGGCAAGGTCTTGATAGGCTTGGTTCCACGCCTTGATTTTCTCGTTGGTACGAATATAAACCGTCTGTTTAAAGTCCTCACCTTCATTGACAGGCAAGATGGAAACTAGCTTTATCTGTGACAGTGGGTAGTCGCGAGAAATGGTTTGAATCACACTCTCGAGATTATTCAGTGCTTCATTCATTGGAATATCTTTTCCAATGTCATTTGTCCCAATCAAAATCACAATTTGATCCACTGCATCACCATAGAGGTGGGCATCAAGGTTATCTAGTAAAAGTCCGGTCTGGTAGCCTCTAATGCCTCGATTCACAATTGCCTTTGATGTACCAAGTAGTTCTTGTAAGGGATAATACTCAATAATAGAATCCCCGATAAAAATGATATCTGGCTCAATTACCGAGATTTGATTAAGTTCACGATACTTGGTTTGAATTTTCTCCTGCTCTTTCAAGAGCCAGTTCTCTAATAGTTGTACTGCCAAGTTATTCTCCTTCTTCTAGCCAGTTTTCTAAAACTTGGTAAACACCTGCCTGACTGTTAGCTGGCGCTACTTCTGTCGCAATTTCCTTGACTCTATCCTCTGCATTTTCCATTGCGTAAGAAATACCTGCCAACTCTAACATTTCAATGTCATTTTCACTGTCTCCAAAAGCCATGATTTGTTCGGGTTTTAAGTTCCAACGTTTGAGCAATTCTTCTAAGCCCCAAGCCTTATGAATCCCATCTTGTAAGATATCAATACAACCATATCCACTAGAGACAGCTCGCACATGCCCATCAAATAAGTCATTGATTTCCTGTAAAACCGAATCGGATCGTTCTTCACCAACAACCATACTCATCTTGAGAACACCACCGAAGAGTTTAGAGTCAAATTCATCGACGAAGTGCATCCGTTGATAGAATTTCTCAATCATCTCTGGAGTCATGAATTTATCAAGTTCTGTAAAGACAGTGCCTTTCTTTACAAAACCCCCATTCATAGCAGTTACGACAAACTGATCCTGACACTCTCTGCCTTTAAAATGAGCCAAAGCTCTATCAACCATAGCATCGTCCCAGGTCTGAGCTTGAATCAATTGATCATTTTCGAATATACGAGCACCATTAGCAACCACGAGAACTACTCTATCTGCTAGATGTTCCAGTAATTGTCGCATTCGATGAACTTCATTTCCCGTTGCAATGACAAAACGAACTCCACTCTGATCTAGCTGATCTAAAATTTTCTCTAGTCGAGGTAGATCCAGTTGTCCTTGAGGATCCAACAAAGTCCCGTCCATATCCGTCGCTATTATCTTAATACCCATCTTGCTCCTCTTTTAATGTCACTACCACTTCAAACCTACATGCTCGTTCATTTCTTTATAGGCTGTATCAATCCGTTGCTTGGTGGCCTCGTCTAACTGACTACGGTATTTCCCGCCCTCAATAAAGTCTTCCAGGATATAAGTTTGGTAAAGATAGAGTGGGTAGCCTTCTGGAGAATAGCCTCCCTTTGGAGTTCGACTCACCCAGCTTGGATGGGCTTGGGCCGTCTCAATAGTCGTTTTACCAGATTTCTTCTTAATGGTCACATCCATGAGAACTCCACGTTCCGTCCACTTGGCATTTTCAACATCCTGCATGGTTTCAATCCGTTGATTTGAGATGAAATTCCCCATAGAGTAAATGATAAGCTTTTTATCACCGTCTTTTTCAACCGTTTCAGCTGGTTCAACAACGTGAGGGTGACCACCAAAGATAATATCTGCTCCCCAATCAATCATTTTATGGTAAAGTTTCTTTTGCTCCTCAGTCGGCTCAATTTGATACTCAACTCCCATCTGAGGCATGATAATTGTAATATCCGCCTCCTTCTCTGCTCGTTCAATTTCAGCCTTCATTTTATCTTCGTCTAAGTCTGAAAGATAACGATTATAATCCTCTTGTGAAATGCTTTGTTCAATGCCGTTAAAACCATAGGAATAAGCTAAAATAGCAACTTTAATACCATTAACTTCCTTGATAACTAAAGGAGCCTTATCTCGTGATTCATGGGTATAGACCCCGACCGGTGTCATTCCTGCCTTTTCAATAGCATCCGCAGTTGATACCACTCCCTCAATCTGAGAATCCAAGATATGATTGTGAGCCAAGTCTAGCACTTGATAGCCTGCATCTTTTATAGCATCCATAACTTCACCAGGTGCATTGAACAAGGGGTATCCTGCAAGATAGTGGTCTTTATTTACAGTTCCTTCAAAATCACCAATGACTAAGTCAGCTTGCTTCAGCCAGGGTTTTACATACTCAAAATTTTCATGGAAATCATAGGTGCCGTCTGATTTTTTGGCTGAAATGTAGATAATGTCATGATAGAGCAAATCACCGTTTGCCATGATACGCGCACTTGTTTCTTGCTCCGTATCTGCATTATTTGCCTGAGAACTTGACTCTTGGTGTACGGCACTTGGATCACTACTGCTTAAAGAAATCCCTCGAGCTCCTTCCACTAATAAAGTAAGCATCATCGAGACAGCTACCGAAGCTAACAAGACTACAATAAAAGTGCGATTGTTCCACTGCTTATAGCTCCTGAAAAATCGAACGGAATGTCTAATAGCTTGTAAAACGGGACCATTTTTTCTTTTACTACTACGTTGTTCCATATATTTTCTCCCATAATTTCAAAGTCATATTTCTTACTCTATTATACCACAGACAAATAGGTATTTCCTTTTATTATATTATTTTTTAGCAACTTCTGTGACTTTCTTTCTCATCTGTTTTGTGTTATCATGTAATTGTAATGGAAGGAAAGGAAAGAATATGTCTGCTATAGAACGAATTACCAAAGCTGCTCATTTAATCGATATGAAAGATATTATCCGCGAGGGCAATCCAACCCTACGTGCCGTTGCCGAGGAGGTCTCTTTCCCCTTGAGCGACCAAGATATCATTCTTGGAGAAAAAATGATGCAATTTTTGAAACACTCTCAAGATCCTGTTATGGCTGAAAAATTAGGTTTACGTGGAGGTGTTGGTCTTGCTGCACCACAGCTGGATATCTCAAAACGCATCATCGCCGTACTGGTACCAAATATCACTGAGGAAGGGGAAACTCCTCAAGAAGCCTATGACTTACAAGCTGTTATGTACAATCCTAAAATCGTCTCACATTCAGTCCAAGATGCTGCCCTAGGCGAAGGGGAAGGTTGCTTGTCTGTTGACCGTGCTGTTCCAGGTTATGTTATCCGCCACGCTCGAGTAACTGTCGACTATTTTGATAAGGATGGAGAAAAGCACCGCATCAAACTAAAAGGCTACAACTCAATCGTAGTTCAACACGAAATTGACCACTTAAATGGCATTATGTTCTACGATCGTATCAATGAAAAAGATCCATTTGAAGTTAAAGATGGTTTGCTCATTCTTGAATAAAGAAAATCCCGTTGCAAGACGGGATTTTGTGTTATAATGAAGATATGAAAACAAACGATATTGTCTATGGCGTTCATGCCGTCACAGAAGCTCTTTTAGCAAATACTGGAAACAAACTCTACCTTCAGGAAGATTTACGAGGAAAGAATGTAGAAAAGGTTAAAGAACTGGCTACTGAAAAGAAAGTATCCATTTCTTGGACTTCTAAAAAATCACTTTCTGAGATGACTGAAGGAGCTGTTCACCAAGGTTTTGTCTTGCGCGTTTCTGAATTTGCCTACACTGAACTTGAGCAGATTCTTGCTAAGACACGCCAGGAAGAAAACCCACTACTACTAATCCTTGATGGTTTAACGGATCCACATAATCTTGGTTCTATCTTGAGAACAGCGGATGCAACCAATGTTTCAGGTGTAATCATTCCCAAACATCGAGCTGTCGGTGTTACTCCTGTCGTAGCAAAAACAGCAACAGGTGCGATTGAACACGTTCCTATTGCTCGAGTCACTAATCTCAGTCAAACCTTGGACAAACTCAAAGACGAAGGATTCTGGACTTTTGGAACTGATATGAATGGAACTCCTTGCCACAAATGGAATACCAAAGGAAAGATTGCTCTCATCATCGGAAATGAAGGCAAAGGTATCTCTAGCAACATCAAAAAACAAGTGGACGAGATGATAACTATTCCAATGAATGGGCACGTACAGAGCCTCAATGCCAGCGTCGCTGCAGCCATTCTCATGTACGAAGTTTTTCGAAATCGACTCTAATAAAAAGTGAGGTTGGGACAAAAGATCCTGACCTCACTTTTTATTAGCAATCAAACTTTGACGCGGTAGCTGATTGAACTTTTT
>NZ_JUOS01000167.1 GCF_001075875.1 Streptococcus oralis
ACGTTTTGCAGACCAAACATCCAAGCAGTCTGGCAAACGTTTTGTGCTTGTTGTGTCGTAGCCTGTTTTTTCATAAGCAAGAAGAAGACCTGCATTTGGAGCAAGTGCTTTTGTAGCAGGAAGTCCATACTCAGGGTCAAGAAGCATTGATGAAGCGTATTTAGTCAATTCATCCGCTACCAAGACTTTAAGTTCTTCCATTTGAGCTACTGTTGGCTCTTCTGTTTGGTATTGAGCCATAAGGCGTTTCAAAGCACCACGTTGGTCAAAAGCAAGAGCTGAGATGATACCATTCTCATCAGAGAGTTTTTCCAAACATGCACGTTTATTTTCTGTTAAAACCATTTTATACCTCTTTCACTACTAGTTGGTCATATAGGCCTTGATAGTTAGCCATATTGACATGACCGGTCATTTTTTCTTGAGCATTTAGCATACCAAGGACATTCGCCTTAGTCAACAATTCTTGATCAGATTCTTTATGGAAAAGACCTGATGCAATACCTGCAACTGTTGAATCGCCAGAACCAACTGGGTTTACAACTTGAATTTTTGGAATATCCACTTTATAGAAAGTGTCCTCGTGTTTTGCAAAGGCACCATTAGCACCTAAGGAAACGATAATCCACTCAATTCCTCCAAATAGGGGCTCTTGAAGAACCTCTTTTAATTCATCCAAGTCTTTAGAAATTTCTCTACCCAAAAGTTGAGACAATTCTTCATTATTTGGTTTGATAACCGTTGGTTTATGTGGAGATTCAAGAACCGCCTGAAGTGCAGCTCCTGAACAGTCCAAGACAACAGGTTTACCAGCTTGGTTAGCAAGTTCAACTAGACTAGCATAATAGTCAACAGGAAGTCCTGCTGGTAGACTACCTGAAATGGCTACTACCTCTACAGTTTCTAAAAGTTCTTTGAAATGAGCCAAGAAATCTTGTCCTTCTTTTTCTTGAACTTCAGGACCTTTTTCTAGGATTTCTGTTTGATTTTCTCCATGTAGAATTGCGATACAGTTACGAGTTTCCCCTTGGATAGAAAAGAAACGTTTCGAAACTTGATCATCAATATTTTCAACTAGAAAATCACCTAGTTTACCACCAACAAGTCCAGTTGCGACTACAGAATCACCAAATTCTGATAGAACTCGTGTAACATTTAGACCTTTACCACCAGCTGTTTTCGTGACATCGACAACACGGTTGACAGTGTCAATTTTCAATTCATCCAAAGGATAGGATATATCAATGGATGGGTTCATTGTGACTGTTAAAATCATGAGTCACCTCTTAGTCGTGGTATTCACCGCGATCCCACTTTTCAAGGAACTCTGTAAAGAAGTTGGCATCTGTTTGATGATCGTTATGAGTTTCAACGTGTTGGATTTTAGCGATCAATTTTTTATTTTCTTCAGATGGTTTGTATTCAGCGTTGATGAAAGCTTCAATGATATCGCACATAAGCAATTCACCAGTGATTTTACCACCAAATCCGATAACGTTGGCATTCAATTGTTCTTTAGCATATAGAGCTGTTGTCATATCACGAACCAAAGCAGAACGAACACCTGGAACTTTGTTAACAGCGTTATTGATACCTACACCAGTACCACAGATACATACACCAAGATCAGCTTGGCCACTAACTACTGCTTCACCAACTTTTTTACCAAAGATTGGGTAGTGAGTACGAGCGTGGTCATAAGTACCAAAGTCGATGACTTCATGTCCTTTTGATTTCAAAAATTCTGAAACCGCCATTTTTTCATTAGTTACGATGTGGTCACATCCAATTGCAATTCTCATTTTTATCTTACCTTTCTTTCGTTATAAAAATTAGCACATTTTGTTCAACATATCGACACGAATTTGGTGACGACCGCCGTCATACTTACCATTTACAAAGCCTTTAGCAATGTTTTTAGCCAATTCGTCACCAACGAGTTGAGCACCCATAGTAATCATACGTGAGTTGTTGTGACCACGAGTCATATAGGCTGAACGTTCGTCAGATACTTCTGCTGCAACCATTCCCTTGATTTTAGTAGCAACCATAAATGGACCTGCACCATAAGCATCAATGACAATACCAAGATTTTGTTCTTCTTTTTTAACTTCTTCAGCAACTGCAAGAGTTACATCAACGAAGTCTTGACCTTCAGCTGTAACATCCACAACGTGGAAGTTTTCTTTTTCCAAGAAATCTTTAACGACTTCTTTCAATCTCAAACCTGCAGCATCTGCACCAATAACAATAGACATATTGTATACTCCTTTTTTATATAGACCAGTAAAAATTTTTTGGTTCTGGAAAGAAAATGACCATCACCAAGTAGTTACTGGTAGTTTTTGTTGACTATTTTAGTTTAAGAATGATTTATCTAATCACTCTTTGTAACTTCTCCTTGGAGAAATTGGAAGAATAACTTGTTAAAACAAACACAAATTGTTCTTTATAAACATAATATACTACTATTGTTTAAAAAAGTCAACAGTTTATGTTTGTTTTTGTTTATTTTTTAGAAAATTTCTATATCAAAACCAATTTGATCACTTTGACCTGGATTTAAGATTCGAACATTTTTCTTATCCTCTAGATGATCGCCCTCTTCAAGTGAAGTTGACAAACCTGACCAAGGTTCCAGAGCAAGGAAGGGACCTTTATTAAGCGTTGACCAAACGATGAGGTTTGGAAACTCTTCAAAGTCCAGTTTTAATCCCTTATCATGCTTACGTGACCGTAAGGAAACAGAGCGAGAGGTTAATTCATCTAAAGTCACAGCATCATAGCTAAAGAAATCATAGTTTAGATCCAATTCTTTTTGGTCTTTTAACCAGCTACTTCTATCTTGAAAATCTAACATCCCTGTTTCTGGGAATGGTTTAGGAACTGTACAAGTTTCTGGCTTTTCAAATTCGAGATAGTAGTCTTCATAAGCTTCATCATCAAATAAAGGACAGTTAAAGCCTGGATGTCCACCAATAAAATATGGCATTTTCTTATCTGTTTCCTTATTGGTAACTTGATACTGTGTTCGAATAGTTTTTCCAGTAACTGTATAAGTTATTTCTAGTCGAAAATGATAGGGATAATTCTCATACATGTCTTGGTCATCTTCGATAGCAAAGGTGACAGAATTCTCTGTTTGTTCTACTAATTCAAATTCTTTTTTTCGAACCAAACCATGACGCGGAATTTTTCCTGCTACTTGACTACCATCTTCTTGATCATACAAGACAGTATCATTTCTAACGGATCCACAAATTGGAAATAGAACCGGTGCTTGTCCACTCCAGTAAGTTGGATCTCCTTGCCACAAATACTCAATTCCATCTTTGTCTTTTATTGAAGAAAGTGCACCACCAAAAGTTTGAAACTGTACACTTAACTGTTCTGTTTTTAATTCAATCATTAGAATTACCTCCATTTATTTAAGGCCTAAAAAACTAGGCTGTCGACTCCAGATTTGGAAACTGACAACCTAGTTTTTACAATTTACATTTTTAGGAGCGAATTATTTTGCGTTTGCTGCGTATTCTTCATTACGTTTGATCATTTGTTTTCTGTACCATGCAAAGATACCAACGTAGAATACTAGGAATACTAATGCGCCAAGGATAGCTTTGATATCACCAGTTGTAGCGTTACCAATTGCCCAACCAAATAGTTTTTCGATTGGTCCTTCAAGAGTTGAGTGAGTAATCAATTGAGTTTGGCTTACACCTTCTGGGAAGGCACCTACACCTTTAGCAAGTTCTGTTGCAAATGGTGCGATAAGTGTACCTGAAAGAAGGAAGAGTGGCAACAAGAGTGTTCCGAAGATAATCATACGAAGCAATTTACCACGAGTAACTACCAAGAGAGCTGGAGTTACACCCATTGCGATGATACCAGCAAGTGGCAAGATACCATTTCCGACATTTGAAAGAAGCACTGCTTCAACCAACATGATTGGTGCAAGTACGTTAGCACAAGCCCAGATTTCAGCACGACCAGCGATAAATGGCCAGTCAAGACCGATATTGAATTTACGTCCTTGAAGACGTTTAGTAGCAACGTTTGTAATACCTTGTGAAAGTGGTTCTACGGCTGCGATGAACCATGAACCGATCAATGAGAAGAGCTCCAAGCAGACACCGGCAGTCAAACCAAGTGACAACCAACCTTTAATAACAAGTTCCCATTTATCAGCACCTTCAACACCAGGAACTGGATGTGGAGTTCCCATCAAACCGATAACGATACCAAGGATGAAACCGATGAAGAATTTAGATCCCCAGAAACCGATTCGTTTATTCAATTTAGCAGCGTCAAAGTCGTATTTATCAAGACCTGGGAAGAGTTTATCAAAAATCTTATCCAAAACCATGATAACTGGGTTCATCATGTAGTTCATGTGAGTTGAAGTCATTGGTGATGAACTTGGTGCGTTAAGAAGGTCATCAAATGTTGGTTTCATCAAGTCAGAGTTGATGATTTTAAGAACCCCAACAAGAACAACTGCTGCAGTCGCGATGAAGAGTGAAACTCCTTGGCTAACTCCATTGTTGTCAGCGTACCATTTGATCAAAAGACCTGTGATAGACAAGTGCCAGATATCAAAGATATCGACGTCAAGTGTATCAGTTTTCTTCATTGCAAGCATTACAATGTTGACGATCAACATCACAAGCAAGAAGTAAAGTGTCCAAGCTGAACCCCAAGTGATTGTAGCAAGTGGTGCCCAACCAACGTCGGTAATATTCAATTGAATACCAGTGTTTTCAACGAATTTTGCAAGAGACGCTGAGAAAGCACCATTTAACATACCGATGATAGCACCGATACCAGTAAGAGCGATGGCAAGTTTGATACCACCTTCAAGCGCTTTGGAGAATTTCACTCCAAAAAGTAGAGCCAATAAAGTCAAAATGATCAGCATGATGATCGGTCCACCCATTTCCAAGATAGGTTTGAACAGCTTATTGGCTAGTTCGATAATGATATCCATAATTTTCCTCCCTTTATTTTTATGGAATATTTACAAATTAATAATTAACTTAGACCATGTTCTTTGATAGCTGCTTCAATATTGTCATAAACTGGAGCGCTCATAGCTGGAATACGGAACAAGATTGGTCCTGCTTCAACGACTGGAATACCTGGTTCAAAACCTAAATCAGTAGCAGCGATTGGTGTGAAGATATCATAACCTTTAATCAAGTCTTCATTGACATCTTTTACCATAACAGCATCACATTGAACATCGTACCCACGGTTAGAAAGTTCTTCTTCAAGAGCACTTTTAATTTGGTGGCTTGAGTTAACACCTGCACCACAAGCAGCAAGAATTTTAATCATTTGGATTTCCTCCGTTTTTATATAAAAATTATTAACAAATTAAGCAGTCGCTTCTGAGATGTATTGGAACAAAGCTTCAGGTTCCGTAATCTTAGACAGCGCTTCAAGATGACCATTGCCTGTAAAGAAGTCCATCAACTGTGCAAGTATATTTGTTTGACTTGAACTTGAATTGTTGATGATAAAGAAGAGTAATGATACTTCTACTTCCTTATCAGGTGCAATCATATTGTGGAACGTGACTGGTTTTTCCAGACGAACCACGACAACATTTTCAGTTAGATTATGAATTGTATCAGTATGAGGGATAGCTACGTTAGGCAAATCCTTCCCTAAAAACTCCATATCCAAACCAGTTGGGAACGATTTTTCACGTTCAATCAAGGCCGATCGATAGGTCTCTGTAACAACTTTCTTTTCTTCCAGTAGGGTTGCAACTTGATCGAAAAGTTGCTCTTGATTATCTGCTTCTAAGCAAAAGACTAGGTCTTTGTCAAAGAAATGATCTAATCCCATGACCTTCTCCCTTCATATTTAACTTTTATGGTACAAGTATAACACTATATGAAACCGTTGTCAATGTTTTTTTGTTGTATTTTGTTTGATATTTATTTTTTTTGTTTACGAATTAAACATTTAATGATTTCAAACATATTTTTTATAAATTTCTTAATAAGTAAAACAAAAAAACAGGAAGTACTCCTGTTTTCACGATGTTAACTCTTTTTATTGGTCCAACTTTCTTCCACCATTGGAAGAAGATTTTTTAATACCTCTGGAACACCTTCCAGAGAAACATATCTAAACTTACCATCATCAGATTTAAATACCCAGATAATTAAGTATTTACCATTTTTAGCAATACAGTTTACTACATAGGCCTCATAGCCACCGATAGTTGATTTTGACCCCCATACCTTGGAAAAGTCTTGACTTTTCTGTTTAGATTCATAAATACTAGTTGAGATTTGAACAGTTTCAAGCGCAGCGTACTCACTTTCACTAATACCAAACTGCTCTGGTTTAAAGGTATTGAGAGTTACAATATTGACATCCGTCCCATCACAATACTGAATGTCATCTCCACCTTCAATTTCTTTGAAATGAACCCATGATTTAGGAATTTTCACATATCCATAATCATCAGATCCAACTATTTGAGTTTCTTCCGTCTGCTTTTGCGATGAACTAGGCTCTTGACTTGAAACTTCTTGAACACTAGAAGAGGCTTCTGTCTTTACTTCATTTGTCTTCTCTGAATTGCTACAAGCAATTAGACTAAGACTACAAAGTAAAAGTGTAGATAAAGTTATTATTTTTTTCATGATAACTCTCCTTTCACTTCTATTTTAAAGTATGAAGAGAAAAGTGTCAAAAAATTACTGTATTTTGACACTTTACAAAATCAATTGAGTGATTCAAAAGAAAGAAAAAGATTGAAGAAAATTGTCCAAAATGGACTTTTCTTCAATCTAAATCAACTGATCGATTTATTACAATCTATGCTATTCTCACATAGCGACTATTCTTCATCCATGCTCAATACGCTGAGAAAGGCTTCTTGTGGGACTTCTACTGAACCGATGGCTTTCATGCGTTTCTTACCAGCTTTTTGTTTTTCAAGGAGTTTACGTTTACGAGAAACGTCACCACCGTAACATTTAGCAAGCACATTTTTACGAAGAGCTTTAATATCTGTACGCGCGACAATCTTGTGCCCAATAGCTGCTTGGATCGGAACTTCAAATTGTTGACGAGGAATGATTTTCTTGAGCTTATCAACGATGAGTTTCCCACGTTCGTAGGCAAAGTCCTTGTGAACGATAAAGCTAAGAGCATCCACCTTATCACCATTAAGAAGGATATCCATTTTCACCAGCTTAGATGGACGATACTCTGACAATTCGTAATCAAAGCTTGCATAACCGCGTGTCGAAGATTTTAGTTTATCGAAGAAGTCAAAGACAATTTCAGCTAGTGGGATTTGATAGATAATATTAACACGATTGTCATCAATATAATCCATGGTCACAAAGTCACCACGTTTGCGCTGAGCTAATTCCATTACTGCTCCGACGAATTCTTGCGGTACCATGATTTGTGCCTTAACATAAGGTTCTTCGATAGTTGCAATCTTTGTAGGATCTGGGAACTCGGATGGGTTAGACACATCCATAGACTCACCATCAGTCTGATTAACCTTGTAGATAACTGATGGTGCAGTCATAATAAGGTCGATGTTAAACTCACGTTCCAAACGTTCCTGAATAACATCCATATGAAGAAGTCCAAGGAAACCACAACGGAAACCAAATCCAAGAGCTTGAGAAGTTTCAGGTTCAAACTGAAGACTAGCATCGTTGAGTTGCAATTTTTCAAGAGCTTCACGAAGGTCATTGTATTTATTTGACTCGATTGGATAGAGACCTGCGAAAACCATTGGATTCATCTGCTTGTATCCTGAAAGTGGTTCTGTCGCTGGATTTGTCGCCAAGGTTACTGTATCACCGACACGTGTGTCCTGAACAGTCTTGATAGAAGCCGCGATATAACCAACGTCACCTGTCGCAAGGAAGTCTCGTCCTACAGCTTTAGGTGTGAAGATTCCGACTTCAGTAACATCGAAGGTCTTACCATTGCTCATGAGCTGAATCTTATCACCAGGTTTGACTACTCCATCCATGACACGAACTTGGAGGATAACACCACGATAGGCATCATAAACTGAGTCAAAAATCAAAGCTTTCAATGGTGCTGACACGTCACCAGTTGGTGATGGAACTTTTTCTACGATTTGCTCGAGAATTTCTTCGATACCGATACCCGCCTTAGCTGAAGCCAATACTGCTTCGCTAGCATCTAGACCAATGACATCTTCGATTTCTGTTCGCACGCGCTCTGGATCTGCTGCTGGTAGGTCAATCTTATTGATAACTGGAAGGATTTCCAAATCATTATCTAAGGCAAGGTAAACGTTTGCTAGAGTTTGAGCCTCAATCCCTTGGGCAGCATCAACGACCAAAATAGCACCTTCACAGGCAGCTAGGGAACGTGAAACCTCATAGGTAAAGTCCACGTGTCCAGGTGTGTCAATCAAGTGGAAGATATAAGTCTCACCATCTTTAGCCGTATAATTAAGCTCGATAGCATTAAGCTTGATAGTAATTCCACGCTCACGCTCTAAATCCATACTATCAAGAAGTTGGGCCTGCATTTCACGACTGGAAACTGTCTCTGTCTTTTCCAAAATACGGTCTGCTAGTGTTGACTTTCCATGGTCAATATGGGCGATAATAGAGAAGTTACGAATCTTCTCCTGTCGTTTTTTCAATTCTTCTAAGTTCATCATTCTCTTCCTTTCAGGGTATCTATTAATTATAAATTGTTTTTAACATTTTGACAAGACCATACCCTGTTAGGAGTACTAATCTTCAGCAACAAAGCCGTCATTTTCAATGAAGTAATGTTCTGTCATACCTTGGTCGGTAAAGACAATACCGTGAAGGACACCACCGTAAACAGCTCCTCCATCCATTCCAATCTTACCGTCTTCTGTCATCCAAAGTTCAGATGTACCAGGTTTTTGATCCAACAAACCATAGACTGGTGTATGTCCAAAGACAATGGTTTTTCCAGTATGATTGGCTGCTTCGTGGAATGGTTTTCTGAGCCATACCTTCTTATAGTCAGTAGTATCGTGCCAATCCTCCAAAGTCAAATCAATACCGGCATGAACAAAGATATACTTTTCCGTTTCAATGACAAAAGGCATCTGACGGATAAACTCCACTAAGTCTGCTGCTTCTGTCTCAACACGCTTTGCATCTGCTACTCCATCTACTGGTGCATCCAGTGGGCGTCCCAAAATAGAATTAATAGTTGTATCCCCACCATTTCGACGATAGTGGTCATAACTTTCTTCAGGATTATCCAACCAAGTTAAAAACATATACTCGTGGTTCCCTGATAAGCAGATGGCTCCTTGGTTATCTACCAAATCCTTGACCATTTCAAGAACACGGCGACTATCTTCTCCTCTATCAATCAAATCTCCAAGAAAAAGTAATTGAGTCTTGCCATCCCATGTTTTAAGTAAATCTTCTAACATTCCAGCTTTTCCGTGGACATCACCAATTACATAATAGTCTGTCATTTATTTCTCCTTACTTTGTAATAATTCTCTTGCTTGAGTCAATGCTGCTTCTGTTACATTCTCTCCAGCCAACATCTTAGCGACTTCTTCAATCCTTTCTTCAACTGTCAACAAGCGAACTGTTGAAACGGTTGAATATTCATTGCTAATCTTTTCGATGAAGAACTGATAATCTGCAATCGCAATAACTTGCGGAAGGTGAGAAATCGCCAATACTTGTCCGTTCTGACCAATTTTGTGAATCTTTTGTGCAATGGCTTGAGCTACACGACCTGAAACTCCCGTATCCACCTCATCAAAGACGATACTGGTCTTGCCTTCCTTACGAGAAAAAGCAGACTTGATAGCCAACATCAAACGAGACAACTCTCCTCCAGAAGCTACTTTTACTAATGGTTTAAAATCTTCTCCAGGGTTGGTTGAAATGTAAAATTCAACACTCTCATTACCTTCGCGACTGAATTTTCCTTGACTAAAACGAACTTGAAATTGTGCTTTCTCCATGTATAGGTCTTGCAATTCTTGCTTGATTTCAGCTTCTAAGTCCTGCGCTATTTTATGGCGAGCTTGAGCAACTTGACCCGCTAGATCCACAAGATTTTTTTCAAGTTTCTTGAGTTCGATTTCCATATCTTCAGAAGATAGATTATTTCCTGTTAGAAGATTGTATTCATCTGTAATCTTGGCAAAGTATTCAAGGACATCATCCACACTACCACCATACTTACGGGTAATGGTGTGAATTAAATCTAGTCGGCTTTCAACCTGCATCAAACGATTACCATCAAAATCTAAATCATCAATAATGGATTCCAAGCGCTTGGTGATATCTTCTAGAACATAATAGGATTCAGAAAGGGAGTTTGAAATCTCACGATACTCTGGATCGAACTCTTCAAGACTTTCCATATCATTCATGGCCGAACGAACATTTGCAAGGCTTGAAAATTCTTCATTATCAAGCATACTATAAGCATTTGTTAAAGTATCGGCGATATGTTTATGGTTAAGAAGTTTGTCTCTTTCTTGATTAAGGGCAATATCTTCACCAGCTTTCAAATTAGCTGCTTCAATCTCAGCCATCTGAAATTCCAACATTTCAATTCGAGCCTTGTGTTCCTGCTGATTTTTTTTGATGTCAAGCACTTGCTTGCGCATACGGCGGTAGTTATCGAAGCTCGTCTGATAGGCTTCTTTTAATTCAAAGAAAGAGGCATCCCCAAACTCATCCAACATCTGGATATGTCGATGTGGGCGCATTAACTCCTCTTGGTCATGTTGACCATGGATATCAACTAGCTGTTGACCAATCGTCCTTAATACTGAAAGATTAACCATCTGTCCATTGACACGACTGATGCTCCGACCGTTTTGTAAAATTTCGCGACGAATAATGATTTCATCACTTAATTCTAATCCTTGTTCATCAAAAATTTCTTCTAGCGCACGATTACTTTCAATTGAAAAAAGACCTTCAATTTCCGCTTTTGGTGCCCCATGACGAATGACTTCTGTTGTAGCTCGAGCTCCTAACATCATATTCATAGCGTCAATAATGATTGATTTACCCGCACCTGTTTCACCAGTTAAAACAGTCATCCCTTGTTCAAAGTTCAAAGAAATTGATTCGATGATAGCAAAATTTTTAATCGAAATTTCAAGTAACATATAATCCTACCAATTTTTAACTTGCTCAAAAATATCTTTGGCTGTTTCTTCACTTCTCAATACCATCAAGATGGAATTATCATCAGCAATACAGCTAAAAATTTGGTCAGAAAAAACAGTCATCAACTGACTCTTGACGAAAATAGTATTTCCTGGAATGACTTGCAAATTGATCATATTTCCCATGCGTTCAGCATGAACAATATTGTTTTCTGCCAATTGCAAGCTTCTAACGATTGATTTTGGTAATTCATAAATGTAAGTATTGTCTTTCAATGGAATTTTTACAATACCCAATTCTTTAATATCTCGGGAGACTGTTGCTTGAGTAGCAGAGATACCTGCTTCTCTCAAGTGTTCAACGATTTCTTCCTGTGTGCCGATTTGATAATCTGTAACAAATCTTCTAATCTTCTCAAGTCTCTCTTTTTTATTCATCTTTAAATTCTCTATGTGCTTTCTCCACTATTTTTTCTATTTCAGAAGTAACCTGATTGATTGCGTGATCTTCTTTTCGCAAATAGGCTAAAAACTCGATATTCCCATGACCACCTTGAATAGGAGAATAATCCAATCCTAAGACTGAAAATCCTTCATCAACTGCCATTTTAGTAACTGATTCTAAAACATTTTGGTGAATTTTGGCATCTCTGATAATTCCATTTTTACCAATCTGTTCTCGACCAGCCTCAAATTGAGGTTTAACTAGAGCTACAACCTGACCTTGATCAGCTAAAATACGGTGCAAAGCCGGCAAAATAAGGCCTAAGGAAATAAAACTGACATCGATACTTGCGAAACTTGGTTCCTGTTCAAAATCAATTTTTTCCGCATAACGAAAATTAAACTGCTCCATACTGACAACACGAGGGTCTTGGCGTAATTTCCATGCCAGTTGGTTAGTACCAACATCAACTGCAAAAACTAGTTTAGCACCATTTTGCAACATGACGTCAGTAAAACCACCTGTTGAAGCTCCGATATCAATGGTCGTTTGTCCCTCAACTGATAGATCAAAAATATCTAGTGCCTTCTCAAGTTTCAAGCCACCACGACTGACATACTTAAGTTTCTCACCCTTGAGTTTCAACTCTGTATCATCAGGAATTTTTTCTCCTGGTTTATCAAATCGTTCGCCATTTAAAACAGCGACTACCAAACCTGCCATAACACCTCGTTTGGCTTGTTCTCTCGTTTCAAATAAACCTTGTTTGTAAGCTAGTACATCTACTCTTTCCTTAGCCATTGATTCTCAAACTTTCTACTATTTTCACAATTGGCTCCTTATCAAAACTCACAACTTGACTAATCTCTTCTAGTTTCGCAGTAGCTTGATCCAAAGTTTGATTGCAAAACGCTATCGCCTGGTCTAATCCCAACAATGCAGGATATGTTGACTTCTCGGCTTGCAAATCTTTCTGGGGTGTCTTTCCTATTTCCTCAAAACTTGCTGTTACATCAAGGACATCATCTCTCACTTGGAAAGCCAGGCCAATCAATTCGCCAACTGTTTTAAGCTGTTTTTGAAGATTTTCATCCAATCCAGCAATGATACCAGCAGCTTGGAAAGGAAAGGCTAATAGTTTACCGGTCTTATTAGCATGGATAGTCTGAAGTCCCTCTAAATTCAAGTGTTTTCCTTCACCTTCCATATCTAACACTTGACCAGCTACCATTCCCATACTTCCAGAAGCAAGTGATAAATTAGCTATTAAATCAACCTTTGTTTGACTCGGTAAATCAGCTTGAGCAATTAAAGCATAGGGATCCAAAAAAAGCGCATCCCCTGCTAAAATAGCTAGAGCTTCACCATACACCTTATGATTGGTCAAACGTCCTCGGCGATAATCATCATTATCCATAGCAGGTAGATCATCATGGATCAAACTTCCTGTATGAATCATTTCTAGTGCCGCTGCAACTTGAGCATGTTCCTGAGTGATAGGCACTTGCAAGGAGTCCAAAACTTCTAAAAGTAAATATGGACGAATCCGTTTACCTCCAGCATGTATGGAATAAAGAACAGCTTCTCTTAAACTGGACGCAAATTGTTGGTTGCCATAAAAGTCTTCAAGAGCTGACTCGACCAAAGCTAGTTTTTCCTGCTTGTTCATACCAGTTCACTTTCTGTTCCATCTACTTGCATCACCTTGACCAAGGTCTTTTCAGCCTTATCAAGTGTTGCCTGCAATTCTTTGGATAAGAGCATTCCTTTTTGAAATGCAGAAATAGCATCTTCCAAAGCAATTTCACCATTTTCTAAGCTTTGAACAATCGTTTCAAGTTCTGCTAGATTTTCCTCAAATTTCTTTTGTTTTGACATCTCTTACCTCTAAATCTACTTGACCGTCTCGCATCAACAGTGATACTTGGTCATTTTCTTTCAAATCTTTCGCAGAAGCGACTACGACTTCTCCTTTTTTGACAATTGCATAACCTCTGGCTACAATTCGACTAGTATCTAGCATAAGGAGAGCTTCTGATAGGCGTTTTACTTCTGCTACTTTTGCATCATAGGTCACAGCCATCTGGCTTCGCAGCAGTTTCTTTAATTGCTGGATACGATCCTGATAACGCTGGATTTTGATGATTGGTGATAATTGTTCCAAACGGTGGATTTGTTCTTGAACCTTTTGTTGATTTCGAACCAATTCAGCATTCAGTCCTTGCTTCAGTCGTAGCTGTAACTGATCCAAGCGTTGTAGATAACCGTCATATAAACGCTCTGGTTGTCTGAAGATGACCGATTGACTGAGGATTCTCAAAGCTTCTTGTTTCTTTGACAAATTATGCTTAACCGCTGTAGTCATACGTTTTTCTTGATTCTGAAGATAGGTCAAAAGGTCTAACTTAGTTACTGGTGTAGCGAATTCAGCAGCAGCTGTCGGTGTTGCCGCTCTCTTATCAGCCACAAAATCAGCCAGAGTGACATCCGTTTCATGACCTACACTCGAAATAATCGGTAAACGAGATTCAAAAATTGCTCGAACTACAATTTCTTCGTTAAAGGCCCAAAGATCTTCAATGGAACCACCACCACGTCCGATAATCAGAACATCTAAGTCATCTCGTTCATTGGCTCTCGCAATGTTACGAGCAATCTCCTCTGCAGCACCCTCACCTTGAACTTTAGTAGGATATAGGACAATTTCCACACCAGGGAAACGTCTACTGACTGTAGTGATGATATCTTGGATAACAGCACCACTTCGACTGGTCACCACACCTATTTTTTTTGAAAATTGTGGTAAAGATTGTTTAAAGCGTTCTTGAAATAAACCTTCTTCTGCCAGTTTCTTCTTAAGCTGTTCAAATTGGATAGCCAAGGCACCAACACCATCTGGTTCAGCTTTTTCAATAATAATCGAATAGCTTCCACTTGGCTCATAGACTTGGACGCGACCAACTACATTAATCTTCATCCCTTCTTCCAAGTCAAATCCCAAACGTTGGTAGACACCCGACCAAATGGTCGCCTGAATAACCGCTCGGTCATCTTTAAGAGAAAAATACTGATGGGTTGGACGCTTACGGAAGTTAGAGACTTGACCAGTTAAATAGACCCGTTCCAAATAGGGGTCTTTATCGAATTTCATTTTTAAATACTTGGTCAAAGTTGTAACCGATAAATACTTTTCCATCTCTACCTCCTTTTTTTCTCTAGTTTTTCCTGGGTATTATTATACCAAAAATATGCTTAAAAATCATTATTCGGTTCGATTCTTTTCAATAATAAGTATAAAACAAAACAATGATAAAGTGGTTTATTTATTTTTTATATAATAATCTTTATGCCATATACAGCTATTCTAACAATTATACAATAAATAAAGAGTTTAATACAAAGGTATAGCTCATAACAAAAAAGGCTCCATAATTTCTGTAGTGGGTAGCACCACCATAGGAATTATGGAGCCTATTTTGTTGTAGAAA
>NZ_JUOS01000168.1 GCF_001075875.1 Streptococcus oralis
ACCTTAGCTTTTTCGGCATCTGTAAGAGCTGATGGGTTCACTACTGGTGTGATTGCTGGATCTTTAGTTGCTACTTTTGGTGCACTTTCATCTGATGTCTTACCATCTTTGCTTGCTTTAGCAGTAACTGGGCCTGCTGGGATTTCAACTGTTGGAGTGATGCTCACTTTGCCATCTTCTCCTGCTGTTGCTTCACCAATCTTGCTGCCATCCTTGTCGAACAGCTCTACTTTAGTACCTGGGTCTACTGTTACTTCAACTGGAGTCTTAGTACCCGCTTTACCTGTAAGGTCTGTTGTAACAACTGGTTTACTTGGTTTAGCTGAAGTTTCTGGGGTCGCTGCCGTAGCTTGAACTGGATCGCTCGCTTCAGGCGTTTGACCATCTTTGCTTGACACAACAGTC
>NZ_JUOS01000169.1 GCF_001075875.1 Streptococcus oralis
AGGCCTCAGACAAGGCTCCATGGTCAGACAACGGTTCAGCTAAAAATCCCGCCCTTCCACTAGTAGAAAAATTGGGCAAAGGCCTCTACTTCTATGAAGTAGACTTGGCAGGTACTCAAGGTAAATCTGATAAAGAGCTTCTTGATTTCTTGAAACAAAACGGCACTCAAAGTTATAAAGCTACTATTAAAGTGTACGGTGCAAAAGATGGCAAGGCTGATTTGAGTAATCTAGTAGCGACTAAGGATTTGACAGTAAACTTGAATGGCTTGACCACTCCAGCTGAAGTGCAAAAAGGTGTGGCCAACAACACCAAAGACACAGTAGACATCCCAGCCACTTACTTGGATAAAGCGAATTTCCCAGGCCCATTCACAGCTGGTGTCAACCAAGTCATTCCATACGAATTCTTCGCTGGTGACGGTATGTTAACCCGCCTTATCTTGAAAGCCTCAGACAAGGCTCCATGGTCAGACAATGGTTCAGCTAAAAACCCTGCTCTTCCACCAGTAGAGAAATTGGGCAAAGGACTCTACTTCTATGAAGTGGACTTAGCAGGTACTCAAGGCAAATCAGACAAAGAACTTCTTGACTTGTTGAAACAAAACGGCACTCAAAGCTATAAAGCTACTATCAAGGTTTATGGTGCAAAAGATGGCAAGGCCGATTTGAGCAATCTCGTAGCTACAAAAGATTTGACAGTGAACTTGAATGGACATCAGTCTCTTGTTCCGATGCAGTCAGGTTCCGTCCCATCTTCTAATGGTTCAGCTATGACGGCTCCAATGATGAATAGTCATCAAGATGCGTCCAATATGAAATCTCACATGCCAGTTGCTAGTCAGGATAAGATGATGCCTAACAAAGAGCAGGACAAAACAATGAATGCTAGCCAGCCTATGGCAGCTCCAAGTATGAAGCAAGACCAAGTTGCAGCAACCTCAAGCAAAATGCCTGATGAAGGCAGGATGGCATCTACTAACAAGGTGTCAAGTCCAATGATGGCTGCTCAAATGAAAGAGCAAAAAGACATGCTTCCATATACTGGTGAAGCCCAAACATCAATGGCTACTCTTGGATTCTTTGGACTCGCCTTGGCTGGACTGTTAGGTGGACTCGGTTTGAAAGCTAAAAAAGAGGAAAATGACTAGTCTAGCTACAGACTTTCTATCTTAGGTTTGAAAAATCCAGATATGGTTTAGAATGTTCGTAAAGCGATTAAAATAGTGTTATACTATTGTGGTATAGCACTGTTTTTTTCAAAGGAGAGACAAATGGGAAAGACCATTTTACTCGTTGACGACGAGGTAGAAATCACAGATATTCATCAACGCTATCTGGTTCAGGCAGGATATCAGGTTTTGGTAGCTCATGATGGAGTAGAGGCCTTGGAAGTCTTCAAGCGAAAAGCGATTGATTTGATTATTACAGATATCATGATGCCTCGGATGGATGGTTATGATTTGATTAGTGAGGTTCAGTATCAATCTCCAGATCAGCCTTTTCTATTTATCACGGCTAAGACTAGCGAGCAGGACAAGATTTATGGCTTGAGCTTAGGGGCAGATGACTTTATTGCCAAGCCCTTTAGTCCTCGTGAGCTGGTTTTGCGTGTCCACAATATCTTGCGTCGCCTTCATCGTGGAGGTGAGACAGAAGTCGTCAGTCTCGGGGATTTACGGATGAATCACGGTAGTCATGAGGTCTATATCGGAGGTGTATTGCTTGATTTAACAGTCAAATCCTTCGAACTTTTATGGCTTTTAGCCAGCAATCCAAAGCGGGTTTTCTCTAAGACAGATCTCTATGAAAAGGTCTGGCAAGAAGACTATGTGGATGATACCAATACCTTGAATGTTCATATTCATGCTCTTCGACAGGAGTTGGCTAAATATGCCAGTGCAGAAACGCCCACCATCAAAACAGTCTGGGGCTTGGGCTACAAAATTGAGAAAGCACGAGGTAGTCAATGAAATTAAAAAATTATATTCTAGTAGGTTATATCATTTCAACACTCCTAACGATTATCGTGGTTTTTTGGGCCGTCCAGCGAATGTTAATTGACGAAAGAGAGATTTATTTCCTAGTGGGTATGACTCTCATGGCAAGTTTTGTCGGTGCTGGGATTAGTCTATTTCTCCTATCACCTGTCTTTACTTCATTGGACAAACTCAAGGAACATGCTAAGCGAGTAGCAGACAAGGATTTTCCTTCAAATCTGGAGGTTCAAGGGCCTGTAGAATTTCAGCAATTAGGCCAGGCTTTTAATGAAATGTCACATGATTTACAGGCGACCTTTGATTCTTTGGAAGAAAGCGAACGAGAAAAGGGCTTGATGATTGCCCAGCTTTCGCATGATATCAAGACTCCCATCACCTCTATCCAAGCGACGGTAGAAGGAATTTTGGATGGAGTTATCAAAGAAGGAGAACAAGCCCATTATTTAGCAACCATTGGACGCCAGACAGAAAGGCTCAATAAACTGGTTGAAGAGTTGAATTTTTTGACTCTAAATACAGCTAGAAATCAGGAGAAGACGACTGGAAAAGACAGCATTTTTCTGGATCAACTTTTGATTGAGTGCATGAGTGAGTTTCAATTTTTGATTGAGCAGGAGGAGCGAGATGTCCACTTACAGGTAATTCCTGAGTCTGCTCGAATTGAAGGAGATTATGCCAAACTTTCTCGTATCTTGGTGAATCTGGTTAATAACGCTTTTAAATACTCTGCACCAGGAACCAAGCTGGAGGTGGTAGCTAAACTGGAGAAGAGTCAACTTTCAATCAGTGTGAAGGATGAGGGACAGGGGATTGCCCCAGAGGACTTGGAGAATATTTTCAAACGCCTTTATCGTGTCGAAACTTCGCGTAATATGAAAACAGGTGGTCATGGCTTAGGCCTTGCGATTGCGCGTGAATTGGCCCATCAATTAGGTGGAGAAATTACAGTTACCAGCCAGTACGGCCTAGGAAGCGCCTTTACCCTCCTTCTCAACCTTTCTGGTAGTGAAAATAAAGCTTAACCCCCCTTTACAAATCCAGCGATTCATGGTAAAATGGATTTTGTGTGAAATATCAGCAGGAAAGCATGAAGCTCGTCAACAGGTGTCTTATAATAAGTAACCTTGGCTGTTTAGGCGAAGGGCATCTGCACGAATCAGGGCTTTCTAAGTGACTATTTCCACCGAAATATTATTTATATCAGGAGGACATTCACATGTCACGTTATACAGGACCATCTTGGAAACAAGCTCGTCGCCTTGGCCTTTCACTTACAGGTACAGGTAAAGAATTGGCACGTCGTAACTACGTACCAGGACAACACGGACCAAACAACCGTTCTAAATTGTCAGAATACGGTTTGCAATTGGCTGAAAAACAAAAACTTCGTTTCACTTACGGTGTAGGTGAAAAACAATTCCGTAACTTGTTCGTACAAGCTACAAAAATCAAAGGCGGAATCCTAGGTTTCAACTTCATGCTTCTTTTGGAACGTCGTTTGGATAACGTTGTTTACCGTCTTGGTCTTGCGACTACTCGTCGTCAAGCTCGTCAATTCGTAAACCACGGCCACATCCTTGTTGACGGAAAACGCGTTGATATCCCATCATACCGTGTAACTCCAGGTCAAGTGATCTCAGTTCGTGAAAAATCATTGAAAGTTCCAGCAATCCTTGAAGCAGTAGAAGCAACTCTTGGACGTCCAGCATTCGTATCATTCGATGCTGAAAAATTGGAAGGTTCATTGACTCGCTTGCCAGAACGTGACGAGATCAACCCAGAAATCAACGAAGCACTTGTCGTTGAATTCTACAACAAAATGCTTTAATTTTAAGATTTGTTTTACAAAAAGCCTACAACAGTGGGCTTTTTGCTTTGTCTGAAAATTAGACTATGAAAAACTAGCAAGTTTTATGTGAATTACAAACTCATAATCAATAACATTACAGACATGAAAAAACACAAGATAGGAACCAAAGCCCCTCTTTCCCCCTTTCTCTGCTATACTACAAGCAGAGAAAGGGGGAAAGCAAA
>NZ_JUOS01000010.1 GCF_001075875.1 Streptococcus oralis
ACTTTTTATTAGCAATCAAACTTTGACGCGGTAGCTGATTGAACTTTTTGTTCGTCTTTTGGACTCCAAAAAGCTCCTAATCATCCTCGCGGAGCTGGGACTATGAAATTGAGATTTTGTCTATCGATTTCTGTCCCACCGCCTTTTTAACTATGTTCAGTAATATATTTATAGGCCTCTTGACCTGCAATAGCACCATCTCCAACAGCTGTTGTAACTTGTCGAAGGTCTTTCTGACGAACATCCCCAACTGCAAAGACTCCTGCAACACTTGTTTTCATATGGTCATCTGTCACAATCCAACCTGCCTGGTCGCGAATCTGCAACTCTTGGACAAAGTCACTAACTGGGTCTAAACCAACATAGATGAAGACACCACCAAAGGCTTGTTCTGTCACCTGACCTGTTTTAACATTTTCAATCACAACCGATTCCACACGGTTTTCACCCTTGATTTCTTTAACGACAGAATCCCAAATGAAGTTGATTTTTTCATTGGCAAAAGCTCTATCTTGCAAGACCTTTTGGGCACGTAGTTCATCCCGACGATGAACAATGGTAACAGATTTTGCAAACCGTGTTAAGAAGATAGCCTCTTCAACCGCGGAGTCACCTCCACCTACGACCAACAAATCCTGGTCGCGGAAAAAGGCTCCATCACAAACCGCACAGTAAGAAACACCACGGCTATTGAGTTCTTCTTCTCCTGGAACCCCCAAGAGACGATGCTTAGAACCTGTCGCTACGATAACTGTGCGAGTTTCATAAACTTGGTCGTCTGTTACGACTTTTTTAAATTCCCCATGATCCTCAACATTTTCAACGAAGCCATAGAGATGTTCAACACCTAGATTTTCAAGAGGTTCAAACATCTTTTCTGCTAATTCTGGGCCACTGATATTGGCATAGCCTGGATAGTTTTCAATGTCAGAAGTATTATTCATCTGACCTCCTGGAAGGCCCCCTTCAATCAAAGCCACTTTCAGATTACTGCGTGCTGCATACAAGGCTGCAGTCATCCCAGCAGGACCTGCACCGATAATAATCGTATCGTACATTCTCTTTCCTTCTTTCTTGTTGTAACTATTTTTATTCTAACGAATTAAATCCCATTTTACAACTATTAAGCTTTGAGAACCAACAAGATGCTCATGGTTGCAAATGACAATACTGGAATGGTCAAAACTCCAATCATAATCATATCGTAGAGATGGGCTTGACGTGCTTTAGCAGTTTTATCAACCCCCGACAGAGCTCTAAGTCCAATCCAGAGTCCCAAAATAATCAAGACCAGTAGAATTGTCAACACTAAACTCTCTAAATACAAAGCAAATAGCTGAACTAGCATGCTCTCTCTCATTTCTATTAATTTTAAAGAGCAAACCCAGTTAGCCTAGCCAACTGAGTCTTTCTTATCTTCTATTATATCAAATATAGGTCCGTTTGTAACTAGCAAAGAATTCTTTTGTTCGTTCTTCTTTAGGATGATTGATAATCTCATCTGGTGTTCCAGACTCAATAATCTTTCCTTTATCCAAGAACAAAACCTTATCAGCTACCTGAGAAACAAAGGACATATCGTGACTGACTAAAATCATGGTTTGACCTGATTTGGCAGCATTAGCAATAGATCGTTCTACCTCACCGACTAATTCTGGATCAAGAGCTGAAGTAGGTTCATCCAAGAGCAAGATTGCTGGCTTCATGGCTAAAGCACGCGCCAAAGCTACCCGTTGTTTTTGTCCACCTGATAAGTGGCGAGGATAGTGCTGTTGACGATCTGAAAGACCAACCTTAGCCAACTCTTCTTTGGCAATCTTAGTTGCTTCTTGGTCGGAAAGTTTTTTAACAACTACCAAACCTTCCTTGACATTGTCTAAGGCTGTTCTACGCTCAAACAAATTGAACTGTTGGAACACCATGGACAACTTACGACGAAGAGTCAAGATTTCATCTTGAGTAATTTGAGAAAAATCCACTTTGAAATCATCAATCTGAATACTTCCACTATCAGGTGTTTCCAGATAATTTAGGCTACGAAGAAAAGTTGACTTCCCCGCTCCTGAGGAACCAATCAAAGCTACTACTTCCCCTTTTTGAATATCTAAATTCAGATGATCCAAGACGGTTTGACCAGAAAAGGATTTGCTTAAATTTGAAATCTTAATCATTAGCGAAGGTCTCCTTTCACATCTGTTTTCGTATTATCTGGTGCTTCGATTGCCATTTTTTTCTCAATAAAGCGGCCAAGATTTTCAATAGCGATATTTACCACCCAGTATACAAGGGCAACTGAGATGAAACGTTCGAAGTAACGATAGTCGGCACCACCCAAAATCTGAGCTTGGGCAAAGACTTCTACAACACCCGCACTAAAGGCTAGGGAAGTCCCCTTAGTCAAACCGATTAGGGAGTTAATCAAGGTTGGAGTCGCTACTACCGCTGCATTGGGAATAATCACACGACGGTAAACTTGTGCACGTGTCATTCCAAGACTACGAGCGGCTTCAATCTCTCCAGGATTGACAGAAAGAATAGCGGCACGGATAGTTTCACTAGCGTAAGCTGCTTCGTTAAAAGCAAAAGCTACAATGGCAAAAGCTGCGGCCGGAATCGCATTGATATTAAAAGCAGTTCCCCATTGTTGATTCAACGCTTTTAATGCTAGAGGAATTCCATAGTAAGTCAACATCAACTGCACTAGGATTGGTGTCCCTTTTAAGAAACTAACAAAGAATGCTTGTAATGGATAAAGAATTCTAACGCGATTAATTTTTACAATAGCAAAAACCAAGGCCAAGATTATACCAAAAAAAGCACCAAATACTGTCAACATCAATGTTGTTGGCAATTGTTGTACAATTCTTGGAATCCCATCAAAGACAGAACGAAAACTAAACAGTTTGCCGTCTGGAATATACTGCATCAAGTTTTGGTACCAATCTGATGCTAAAATTGTTGTAACATTCATAGAAACATCCTCTCCTGATAATGAATCATTCTATCATACTTCTGCCTAGATTTAAAATATTTGCTACGAGCAGAAGAGACTTTGTTTACCTACTAGTTTATCATACTTTAAAAGCGTGAGGTTATATATTTTACCTATCAAGGAGATAGAAAAAAACTATTTCAAATCCAAGCTGTCGTAGGTTTTACGATAACCAATCTGCTTCACAGCACCATTCTCCACTAATATTGGACGTTTTAATAACATACCATCACTGGCCAAGAGTTTGGCTGCTTCTTTATTGGATAAAGTTCCAACCTTGTCTTTTAAACCAAGTTCACGGTATTTAATACCACTGGTATTGAAAAATTGCTTCAACTCAAATTCTGAAGTTTCAAGCCAATTTAAAATGACTTCTTCACTAGGAGTTTCTTCTACAATATGAACATCTTTATACTCTAATCCGAGTTGATCTAACTCTTTTTTGGCTTTTTTACAAGTTGTACATTTTGGATATTCGATAAATTCTAACATTTTCTTTTCTTTCTATTCCTTATTCTCTTGAAATGCTGCACCTTCATGCTTTAAGAGCCAAGCCTTCTTGTCAATTCCGGAAGCATAGCCCGTTAGACGATTACCTGCACCTAATACGCGGTGACAAGGTACTAGGATAGACCATGGGTTGCGCCCCACAGCACCTCCGATTGCCTGAGCCGAAGCTATCTGCAAGTCCTTAGCTATTTGTCCATAAGTAACTGTCTGACCAAAAGGAATTCCCCGCAAGTAGTTCCAGACTCTTTTTTCGAAATCACTACCGACAGGAGCTAAAGGTAACTGAGACAAATCCTGATTCTCTCCTTTAAAATAGGCTTCCAAATTACAAGCAATTTGACTTAAGATTGGATGACTTTCCACCTCAACTAGATTACCTACCGACAAGCCTCTCTCAAAATAACTCTGTGCTTCAACCCATATCCCAAACAGATAGTGATCATCTGCTACCAAAGATAAGATCCCAATTGGAGAACTGTACAGCATCTTTGCATACTTCTTAGGCATTTGATTTCAATTTTTGATAGGCCAAGCGTTCGCCATCAACTGGAACTTTACCGACCTGTTTAAAACCAAGCTTTTCAAAGATATGTTGCATGGCCTTGTTTTTAGCATGTGTATCTGAACGAAAATCTAGGTAATCAAAGCCTTCAATCAAGCCTTCCAAGAAGGTCTGGGCAACACCTTGGCCTTGGACACCTCTAGAAACCGCAATCCGATGAAATACAAGGTATTCTGGTTCTCTTCCTTCCCAACTTCCATCATAAATGGCTTCATAAGCTTTTTCTGGACTTTTAGTCACTGCTGCATAGGCTAAAAGTTCTCCTTCGTCCAAGGCTACATAAGCCTGACCAGAGACGATATCTTCAATAATCGTGTCGGCATTTGGGTAATCATTTTGCCACTGGGTGCTGCCAGCTTCCGCCAAGCATTTTTTAGCATCTTCAATCACCTGCATAATTGCATCTACTTCGTTTGGAAAGGCTAAACGAATTTCCATCTTATCTCCTCTTTTCTGACTAGTTTCTCTCATCATAGCATAATTTAAGGCTTTCTACAAGCAGTTAAAACTTGACTTTTTATTTCTATTATTTTATAATCTGGTTATAAAAACTAGATAAACAGGAGTTGGAAATGAAAACTACTTTTTCCTACCCAGAATGGGACGAAATTCCAAACATTGATCTCTATTTGGATCAGGTCCTACTTTATGTGAATAAAGTTTGTTCCCCTATTTCTCTTGCTAAAGAGAAAGGTTTAACTGCATCAATGGTGAACAACTATGTCAAACACGGATATATCAGTAAACCTGAAAAGAAAAAATACCAACGCAAACAAATTGCCCGACTGATTGCTATCACAACACTCAAGTCTGTTTTTTCAATCCAGGAAATTGCTCAAACCCTAAACACCCTACACACAGAGACTAACTCACAAGAACTTTACAATGCTTTTGTGGACTATATGAATGAAGACCTAGACCCAGCTAATCCAATCATTCAAGCAAGCTGTCAAACGGTCAAACTTTATCATCAAACACTAGCACTAGTCTATACAGAAAATGAAGAGGAGGAAACAAATGAATACTAGTTTTAAACTTAGCAAGCGCCTTAGTTTTGGAGAAGAAATTGCCAACAGTGTCACCCATGCTATAGGGGCTGTACTTATGCTCATCTTACTTCCTATTTCATCAACCTATAGTTATGAGGCACATGGTTTCTTATCGTCTATCGGTGTATCCATCTTCGTTATCAGCCTCTTTCTCATGTTTCTTTCATCGACTATTTATCATTCTATGGCTTATGGTTCCACTCATAAGTACGTGCTTCGTATCATCGACCATTCCATGATTTATGTTGCGATTGCTGGCTCCTATACTCCTGTCGTTTTGACCTTGATGAATAACTGGTTTGGTTATCTGATTATCGCCATTCAGTGGGGAACAACTATTTTTGGTATTCTTTATAAAATATTTGCCAAAAAAGTCAATGAAAAATTTAGTCTAATACTCTACCTCATCATGGGTTGGCTAGTTGTGGCTATCCTACCAGCAATCATCAGTCAAACAAATCCAATCTTTTGGACTCTTATGGTATCAGGTGGGCTTTGCTATACAGTTGGTGCTGGTTTTTATGCTAAGAAGAAACCTTACTTCCACATGATCTGGCATCTCTTCATTCTGGCAGCTTCAGCTCTCCAATACATCGCAATTGTTTATTACATGTAAAAATAGGCCGGGAAAATCCCGACCTATTTTTATTTGCACATATTGATAAAGTATTGATGCAAGCGAAGATCATTTGTCAATTCCGGATGAAAGGAGGTCACTAGCATATTTTTTTCTTGTGCCGCAACGATTTGATTGTTCACAATCGCTAGAACATCAACACTGTCACCAACACTACTGATAATCGGGCCACGGATAAAAGTCATTGGAATTTTACCAACGCCCTTGCAGTCAGCTTCTGTATAAAAGCTTCCTAGCTGACGTCCATAGGCATTGCGCTCTACTACTATGTCCATAGTCGCTAGATGGCTTTCCTCTTTAGAAGTGATTTGTTTTGCTAGCAAAATTAAACCTGCACAAGTTCCAAAGACTGGTAAACCATTGAGAATAGCCTCTCTTATAGGAATTAGCATCTGCTGATCTCGCAACAGTTTCCCCATAGTTGTAGACTCTCCCCCTGGCAAGATTAACCCCGACAGGTCACTCTGGTGTTGCTGAAAATCTTCTAGGTTTCGCAGTTCAATACTTTCAACTCCTAGTTGAGCAAGCATTTTCTCGTGTTCTACAAAGGCACCTTGCAAGGCCAATATTCCGATTTTCATCTATTTTCCTCGCTCAGCCATGAGAATTTGGATTTCATTCTCATTGATACCAACCATGGCTTCTCCCAAATCTTCTGAGATTTGAGCTAGAATTTGAGGATTTTGATAATTCGTAACAGCCTTAACAATAGCTGCTGCACGTTTGACAGGATCACCCGACTTGAAAATTCCTGAACCAACAAAGACACCTTCTGCACCTAGCTGCATCATAAGAGCAGCATCTGCAGGTGTTGCCACACCTCCAGCTGCAAAGTTGACAACTGGTAATTTCCCATGTTCGTGGACGTATTGAACTAATTCTACAGGGACTTGGAGTTCTTTTGCTGCGACATAGAGTTCATCTTCACGGAGATTTTGGATGCGACGGATTTCTTGATTCATCATGCGCATATGACGAACAGCCTGAACGATGTCTCCTGTTCCTGGCTCTCCTTTTGTACGGATCATCGATGCTCCTTCAGCAATACGACGCAAGGCTTCTCCTAGATCTTTTGCACCGCAAACAAAAGGAACTTGGAATTCTTTCTTATCCACATGGAAACGATCGTCAGCTGGAGATAGTACCTCACTCTCATCGATATAGTCAATCTCGATGGCTTCCAAAATCTGTGCTTCAACAAAATGCCCAATTCGAACCTTGGCCATAACTGGAATGCTGACTGCTTCTTGGATTTCCTTGATCATCTTAGGGTCGCTCATGCGAGAGACACCACCAGCTGCACGAATATCCGCTGGGATTCGCTCCAAGGCCATAACCGCTGCTGCACCTGCAGCCTCCGCAATTCTTGCTTGTTCAGGATTTTGAACATCCATGATGACGCCACCTTTAAGCATCTGTGCCAAATTTTTATTTAATTCATAACGATTTTCAGTCATTTTCTCTTCCTCAATAGTTGTATTGGTAGCTACAATTTTATTTTAAGGTAGAAATGACTCAAGTACAAGATAAAAAAAATCGATTTGTCCGGGTACAATTATATCAATCATCAAAAAAGTACCCATATAAGGTACTCTTATTTCTTAGATTTTTTAATGTTTTTAACAAGATAAAACAGATATCCTGAAACCATATAGGCAACAAAGATAGTAGCTGCCCATTTAAAGACAAAGCCCCAACCATGTTTGGTAGCATTCAAAAAGAAATAAGGGAAGGGACTATCCTTAGCATTAGGGACATCCATCTTTAGAACAAAACCGTTTAAGAGGGCAAAAATCATATAAAGCAAAGGAAGGCTAGTCCAAAGCATGGGATCAACCAACTTATATTGGCGACTCTTGTCAAAAATAATTGTATCTGCTAAAAACCAGAGAGGGACAATATAATGGCAAAGGAAATTTTCCAAACGGTAAAAATCTGTCGTCAAAGGAGCTAGCATGAAATGATAGATGACACAAGTAATCATGATACTCATGGTGACACCACCCTTGAGTCGCAAAAGACTTGAACTTTGCCAATGGTCACCCTCACGTCGCATCTTCCATAAAAGATAACCCGTAAAAATCATCACCAAGAGGTTGGAAAGGACTGTATAGTAAAGCAACATCCCTAAACCACCACGTTTGGTAATCTCCAAGTATACACCGGTAAAGGCTGCTATAAATAAAAAGATACGACTATAAAATATTACTTTTTCATTTTTAATCATGATTAAATCTTCTTCACAAATTCTGATTTAAGCTTCATAGCACCAAAACCATCAATCTTACAATCGATGTTGTGGTCACCCTCAACAATACGGATGTTTTTCACACGAGTTCCTTGTTTGAGGTCTTTAGGAGCTCCTTTGACCTTAAGGTCCTTAATCAAGGTGACTGTATCTCCATCCGCTAGTTTATTTCCATTAGCATCGATAGCAACAAGGCCTTCTTCAACCTCTGCTTGCTCAGCAGGATTCCATTCATAAGCACACTCTGGACAGACTAGCAAGGCTCCGTCTTCATAGACATATTCTGAATTACATTTTGGGCAATTTGGTAGATTGTTCATTTTATCTCCTTCTATTTTCATGATGGTTTGATTGTCAAATTTTCGTTAACAGAGATTATTATACCTTAAAATTAAAAATTTGACAAATTGCTAAAAAACCGACTCACCACTATCATGGTCAATCGGTTATATTCTCTGATTAAAATTGTTTAACTGCCTCTGACTTGATTTTTTCGACAACTTCTAAAATACTTAGTCCTGTCGTGTCTAAATAAATAGCATCCTCTGCTTGCTTAAGAGGAGAAGTTTCACGATGACTATCTTTATAATCACGCGCTGCAATCTCTTCTTTCAAAGTTTCCAAATCTGTTTCGATCCCCTTTGAAAGATTTTCCTTGTAACGACGTTCTGCACGCTCATCTACAGATGCTACTAGAAAAATCTTCAATTCAGCCTTAGGTAACACCACTGTACCAATATCGCGACCATCCATGACGATTCCACCTTGTTGAGCAATCTCTTGCTGGAGGGCTACCAATTTTTCGCGAATAGCTGGAATGGCTGCAAAAGCAGATACAGCATTCGTTACCTCATTTTCTCTAATAGGACTGGTCACATCAACGTCACCAACAAAAACAAGCTGTTCTCCTGTTTCGGCTCGACCAAAGCTAATCGGATATTGTTCCAATAATTCAAGAAGTCGAGAAGACTCCTCTGGACTCACTTGGTTATTCAAAGCGATGTAAGTCGCAGCACGATACATGGCTCCTGTATCCAGATAAGTATAACCAAAGTCCTTAGCGATAATCTTTGCTACTGTACTCTTACCACTTGAAGCTGGACCATCAATAGCGATCTGAATTGTTTTCATTCTAACTCCTATCTTGTCTTAAGGACATCACCAGGATTTGCAAACCAAGTTCCTGAAGACATATGACCAGGGTTCAAGGCTTCAAGCTGGGCAATAGAAATACCTGCTCTAGCTGCAATAGCTGCCTCACCTTCACCTGCAAGGACAGTAATGGTTCCCTCAGCATTTGTATGTTCCTCTGAACTACTTGAAGAAGTTGATGCTGCTTCAGAACTTGATGCTTCAACTGAACTACTTGATGATGTTGAAGAAACTTCCTCTACCTTAGGCGCAGAAGAATCATGAAAATCTTTCAAGGCTGCCGTACGATCACTTCCACCGGATGACAGGTAGATTAGAATAGCAATCATACCGACAACGATAACAAAGAAAATACTAGCCAAAATCGTTAAAATACGATTAGCTCCTACTCCTGATTCCTTATTTCCTCTGTTTCTGCGTTCCGAACGACTTTCCTCGATGTCGTAAATATCTTCTTGCCATGGTTCCTTTTCCATACCTTACTCCTTGTTTTTTTTCTAATTTCTTATTACAATATAAATATGAAAATCACACTTATACCTGAACGATGCATTGCCTGCGGGCTATGCCAAACCTATTCTGATTTATTTGATTACCATGATAATGGTATTGTGCGTTTCTATGATGATCCTAATCAACTAGAGAGAGACGTCCCAGCTAGTGAAGAGCTACTGGAAGCTGTAAAACAGTGTCCTACTCGCGCGCTCATCAAAGATTAATTTGTCATCAGTGGTGATTAGATTTCCAAATACCACTTCCTCTAGTTTAGCATATTTTTACAGAAAATTATAGTCTTTTGAAGGACTTATTTTTAGCAAATCTTATCTTGACTCACTCTGTTCTTTTATCAGATAGAGGGGTCTTTTTTTCGTTTCCAGATAAATTTTACTGATATATTTTCCGAGAATCCCAATCGTCAATAATTGGACACCACCAAGAAATAGAATGACAGCCATCAGAGAGGTCCAACCAGAAGTTGGATTGCCAAGTAAGAGAGTACGGACAACTACAAACAGTGTCATCACCAAAGCCAGAAAACATGATGAAAGACCAGCAACAAAAGCTAATATCAAAGGAAAATCTGAAAAATTCACAATCCCTTCAATAGAGTAGAAAAAGAGTTGTCTAAAGCTCCAACTAGTCTTACCTGCCCGCCTTTCAACATTAGGGTATTCTATATAGTGAGTGCGAAAACCAACCCAGGCAAAGAGCCCTTTGGAAAAGCGATTGTATTCTGTCAATTCCAACACTGCATCCACAACTGTTCTTCTCATCATTCGAAAATCACGGACACCCGATGGAAGAGCTACTGGGCTAATTTTTTGCATGAAACGATAAAAAAGATCGGCGCAGAAACTACGTAAAACGGGTTCCCCGTCTCGACTAGTTCTCCTAGTTCCAACACAATCCAAGTCTGGATTCTGATCTAGTAGTTCTTTCATCTCAAGCAAGAGGTTTGGTGGATCCTGAAGGTCTGCATCCATAACCACCACCAAATCTCCACTTGCTTGTTGTAAACCTGCATATATGGCCGCTTCCTTCCCAAAATTTCGCGAGAAAGAAATATAATGTACTGCAGGATTTTTCTCTCGATAAACCTTTAGAACGTCCAAAGTCTTATCAGTCGAACCATCATCTACAAAAATGTATTCGATTTCTGTTTCCAAATCTGGGATCAGTGCTTCAAGAGTTTGATAAAAAAGAGGAAGTACTTCCTCTTCGTTTAAACATGGGACTATGATTGAAATCATCATCTTAGTCTTCAAATCCGTTTGGATGCTTGCTTTGCCAACGCCATGCGTCTTGACACATCTCTGTAATACCAAGTTCTGCTTCCCATCCTAGCTCTTCCTTAGCTTTTGCTGGATCTGAGTAGCAAGCTGCAATATCACCTGGGCGACGTTCAACAATACGGTATGGAATAGGACGTCCGACTGCTTTTTCCATATTTTGGATAATTTCAAGAACTGAGTAGCCTTTTCCTGTACCAAGGTTGTAAATGTTTAGTCCTGAACCTTTTTGAAGCTTCTTAAGTGCCGCAACGTGCCCTTTTGCTAGGTCAACGACGTGGATATAGTCACGTACACCTGTTCCATCTTCAGTATCGTAGTCGTCTCCAAAGACCTGAACTTGTTCCAACTTACCAACTGCAACTTGTGTCACATATGGAAGAAGGTTATTTGGAATACCGTTTGGATTTTCACCCAAATCACCGCTCTTATGCGCACCGATTGGGTTGAAATAACGAAGTAAAACAACGTTCCACTCTGAATCTGCTTTATAGATATCTGTCAGGATTTCTTCCAGCATTAGTTTAGTACGACCGTAAGGGTTGGTAGCTGAAAGTGGAAAATCTTCTAGGATCGGAACAGTATGGGGATCTCCATACACTGTCGCTGAAGAGCTGAAGATAATGTTCTTACAGTTGTTTTCTTCCATTGCTTTTAAAAGGTTAACTGTACCCGCAATGTTGTTATCATAGTAGGCAAGTGGGATACGTGTAGACTCACCTACAGCTTTCAAACCAGCAAAATGAATCACACCTGTTGGTTCTTCATGTTTGAAAATATCACGAAGTGTATCTGTGTCACGAATATCTGCTTCGTAGAAAGGAATTTCTACCCCAGTGATTCTTTCGACTACTTCAAGACTTTTACGACTACTGTTTACCAAATTATCCACGACAACTACTTGGTGTCCAGCTTGGACCAATTCAATGACCGTGTGAGTTCCGATAAAACCTGCTCCACCTGTTACCAGAATTTTTTCTTGCATTTTATTTCCTCAATTCTTGGATTATTTTTTTCATTTTACCATTTTTGATAGGGAAAGTCATTTACTTTCCTAAGACTATCGTAAAAACTAGGTAAAAGGTTTACTATTGTTTCTTTTTAATGTATCTTTCAGTCGGATAATCTGCTGGATCCAATACTCCTTTTCTCCCTTGAAGCATTTGGGCTAGGTGATAGCCTATAATGGGTCCAGTTGTCAATCCTGACGATCCTAATCCACTCGCAACAAATACTCCTGATAAGTCTGGAACCTGTCCAAAAAATGGCGAGAAGTCACTCGTATAAGCCCGAATTCCTACACGTTCACCAGATAAAACTGCATCCTTTAAACTCGGATAAAATGGATTCGCTGCCTCAGCCATTTGTTGGAGCAAATTTTTATCGACTGTAAGATCAAATCCCATGTCATTTTCATGGGTAGCTCCTAGAGATAACTTACCTCCAGGAAATGGTATCAAATCCCACTCACCTTCCGGCATAACTACAGGGTAAGCTCCCATGTCTTGTGGCACCTGATAATCTCTAAGTTGACCTTTTTGAGGACGAACATCCACCTCATAGCCTAAAGGCTCCAAAATGTGTCCAAGCCAAGCTCCCGTAGATAAAATTACTTGATCAAACATTTGATTGTCTGTCTGATAGCCTGATAATAAAGGAGTTAGACTGACCTCTTGCTTTACGACCTTCACTTGACTGGCTTCCAGTAAACGACTGACTAGGAGTTGTCCGTCTACTCGAGCGCCACCAGAAGCATAGAGTAATCTTTCAAATCCCACTAATCCAGGGAATAAGCTACTTGCAGCAGCTTGGTCCAAAATGGCTAATTCGCCAATTAAGGGAGATTCATCTCTACGTTGCAAGGCTAAGTCATAGAGTTCCTCGAGCTTGGAATCATCTTTTTTGAGAAGTAAGACTCCTGAGCGCTGGTAGAAATCAATCTTTTGACCATTTTTTTCTAAATCAGCTAATAAATCTACATAAAAGTCTGCTCCTAGGCGAGCCATCTTGTACCAAGCTTTATTACGTCGTTTAGAGAACCAAGGACTGATGATTCCTGCCGCTGCCTTGGTAGCTTGTCCGTACCCATGATCAAAGACAGTTACTTCGACATCTGCTTCCTTAGAGAGATAGTAGGCAGCTGTTGCCCCTACAATTCCTGCTCCTACAATGGCAACTTTTTTCATTGTCTTTACCTTCTAACTAGATATGATGGAATGGATTGGTAGAAGCCTGACTTGCGACTACTTCTAGCGACCAAGCATTCTCTTCCTTCCATTCGTTCAAGAGCGCTGCAATTCTTTCCACAAAAAGCACTTCGATATAGTGTCCTGGATCCAAAGCTAATAAACCATCTGACAGCATATCTTGGGCAGTATGATAATAAATATCACCAGTGATATAAAGATCTGCTCCTTTTGCTAAAGCATCAGAATAGAAAGATTGCCCACTGCCACCACAGATAGCCACTCTTGAGATTGTCTTTTGCAAATCCTTCTCTTGATAATACACCATACGAAGGCTATCTAGACCAAAGACTTCCTTAACATGGTCAGCAAATTCCTTAAATTTTTGAGGTCTAATCGTTCCAATACGGCCAATCCCACGTTCAGGACCTGTTTCTTGTATATAGGTTGTATCTTTAATATCTAACAGTTGGCAGAACCAGTCATTGAGACTATTTTCAACAATATCAATATTAGTATGACTGACGTAGACAGCGATATCGTGCTTGATGAGATTGATATAAATCTGATTTTGAGGACGACTAGCTACCAAGTCCTTGATTGGACGAAAGATAGGGGCGTGCTTAACGATAATCAGATCAACACCCTTGTCAATAGCTTCAGCGACTGTCTCTTCACGGATATCAAGAGCAACCATGACCTTTTGAATTTCCTTGTCTAGGGTGCCAATTTGCAGACCACGACTATCCCCTTCCATAGAAAATTCTTGTGGGCAATAGGCTTCATAACGCTTAATCACTTCACTTGCTTTCATGGTGCACCTCCTTGATGGCTTGAATTTTTTCTGCTAGAACTTGACGTTCTTCTTGATTTTTTTCTGGAATTTGACTAAGGGCAAACTCAAGCTTAGCAACTTCTTTTTGCCATTTTTGGACGAAGACTGGACTGACTTCTTTGGACAAGAATGGACCAAAGCGGACATCAGTTGCTGATAGATTCATTTTACCAGCTTCTGCAACTATGATCTCGTAGAATTTCCCAGCTTCTTCTAGAATACTTTCTGCTATGATTTGAAAACCATGTTCTTGTAACCAAGAACGCAACTCGTCTTCTCGATTATTGGGTTGAAGAATCAAACGCTCAACAGTAGCAAGTTTGTCTAATCCGTCTTCCAAAATCGTAGCAATCAAACGGCCACCCATTCCAGCAATAGTGATGACAGATACCAGATCACTTTCTTCAAATGCTGCTAAACCATTGGCTAAACGAACCTGAATTTTCTCAGTTAAACCATGACTTTTAACATTTGTAACTGCAGATTGATAGGGACCTTCTACAACCTCTCCTGCAATGGCACGATCGATGTGACCTTTTTCAACCAATTCAATGGGTAGATAAGCATGATCACTCCCGACGTCCAGTAAAACGGCTCCTTGAGGTACAAAAGAAGCTACCATTTCTAATCTCTTCGAAATCATTTTCTCTCACTTTCCAAAAGTCTATTTCTCTTTATTATACCATATTTTGTCTAGCAATCCTGTACCTAAAAAAGACCGCAATCATGGATTGCAGCCTTTCTTTATCTTCTAGCTTGATAACGACTTGTCAGGATGAAAATCACAGTAAAGATGAGCATCATGATGCCATAGACAGGTAATGTTTGTCCTGTCAGTGTTGAAATTTCAAGTAGTTTTTGGATTCTTGGGAATAGAGCCGTTCCAAGGAAGCCACCAACTGACCAAATAATCAAGAGGACACGCCACAGGCTAAATGGCAAGCAGGCTCTAACTACAGACATGAAACCAATCGATGCCAACAGATAATACAAAAGTGTCGAAATTTCAATGGCTGACCAGCCTTGACTGGTTCCAAAAATTTTAATAAAGAGAACACTAAAGACTACCATCAAGGCACTTGGTAAAGCACGGAGCATGGATTTTCTGAGAAAGTTTTGTTCCACAGGTTTAATATTTCGTTCAAAGGTCAATACGAACGGTGGGAATCCTTCCACGAACTGGTCAATCATGGTAATCTGAATGGGAATGAATGGGAAAATCAAAATCCATTCAGTACGTCCCAACAAAGCACTGGCAATACAGATAACTGCTAACAAGAAGGAATAGATTGTCTTAATCAAGAAAATCGGAGCAATGTGGGCAATATTATTGACCACACGACGTCCTTCAAAAAGAATCTCAGGAACATCATTGAAATCTGAATTCAAGAGGACCAGATTTGCAATCTGACGAGTTGCTGGGTCTCCTTCAGCCATAACAATGGAACAGTCTGCCTCACGGAGAGCTAGGATATCATTGACACCATCCCCTGTCATTGCTGTAGTATGTCCTGCTTTTTTCAGAGTTTGGATGATGAGTTTCTTTTGATGAGGCGAGACACGTCCGAAAATGGCTGTTTCCTCAGCCATGGCTATCAATTCTTCATCATTAATTTTCGAACAATCTACATAGCTCTGATAGTCTGCAAAGCCAGCTTTTTGAGCAATACTTGAAACGGTAACTGGATTATCACCAGAGATAATTTTCAGCCCCACTTCCTGAGAACGAAGATAGTCTAGCGTTTCAGCTGCCCCTTCTCGGATTGGATCTAGAATCTCAAGCAAAGCCAAAGCCTGAATATCAGATGGCTTTTGCGGCTTGTGATGGTCAAGTTTTTCTTGACTGAGCGCTAACACCAAGACACGAGATCCTCGTTCAAGAGCTTCTCTAGCTTCAGGAACTTCAGCATCCAACAACATCTCCGGTGCACCTAGGAAAACAGTTCCTAGACCTTCCAACTCCATGGCTCCCCATTTTCGATCGCTTGAAAATGGAAAACTAGAAATCATCGGATAAACTACCTCTCCCACAAAACGCTTTCGAATAGCTTGAGCAGTTGGATTTTTATCCTCACTGTTAGCCATATAGCTGGTTAGTATTTTAGCAATAGCATCTTTATCAAAAGCCTGGGTCAGAGGAAGAACAGTCTCAACCTGCATCTTACCTTGGGTGATGGTACCTGTCTTATCCAAGCAGAGCATATCCACGCGCGCAAGGGTTTCAACAGAGTACATCTCCTGCACCAAGACCTTCTTCAAACCAAGCTTGATAACAGCGGTTAAAAGAGAGGTAATGGTCAAGAGGGCAATCCCCTTAGGCAACATTCCCAAAAGAGCTGTAGAGGAATTCACTACAGAAGACTTCAGTGGTAAACCTTTCAAGACCAAAGCTTCAAGCAAAAGAGCAATTCCAAATGGAATGATGATTTTTCCAGTAAAGCCTGCTAGCTGGTCTAGCGATTTCATGATACGAGAATTGATTGGTTTAACTGTCTTAGCTTCAAGCATGAGTTTAGCTGCATAGTTATCTGCTCCTACATGATGAACCTGAGCGAGGACAGAACCACTGGCAAGAAAACTACCTGACAACATTAAGTCTTCTACTTCTTTTTGCACCAAGTCGCTCTCGCCCGTTAACATGGCTTCATTGACTTCTGCAAAACCTTCTAATACAATCGCATCACTTGGAATTTGATCCCCTGCAGACAAGCGAATCACATCATCCAAAACAAGCTCTTCTGGATTCAAAGCAATCTCTTGTCCATCACGGATAGTGGTAATCTTTTCTTTATTCAAGAGATTGAGTTTATCTACCATATGTTTGGCACGTAGCTCGGTTACAATTCCTGAAAAAGCATTAAAACAGATAACCGCAAAGAAAACCAGGTTGCTCCAGGCTTGAACAAAAGCGAGCGCTAATGCAATAGCAAAGTTTAAAGCATTAAAGAGAGTAAAGACATTTCGTTTTACAATCTGCCAAGTACTGGTACTAGCTGATGCTTTGAAATCATTGACCTGTCCCTGTTTCTGACGTTCATTAACTTCTGATTGGCTTAAGCCTATAATTTTATTTTTATCCATAATCTCTATCATATCATTTTTTTTTGAATAATTCTAATTTCATATGAAGAGCAATTCCGCCTAAACAAAAAAACATTTGCTTGTCCTACAATGATAAGGTATAATAAAAGAAAGAAAATTGAAGGAGACACCATGTTTTATACTTATCTTCGTGGACTGGTTATGTTGATTCTCTGGTCTATCAACGGTAATGCTCATTATCATAATACGGATAAAATTCCGAGTCAAGATGAAAACTATATCCTAGTTGCTCCCCATCGTACTTGGTGGGATCCTGTCTACATGGCATTTGCGACCAAACCGAAACAGTTTGTTTTTATGGCTAAAAAGGAACTGTTCTCTAATCGAATCTTTGGTTGGTGGATCCGTATGTGTGGTGCCTTTCCTATTGATCGGGAGAATCCTAGCGCTTCGGCTATCAAATACCCTATTAATGTTCTTAAAAAGAGCGACCGATCTCTCATCATGTTTCCAAGCGGTAGTCGTCATTCTAACGATGTCAAAGGTGGCGTAGCTCTGATTGCTAAAATGGCCAAGGTTCGCATCATGCCAGTTACTTACACTGGTCCAATGACCTTAAAAGGACTCATCAGTCGTGAACGTGTCGATATGAACTTCGGAAATCCTATCGATATCTCAGACATTAAGAAAATGAATGATGAAGGAATTGAGATGGTTGCTGAACGTATCCAATCAGAATTCCAACGTCTGGATGAGGAAACAAAACAATGGCACGATAACAAAAAACCAAATCCTTTGTGGTGGTTTATTCGCATACCAGCACTGATTCTTGCTGTCTTAGTTGCGATTATTACCATCATCTTTAGCTTTATCGCAAGTTTTATCTGGAATCCAGAAAAAAACAAAATCAATTAGGTTAGAATAAAATGGCTGAGGGATATTCTCTTAAGCCATTTTAGTTTGACTGACATCTGATTACTTTTAAATAAAACATTTTATTGACAAAGATTTGATTCTATAGTATACTTTTTAAGTAAGCTGATTTAGCTCAGTAGGCAGAGCGCATCCATGGTAAGGATGAGGTCGCCGGTTCGATCCCGGCAATTAGCATTGTTCATCAGTTCCTTGGTATAGGAACTTTTTTTATTGACATTTTATTGTCCTTATAGTAAAATAAAACTTGCGATGAGTCGATATGTAGCGAGAGCTACTATTGAGCAAAGGAGGTCATAACGCAGGAGCGGACCTTGAGAAATTGTGTGAACCAATTTCTCACATGGAGATGCCTCTCAGGCTTTCTGGTTTTTCCAGAGAGCTTTTTTTATTTTCCTAAACACTATTAACTCCTATCTTTTAGCAATCCTTTCTGTCCAAATAGCAATAAGCTCAAGCAACAATCAAACACTTATAGACTTATTATCCAAAAAATCCTAGCTAGATTTAGACAAAAAGATACTAAGATGACCATTGCTATCTATAATTACAGCAAAAGTTACAGGGCAAACTGTATTATATACCTTAGCATTGAAAGGAAAATGATATATTTTGCCCCTCGTCACAAAAAAAGACCTATCACACAAGCTATAAAGCTTGATATGATAGGTTTTTTAATATTAGATTAACGTACAGTGCGGATACGCATTGTGTTAGTACGAACTGCTTCTCCAACTGGCACACCTGCAACGATAACGATATCGTCACCAGATTGTACAAGACCTGCTTCAACTGCTTTACGTTCTGCAATTTCAAACATGTCATCAGTTGATGATGGAGCTTCTGTCAACATTGGGATAACACCCCAGTTCAACATCAATCCACGTTCTGTCAATTCGTCAAATGTCAATGCCAAGATATCAGCATTTGGACGATATTTAGAGATCAAACGTGCTGTGTGACCAGTCTTAGTAAGAGTTACAACCAATTTGATGTCCATTGAGTTTGTAGCGTCTTTAACTGCTGAAGCCATAACTTCTGTCTTAGAGTTACGTTCAAATGAATCTGAGTTCAAACGTCCGTATTCGTTAAGAAGAGTTTGAGCGTTCTTATCGATAGTTGCCATTGTACGAACAGACTCAAGTGGGTATTTACCATTTGCTGACTCACCTGAAAGCATTGTAGCATCAGTTCCGTCGATAACAGCGTTAAATACGTCTGATACTTCTGAACGAGTTGCACGTGGTTTTTCAGTCATTGTTTCAAGCATGTTTGTTGCAGTGATAACAACTTTACCAGCAGCGTTCACTTTAGTGATGATCATTTTTTGGTAAACTGGAACCATTTCAAATGGTACTTCGATACCCATGTCACCACGAGCGATCATGATACCATCAGCAGCTTCAATGATTTCGTCCAAGTTATCGATACCTTGTTGGTTTTCGATTTTAGCGAACAATTGAACGTGACCGTTACCAGTTTCTTCACAGATTGCACGAACTTCGTTAACGTCTTTTGCAGTACGTACGAATGAGATCGCGATGAAGTTGATACCTTGTTCAAGACCGAAGCGGATATCAGCGTTATCACGTTCAGCAAGAGCTGGGAAAGGAATTTTAGTGTTAGGGATGTTTACACCTTTTTGTTTAGCGATTACACCGTCGTTTTCAACTTCAACGACAAATTCACGAGTTGCATCGTCTTTTTCTACAACACGAAGACCAAGTTTACCATCGTCAACCAATACTTGGCGACCAACTTCAACGTCATCATAGATGTCAAGAGCTCCAGCAACGTTCAAAGCAATCACTTCACGAGTTGATTTGATTCCTTGTTTAGTTGCAACACGGATTTTTTCACCAGTTTTGTATGAGTACTCTTTAGCTTCACCTTCAAACAATTCAGTACGGATTTCTGGTCCTTTAGTGTCAAGAAGGAAACCAACTTTTTTACCTGCAAGTTTTTCTGCAAGTTTAACAGTTGCCATACGGTCACCTTGTTCTTGGTGGTCACCGTGTGAGAAGTTGAAACGGAAAGTGTTAGCTCCTGCTTCAATCAATTGAGCAATGTTTTTAGCTGAAGCTTCAACGTCAAGTTTTTCACCCCAGTATCCGTCATCACCAAATTTTTTACCACCACGGATTTCTACCGCAGGACCCAAAGTTGCAACGATTTTTACACGTTTGTTCATGATTTTTGTGACTCCTTTATATAATTTGACCTTTTATGGTCATTTTACCAGTTTAGTTAAAGTTGATTATGACAAGCTCTTGTTCAAAGCAGAAAGTTCAAGGTCAGCTTTATGAGGGTTGTTAACAACAATCTTACCATCAGCTGTTAGGCTAAACAAAGCTCCTTCTTCTGCAGTTCCAAGAATTGGATTTTCAACCATTTTCTCGTTACGGATACCAACAGCGACACCACCGATTCCTTGTTTAAGAAGTTTAACAGCGTGTGCTCCCATACGTGACGCCAATACACGGTCACGAGCAGTTGGAGATCCACCACGTTGGATATGACCAAGTTCAGTTACACGAAGGTCGCTTGTATCTCCAGCTTCTTTTAGTTTTTGACCAAATTCAGCCGCTGACATAACACCTTCTGCCAAAACGATAATGTTGTGTTTCTTACCGTGTTCATATCCAGCTTTGATACTTGCTACGATGTCTTCCATCTTGAAGCCTTCTTCAGGGATGATAATTTCATCAGCACCAGTGGCAATACCAGCCCAAAGAGCGATATCTCCAGCATTACGTCCCATAACTTCAACTACGAAAGTACGACGGTGACTTGATGAGGTATCACGAATCTTATCGATGGCATCCATTGCAGTTGTAACTGCAGTATCAAATCCGATTGTGAAATCAGTACCTACGATATCGTTATCGATTGTTCCTGGAAGTCCGATAGCAGGGAACCCATGCTCAGTCAAGCGCATAGCTCCGTGATAAGAACCGTCACCACCGATAACCACGACACCTTCGATACCGTGTTTTTTCAACTGCTCAATCCCTTTAAGTTGGCCTTCGAGTTTTGCAAACTCAGGATAACGAGCAGAGTGAAGGAAAGTACCACCACGTGAAATGATGTCTCCCACTGAAGCAGCATCAAGTGGATAAATTTCGCCGGCAACCATACCTGCGTATCCATCATAGATACCAAAAACTTCCATTCCTTCTGAGATTGCTTGACGAACTACTGCACGGATGGCAGCATTCATACCAGGGGCGTCTCCACCACTAGTCAAAACAGCAATACGTTTCATTTGGTTTTGCTCCTTTTTCTTTTAACATTCTAACTGATTATACCATAATTAAAGTTAAAATTCTTTTATTTTCATTGATTTTTAACGATAAATCGTTTTCATAGTTATTTGACTCAAAGATTCCTGCAAACTAACATCTTTTGCAACAAAATAACCCGGCAAAAGAACATTTTTTTGTTCATTTTCGTAGCGAATAATGACTGGAATTTGTCCCTTGTATTGTTCTAAAATATGATAAATTTCAGAATCATGTTCATGATCAGCAGCCTGAATCCAAAATCGTTCACTCACTGCTTCTTTTAGATTATTTAATACTAACTGAAGGCGACCGTCTCTTGCCTGCACTTTTCCATTAAGGTAGTAAAATCTTCCTTCATGTAAGAGATTGTTAAATTGGCGGTACTGGTCAGAAAAAACAGTAACTTCCAAATTTGATTTGCTATCACTAACTTTCAAAAAGGCCATATTTTCACCTTTTTTAGTTCTGATTACTCGGATAGACTGTATCTCAACGAGTACTGTAGCTGTCTGTCCTTCAGATAGTTCAGACAAACTCACAATTGGATAGAGGGGATTCTTTGCTAAAACCAGTAAGGGATGCGGACTGATACCAACTCCAAGCCACTCCTGTTCCTTACGAAACTTCTCGACTTGCGTAAAATCCTCACTCTCAAGCCAATTGTAGCTATTATCTGCAAATAAACTACCCAATTCTTCCACAAAAATAAACAAAGTAGGTAAATTGGATAAGATTTTTTGGCGATTTTTTTCAAAACTATCGAATAAACCAATCTCGACTAGGGGAGTTAAAAGACTCAACTTCTGATAATTTTTAGGCAAGCGAGTGACAAAATCTTCGACACTACTAAAAGGACGATTCTCTAAAATCCAATAGGCAAAATCTCGAGGCATCCCCTTGATACTCTTAAGTCCCAAGTAAATAGTCTTGTCTGTCAATTTATCCTGATATGGGATTGTATTGATAGAGAGTGGTGTCAGTTCAAAGCCCATTTCAAGCGCATCGAGAATATAATCTCCACTGGCATAGTTAAGCATAACTTGATAAAAGATTTCTGGGTAATGTGTTTTAAAGTAAGCAAGTTGAAAAGCTAAAGCCGCATAAGCATAAGCATGTGATCGGTTGAAACCATAACCAGCAAATTTTTCCATGACAGCAAAAACCTGCTGAGCCTGTTCCTTTCCATGACCTTTTTCGAGTGCACCTTGGATAAAACTCTCCTCCATTCGGTGCATCTTGGCCGCATTCTTTTTCCCCATAGCACGACGTAAAATGTCGGCCTTCCCAAGGCTGAAACCAGCGTAACGCTGTGCCACTTGCATCACCTGTTCTTGGTAAAGCATAATGCCATAGGTTGGAGCCAGAATATCTTCCAAAACTGGGTCCAGAACTGTTACCTTTTCTTTACCATGTTTTCGAGCCACAAAGTTGTCGATATAGTCACTCGCTCCCGGTCTGTTGAGGGAAGTCGTTGCCACTACTTCTTCAAAGCTTTCTGGTTTCACGCGCTTTAATAAGCGAATAGCACCAGGTTGTTCAAACTGAAAGATCCCCTTGGTCTTCCCAGCTGCAAAGAGGGCTAAAGTTTCCCTATCCTCAAGGTCAATTTCCTCAATCCTTAACTGAATTCCTTGAGTTTCAAATAAGAGCTCCTGCATTTTTTGAGCAAAAGTTAGGTTTCGTAAGCCCAAGAAATCCATCTTGAGCAAGCCATTTCCTTCAACTCCATGAGCATCATACTGGGTAATGAGCATATCCTCACCATACTTAAGAGGGATATAATCCGTTAGATTTTTATCACTAATCACGACACCAGCAGCGTGGATAGAGGTCTGTCGAGGATAGCCTTCTATCTTTTTGGCAATTTCAAAAGCCTTTTGGTACTCAATCTTACTTTGAATCAGTTGTCTAAATCCTAGATTGCCTTCATAGGCGCTTGTCAAGGTATCTTTGAAACCAATTTTCTTGGTTATGGATGTCAACTCGTACTCGGGAACACCATACCGTTTAAAAACATCTCGGATAGCCTGTTTGGCACCAAAAGTCGAGTAGGTGACTATCTGAGCAGCGTGAATACTACCATAACGGTCACGAACATAGCGGATAAATTCAGGACGATAGATATCAGGAATATCAATATCGATATCAGGCATGGTATAGCGTTCACGATTTAAAAAGCGCTCAAAGATAAGATTCTTAGCTACAGGATCAATACCAGTAATATTTAAGGCATAGGCCACTAGACTTCCAACTGCAGACCCGCGTCCCATCCCCATGTAATAACCTTGAGACCGACCGAAACGTAAGAGATCCCAGACAACCAAGAAATAGTCATCGAAGCCCATGTCATGAATCACAGATAGTTCTTCTTCCAAACGTTCCTGATAAACCGAATCGAGTAAGCCTTTCTGTTCCAAGCCCTTAATAGCTCTTTCGCGCAACTCTTCAACAGCAGGACGCTCTGGATTGAAACGTGGAAGCTTGAGACTACTATCAATCTCATAAGTAGTTGCTCCAATCAGTTCAGAAAGATTTTCTAAGACTTGCGGAAACTTTTCTTGAAATACTTGCTCTAAGCGATCAGTAGGTAAAAACATGCCTTGTTGAGATTGAACATCTACCTCTCGCAAGGTCACATTTTCCTTAATCGCCTTGAGCATTTGAAGCGTTTCTAAATCCTCAGATTCGAAGGAATTAACACGATAAAGTGGGAGGATGGGTTGAGAAAAATTCGACTGAGGTGTATCTGGATATACTCCGATATAATAGTCATGCCCTAAGTCCAAGGAATCAATTGCAGAATAATAGGGAACAATAACACAAACATCCTCTAGATAAGGAGAAAAATCAGTCCATTCCTTTTTACCTGTCATTTTTAGAGTCGAAATCTTCATGAGATTTCGATAGCCATGATTTGACAAGGCTAAAAATCGGAGGTTGACGATTTCCTCCTTATGATGAACTGTCATCTCAAGACCTAATAAGGGCTGAATCCCCTGTTTTTGGCACTCTTTGATAAAATAATAAGCCCCATAGAGATTGTCAATATCCATGATTCCAAGTACTGTGTAGCCGTATGCTTTTCCCTTGTCAACATACTTCTGAATGGAAATCATACTCTCCATGAAACTATAAACCGTTTTTGTATCAAGTTGTGCAATCACTCGCTATCACCTCCCTTTTTCTTCTTATATTATACCATTTTAGAAAATAGAAAAACAATTTCTTTCTTCCCTTGGAAAAAAAGAATCACAGTTGAATTAACCGTGATTCCCATTCATTATTCTACCTATAGGATAGGATTTGTAGCTGTAAAATGACTGATCATGCCACTGAAACCGAAATATTCCTCAATTTTAGTATGTAATTCTAGCATTGCTTCTCGAGCTCGTGATGCCTGCTCTTCATTGATAGCTTCAATGACTAAAATAGCATCTTTGGTTTCTTCTGTTAACATGGTTCTTTGGGGTTCACACCAATTTTAACAGCGACAAACCGCACCGTGTTCATCAAAATAAATCATTTCATCAGCTAAGGCAGGAGCATCACTTTCAGCCCCTAGTGGAAGAAGGATTCATTCCTTCGTGCTCTTCCAAGAAGTCACCAACAATCTTAGCTAAATCTTTTCCCCCACAAGGAACTGCGTAAGAAAGTGAAAAGCTATTATAGATATCTACCAAATGATTTATTAGATTAAATTCTCTTCCTTGACTCACACGTTTTAATAAAGCCTCAATAGAAGAACCGAGCACATTTTTTTGTTTTGAGTTAAGTGAATGCCTGACGCCATTCTTTTTCTTTCATTCTACTACAAATACAAAAAACGAGTAGCCTACAAGCTACTCGATACGAACTATAATGAATTTTCACGAATTACTTCTACCTTGTATCCATCTGGATCTTTGATAAAGTAATAGTTTGGTTGAGTCCCTGGAAGTCCATTAGGCGCTGTCACTTCGTAGCCTTTGACGCTATGTTCTTTGTGAAGAGCCTCAAGATCAGGTGTGCTTAGAGCGATGTGAGCAAAACCGTCACCAACAACATAAGGTCCGTGATCATAGTTGTAAGTCAACTCTAACTCATAATCATCACCTTCAAGTCCAAGATAAACAATAGTGAAAGCATAGTCTGGAAAGTCCTTGCGACGTAATTCCTTAAAACCAAAAGCATCTTGATAAAAAGCGATTGATTTTTCAAGATTTTCAACTCGTAAGCATGTGTGTAGCATTTTTGAAGCCATTTTTTTCTCCTTTGTTTAAAAAAGACTGGAACAAACCTGCACCAGTCTTATGAATAATTATTTACCAAGTTTTGCTTTAGCTGCATCTGCAAGAGCTGCGAAAGCTGCTGCATCGTTAACAGCCAAGTCAGCAAGCATTTTACGGTTAACTTCGATCTCAGCCAATTTCAAACCATGCATCAATTGTGAGTATGAAAGTCCGTTGATACGAGCTGCCGCATTGATACGTGTGATCCACAATTTACGGAAGTCACGTTTCTTTTGACGACGGTCACGGTATGCATAGTAGTAAGAGTTCATTACTTGTTCTTTTGCAGTACGGAACAAGATGTGTTTAGCTCCATAGTAACCTTTTGCTAATTTAAGAATACGTTTACGACGTTTGCGTGATACAACGCCACCTTTAACACGTGCCATTTATATTTCCTCCAAATATTTCCTAGAATTCTTTACTTACAAATACGCGATTATTTCAAGCGAGTAAGCATTGCTTTGATACGTTTGAAATCTCCTGAATGCACCATAGATGCTTTACGAAGATGACGACGTTGTTTTTTAGTTTTTCCGTGGAAACGGTGAGATGTGTAAGCACGGAAACGTTTAAGTCCACCAGAACCTGTACGTTTGAAACGTTTAGCTGATGCGCGGTGTGTTTTTTGTTTTGGCATGATTTTTTCTCCTTTATTTAACTTTCTGACAATTATTTTTTGTCAGTTGCTGGCGCCAATTGCATGAACATTTGGCGTCCATCCATTTTAGCACGTTGTTCAATGATAGCAATATCTTGAGTTGCTTCAGCGAACTCGGCTAAAACTTTTGCACCAATCTCTTTATGGGTGATCATACGCCCCTTAAAGCGAATGGATACCTTCACTTTGTTTCCTTTTTCAAGGAACTTGCGAGCATTGCGAAGTTTAGTTTCGAAATCACCCTTGTCGATAACTGGGCTCAAACGAACTTCTTTCACGGTCACAACGCTTTGTTTTTTGCGTTGCTCTTTTTGTTTCTTCTGGTACTCAAATTTGAACTTACCGTAGTCCATAATTTTCGCAACAGGAGGTTTAGCTTGAGGTTGAATGAGAACCAAGTCCACATTAGCTTCGTCCGCAAGTGCTTGCGCTTCGCTTAGTGGTTTGATACCCAATTGCTCACCTTCAAGACCGATTAAGCGAACTTCGCGTACACGAATTTCATCATTGATGAATAAGTCTTGCTTTGCTATGGTTTTCACCTCTTTTTTTAATTTAGAGAAAAACAAGAGCGGACTTGCTAACGCAAACCCGCACTACATGATTGTATTTCATTTCTGAAATTTGATCCGTAGGGGCCAGACAACGTTAGTCGCAAGGCGAGAAGTTCTCACTTCTGCTTTTCTCAACTTTTATATGATATCAAGTTTTCCCCTACTTGTCAAGATTAAAACTATCTTTTTTTAATTTTTTTAAATATTTGCCTACTGTGAACTTACTGGTTACGAGAATAGTAAATCTCATGTGGCTTCAAACGAGTGTTGAGTAGATCTGATACAGTCACAAAACTATATCCTTGTTCCTGTAGATACTCAATTACTTTTGGTAGTGAATTAACAGATGTTTGATGGATATCATGCATCAAAATGATAGATCCATTGCTTACCTGACGCTGAATTTCTGTCAAAATCGCTGCTTCATTTTTACTCTTCCAATCCAAACTATCCACATCCCACATGATAAAGCTTAAATCAAGGCTATTGCGAATATCATCTGAGATTGCACCGTATGGTGGACGCATCAATTTAGAGCTTTTGCCAAGAACTTTTGTAATAGCATCTTCGGTATCTGTAAGCTGTTTCTTAGCGTCTTCCAATGACAGTTTTGTTAAAACCGGGTGATTCCAACTATGGTTTCCAACTTCATGACCTTCAGACTGCATACGTTTAAGAATCGACTCATTGCCTGCAATATTTTTTCCTTGTACAAAGAAGGTTGCTTTGATCTTGTACTTGGCTAGAATATCTAAAGCTTGTGGAGTTGTATTTCCATCCGGTCCATCATCAAAGGTAAGAGCTACTACTTTTTTATTTTTCTCAGCCTGAGCCTTCTTATAAAGTTCTGCATCCTTTTCAGTTAGATAGGACGATTGGATAACATCAAAGAAGTCTGAAATAGGCAAAGCTATTTCTTCTACATTATTGGTTGCTTTGATTGGATAAAGAACCAATTGACTATCTTTGTAAGCAAACTTCCAAGATGATAAATCGCTAGCTGAAAAATCGGCTATTACTTGATCTACAAGTGTTTGCTCAATCTTTTTATCTTGGAGCGTTGACTTGATATCCTCAAGAAACTTCTCTTTAGCTTTGCTAGCATCTGTAAAGAGCTGATCTAAAGTAAACAGGGTCCCATCTTCCTTAAGATAAAGCTGATCTAATGAGATATTTTCTAATTCCACAACAGTAGAATCACTCAGGTCATAGGCCTGTTTTTTTACAAGATGGCTCTCCACACCTTTGATGGAAGAAGAATCTTTTTCAGGGTAGTAAAAAATCAAATGTTCTTTATCTTCTACCTTATCCGTAATATCTTTTACAATGATATCCTGAACAGAGGTAATCACCTTGTCCCCCGTCATAGGATAGTAGGTGATGATTTCTGCCTGCCCCTTACGAAAATGATCTTTCTGACTTCCTTGTGAATAGGAATCATCTTTTTCTTTTTTCAGTGCTTCAATTTTTTGTTCAAAAGCTTGCTTGGTCAAGACTTTATAAGCAATACCAGCACCTAATGTTAAGATTGTGAAGAATAGAAGCCCCACAATAATCCACAAATTTCTTCTCTTCTTGTCGTTTTCTTTTCGGTTTGTTCTTTTTTTTGTCATAGTTTTATCATATCAAATCAGGCCTATAATTTCAATGATAAATAGGAAAATGTCCATTTTTTCAAAAAAGATAGGTAAAAGAAAGAGGTTGGGACAATATCCCTACCTCATTTTTTATTAGCAATCAAACTTTGACGCGGTAGCTGATTGGACTTTTTGTTGATCTTTTAGACTCCAAAAACTCCTAATCATCTTCGCGGGGCTGGGCCTACGAAATCAAGACTTTGTCTATCGATTTCTGTCCCACCGCCTTCACTTGATTAAAATCGAATGATTTCTCTTGTTTTTTCATATGAAGAAACAAAGCGATTTGTTACCCCTGGTTCAGCAACTTCCAAAGCTTGGGAAATCTTTTCGAAAGATGCTTGATAATCAAAGGCATTTTCAAAGATTTCTAAAGATTCATGGAAGGCTTGTTGAATCCCTTCATCAAATGATCTGTAGCGGTTAGAATATTGAAGCAATTGCTCTGTCAAGGTTGCATATTGCACAATGCTGTAAGTTTCTGTTTCCAAAACTTCCATATCATGTGATGCGATTTCTAGGATACGATTAACAGACTCAATGTTGACTTGTGACTGTTCCAACTCTGCCATCAAATCCTCAGTACTATGGCTAGCAGCAAAGAACAATTTCAAGAAGTTCTGTGGGATTCCTGGAAGATTTCTCTTCTCCATGTAGCGCTTAATCGTGTGGAGGCGGTTGACGTAAACATTTGCCTTTTGACGAGCATTAACATCATCTTTTTCAATCTGTACTAAACGTTCGCTCACTGAAACTTGATCATCTTCAATTTCTTTTAATGTAGCTTGAACATTTTCTAAACGTTCTTCCAAAACAGAGTAAGCTTCTGAATATTCCTCTTGTTCTGAAGTCAAATCGCTAACTGTAAGTTCTAGGGAATCCAAATCCACTTGAAGACGACGAACATGATTTACATCACTCTCAGCCATCAAGTATGTCTTGCTCAAACGCTCGATATCTTTCACCAAGACTTGATTATTGTCTTTTAAGTGGTCAAGGTAGGTTGGAAGTGTTGACAACAAGTTTTCAACAACTTTTTGAGAAGCAATCTCTCGTGTGAAAATATTATAGAGAGCATTGATTTCTTCTTGAATCTGATTATTTTCATATTCAGCATTGTCCAATTCCAATTTTTTAATATTTTCTTGGTTATTTTTCAAGGCTTCATACAACAACTGCAAACGTGATTCAATGTCAGTTTCTACAAAGTGATAGTTGGCATCAAGCAACTTACGATAGCCAGCCTCTAGATCTTCAAGTTGATCAGGGAGTTCAGTAGTTAGTTTAGTAACAATTGCCGGAATTCTCTCTACGATATGTGTCAAAGCGAGAATATGGTTTTCCGCATTATCCAAAATTCCTGCTGCTTCAACTGGATCTCCTGAAGAGTTTAGAGTCACAAATTGAGAAAATTCTGATTGGATGTTCTCAATTTGTTTTTCAATTTCAAGGAGTGCTTGACCATATTTCTCAGAATCTTCCACGACCGATTTCTGTAGGCTTTCAAATAAATCTAAAGCATGCAAGACACGACCACTATTTTTGGATTCTTGTTTTTCTAGATCTGCCAAAGCATTTCGAATGGAAGCAATATCTTCTTCGATAAGGGTAATCTGGCTTTCGATTTGATCAATTTTGTGTTGAGCTTTCAAGAAGCGGAATGAATTATTGTACCCTTCTGCTTCAAACAGATTATTCTCAATATCTGCAAATGAGTTGAGTGATAGGTCTACCCATTTTTGATTCCACTCTCTAAATGCAATCTGACTTTGACCAATCAGATGCATATTCTTAACAGCTTCTACTTCATCGTTAACTGGAAGGTTATACAACTCTTCCTTTCTTTCTTCTAATACTGCGAGCCTCTTTTCATTGCGTTTGCGTAACAAAACTGCCACAACATATGCAATAATCAGAAGAGCCGCGATTGCAATCATAGTAATAATCAACAGATTATCAGACATATCAAACTCCTTTTTATACTTGAAACAATTGTAATGATTATATCATATTTTTCAAACCATGGGAACTATTTCCAAATTTTTTTAGACGTCAAGTGTACTGTAAACAGCATTTTCTTCGATAAATTCTCGACGTGGTTCTACACGGTCACCCATGAGCATATCAAAGATTTTATCTGCTTCTGCAGCATCATCAACTGATACACGTGCCATGAGACGGTGTTCAGGATTCATAGTTGTTTCCCAAAGCTGATGATCATCCATTTCTCCGAGACCTTTATATCGCTGAATAGTTGGTTTGGAACGACCTTCACTATAGCGAGCTAAGGCTTCCTGGAGACGGATTTCTTGATCTGCCCCAGGTTGGATGTATTCTTTAATTTCACTACCGACCTTAACACCGTAAATTGGTGGTTGAGCGATATAAACATAACCTGCTTCTAAAACGGGTTTCATATAACGATAAATCAAGGTTAACAAGAGGGTACGGATATGGGCTCCATCGACATCGGCATCCGTCATGATAACGAGTTTTTGATAACGTGCCTTGCTGACATCAAATTCCGCACCAAAGCCAGTTCCCATAGCTGTGAAGAGACTGCGAATTTCTTCATTGGCAAGGATCTTATCCATGCTAGCTTTTTCTACGTTAAGGATTTTACCACGGATTGGTAAGATAGCTTGAAACTCACGGTCACGACCAGACTTTGCAGAACCTCCCGCTGAGTCTCCTTCGACGATGAAAAGCTCAGTTTCAGCTGGATTGTTTGATGAACAATCTGCCAATTTACCTGGAAGGTTTGAAATTTCTAAGCCTGACTTCTTACGGGTAACTTCACGCGCACGTTTAGCTGCCACGCGCGCTTTCGCAGCCAAAATCCCTTTTTCTACGATACGCTTAGCAATCTGTGGATTTTCCATCAGGAAGTCTGAAAAAGCTTCACTAAAGAGACGATTCGTAATCTTCACAACTTCACTATTTCCAAGTTTAGTCTTGGTTTGCCCTTCAAACTGAGGATTTGGGTGCTTGACAGAGATAACTGCTGTCAAGCCTTCACGGACATCCTCACCTGTTAGATTATCTTCATTGTCTTTTAGGAGTTTGTTCTTGCGAGCATAGTCGTTAATGACACGAGTCAAGGCTGTACGGAAACCTTGTTCATGGGTTCCACCTTCATGGGTATGAATATTGTTAGCGAAACTCATGACATTTTCATGGTAACCCGTTGTATACTGCATAGCGACTTCGACTGTGATGTCATCCATTTCACCATCTGTGTAGATTGGGGTTTCAAAAATAACATCCTTGTTTTCATTGATGTACTCAACGTAGCTCGCAATCCCACCTTCGTAGTGATAATGCTTGGTTTGTTCAAGTCCTTCACGCTTATCTGTGATAGAGATTTGAAGGCCACGGTTCAAGAAGGCTAGCTCTTGAATCCGTTTGTTTAATTTATCGAAATCAAAGGTTGTTGTTTCTGTAAAAATCTCTGGATCTGGTGTGAAGTGTACTGTTGTACCTGTTTTATCAGTATCTCCAATCACCTCAAGGTCAGCAACAACATGTCCTCGACGGTATTCTTGGTAATGAATCTTACCGTTTTTATGAACGCGAACATCTAATTGAGTTGAGAGGGCATTTACAACGGATGAACCTACACCGTGGAGTCCACCTGAAACCTTGTATCCGCCACCGCCAAATTTTCCTCCAGCGTGTAGAACGGTAAAGACGGTTTCAACGGCAGGACGGCCTGTCTTTTCTTGGATATCAACAGGAATACCACGTCCATCATCGACAACCGTGATAGAGTCATCTGGCTCAATAAAGACCTGAATATGACTAGCAAATCCCGCCAAGGCCTCATCGATAGAATTATCAACGATTTCCCAGACTAGGTGGTGAAGACCTTCTTTTGAAGTCGATCCGATATACATTCCAGGACGCATACGTACGGCTTCCAGACCTTCCAAAACTTGAATCTGACTGGCATCATAATCCTGTGCCTGTTGGTTTTTGATTTCTTCTGTCATTTTTTTCCTTTTTCTTACATGTCTAATACTTGTCTCAATGTCACGATATTTTCAAAGAGATGCGTCGCTAAGCCAGCTGCTTGTCCAGCTTCAATATCTATAGGTCGATCACCAATAACAATGCCTGAGCTTATCTTGTACTTATCTCGCAAATAGATCATAGACTCTGGATTTGGTTTTCTCTTAAAGCCAGAGCTAGCTGTTACTACTTCTGTAAAATAGGCAGCAATTCCAGTCTTTTCAAGGATTTCCAAAACTTGGTCATTGCGATGCGAAACTAAAAAGTTCCGTCCTCCCTGGTCTGAGATTTCCTCCAATAAAGCAGGTACTCCCTCAAACAAGGCAGGATGTTCAAGCTCTCGCGCTTCATTTTCCTTATATTTTTCTAAAAAATGCTCTATTGTTGGGGCAAATTGGTCAATCGCAAAAGCAGTTGACACTTTCAAGGCATTGTAAACTTTATCATGTTCTTCTTTGATTCCAAATTGAGCTAATGTTTCCACAAAAGCAGCGGTCGAAGTCTCATAATTATCAAGTAAAGTCCCACCTAAATCCCAGATATAATCGTGATATTTCATACCCTTCATTATAGCATTTTTTTATCAAAAAAGCGACGATTTCCTTCTATTTTAACAGTAAAAAACGAGAAGAATCCCCTAATTGATAGATTCCTCTCGTTTTAGTTAATCTAATCCAAACACATCACGATAGAGCATGGCTTCTCTCAAAGCATTTGCATCTCCACCAAGTTGTTCTACTAAGTTATAAGCAAAGGCAAGGGCAGTTGCTGGACCGCGACTGGTAGTCAACTGACCATCGACAACTACTGTTTCCTTGCGATAGTGACCATCAGCAATTTGCTCTTGGACACCATCATAGCAGGTGAACTCTTTGTCCTTGAGGAGACCGGCTCGATTCAGTACAATTGGTGCTGCACAAATGGCTGCTACTTTTTTACCAACTTGCTCAAATTTTTGAAGTTTAGCAATCAATTGCTCATTATCACGCAAGTGAGCTGAACCGGGCATACCTCCTGGTAAGACAATCATGTCGTACTCAGATAAATCACCATCAAACACTCGATCTGCTTGTACTTGGATGGCATGTGATCCCGTCACTCGGGCTTCAAAGCCAACCATATGACAAGTAATATTGGCACGACGTAATACGTCCACAACTGTTAGGGCTTCGATTTCTTCAAAACCATCTGCTAAGATAACTGCTACTTTAGCCATGATTTACTCCTTATTTAACTTTTTTCAATACAACTTTCTTCCGTTTAAATCTTGTCTTACCGCTCTTTTCTTCGGCTAGATGCGTTTGATAACTCATCGATAGAAGCAATCCAACACCAATCAGATTACTGATAATGGCTGATCCCCCTTGGGAAATGAATGGCAGAGGAATCCCTGTCAAAGGAAGGAGGCCTGTCACTGCACCGATATTTTCAAAGATATGGAACAAGAGCATCATAATAAAGCCAGTTGAAATGTAGGTATAAAATTGGTTATTGGACTTGAGAGTGATTTTTAACATTCGATAGATAAGTAGGAGATAAAGTGCAATTACAAGGACAGAGCCGATAAAACCAAAATCTTCTGCAATAACTGTAAAAATCATATCACTCTCACGAACGGGAATAAGGAGATTGGATACATTAAATCCTTGACCAAATAAGCCTCCACTTCCGATGGCGATTTGCCCTTGGGCCTGTTGATAGGTGGTCGTTTGTGCATAATCAAAGGGATTGAGCCAAGCAAGGATACGGTTGATCTGATAGGTTGGCATCCCGATCTGATGCATAAAGGCACGCCCATCTTTTGTGATAAAAATTGCCAAAAAACCTGCAATTCCTGATACAACTGTCGCAAAAATTGGAATGATAATTTTCCATGATACCCCAGAAAGCAAGACGAGTCCAGCAAAGATGGCGACAAAGACCAAAGCCGTTCCTAAGTCACTCTGCAAGGCCAGTAAAACTAAGACTGGTAGTGTGAAGACAATCAACCACAATATCAAGTGAAAGTCTAATGCAATCGTTCGTTCTTTTTCCTTATATTTTTGTGTGAATTGGACAACGACCCGAGCCAAGATCAAAATATAGGAAATTTTCATGAATTCGGAAGGTTGGAAAAGTGTCACTCCTCCAATTGACACCCAGTTTTTAGCCCCTGTTGCTGCCACTAAATTAGGATTGTAAAAAATCAAGGGTAAAACCATAAGGACTAGACCTAGGGCGTAGAGATAGGGAGTCGCCTGCCATAAAAATTTTGTATTGAAGAACATGACTACAAAGCTTATGATAATTCCCAAGACGATCCATGCAAGTTGCTGACCGAGAATAGGCCAAATATTTTGAGGATAGTCATGGCTGACAGCTATGTAAATAGCTACCACTCCAATCACCAGCAAACAGAATACTGGTAAAATCAAACTATAATCGACCCGAGAGTCGAGAGAACGTTTCATAAAGGTCTCCTTCATTCTTTCAGATGTTTATTTTATTTTTTGTGTAAAAATTCTTGAACTTTTGAGAATACTTGCTCTTTGCCAACTTCTCTCACTCGACTAGTCTGTGACAAGGCCTTGCTAATCTGCTTTCCATATCGTTTGCTTGTCATTCGGCTATCCAAGATAAGGACAGATGAGCGCTGTCCAAGACGACGCATGGTTCTACCAATTGCTTGTTTGAGGCGAATAATAGCCATAGGAAGTTGATAGTCGTAGAAAGGATTTTTCCCTTCAAGACGCAGTTCCTGATTCATTTTTTTCGTAAAAGGATCTTCTGGATTTTGAAAGGGCAGGCGTGTCACCACTTCAATCACTCGAGGGTGAGTTGCAAAATCAACTCCCTCCCAAAAACTTCCTGTCCCTAGTAAGAGTTGAGAGTCTCCTCTTTCAAATCGTTTCTTGAGTTGAGCCGGATCTCCGTTCTTATACTGGGCTAAATGAGAAAGAGATAAAGAATCTGATACCTGCAACAAAAGGTCTTTTGAGGTGAATAAAACAAGCATAGGCTCTTCAAGATAAGACAAATCTTCCAGCACTTCTACAAGAGCATGAGCATAGTCTTCTTGAGAGGTTTCAGTCACCAATGGAAAATCCTTAACAACCAAAATTTCTTGATTTTCTTGAAAATTCTCATCCAGTCTGTCAAAGGTTGCATGCGGGAATCCCATTAGTTCTGGTAAAGATACTCTGCTACTAATTTCCAAGGTTGCAGAGACAGCTAAGAGTTGACAACTCTCTGGAAAGATCTCCGAAAAGAGCAGACGTTGATTGCGACTGGAAGAAATGACAACCTTCTTGCTAGACAAGTCTGAGGCTGATAGCCAAAATTCTCCATCAGTGCAGAAAAATCGCTGACAATCCCGGAAACTTTGAACTTCTAACTCTGAGAAATCCTGTTGGAGTTGTGCCATTGTTGTCGCTGGGCACATTCTTCGTTTGCCAGATAGGAACTGGTCCATCAAATGACAAAGCTCAAAGCGAATACTCTCCATCAAGCGTCTCTGAAGCGTCCCTTCTTCTCGAACTAGAGCTTGATCTAGCTGGTCTACTATGTCATTTAAAACGAAACTCTTTTGTAAAAGACTTTCCAAAGTTAGTAAGATCTTCTGGGCCTCATCCAAAATCAAGAGACGGCCCTCTAGTAGACTGGGATCATCCTCAAGTCGGGTAACGAGATAAGCATGATTTGTCACAAGTAGCTGGCAAGAGCGAGCTTTTTTCTGCCCCCGCCTCCAAAAATCCTCTAACCAAAAGAGAGAAGCTTTGGGAAGATTCCCATCATGTACCAAGTTTGGTAAAAATTGCTGGTAGCGATAAAGCTGACCAATCTCATCCAAATCTCCAGTTTCTGTTTCGGTCAACCAAACCAGGAGTTGCATCTTGAAACGAGTGTACAAGCGATTGGACTCTTCTTCCTCTAGTGCTGCATGAAAGGCATCTAGTTTTAGATAATTCTGGGGTCCTTTAAGACTATGAATCGTAAGGTGAAAGACCTCTTCCAATCTACGAGCCTCTTCTTGCATCACTTGATTTTGTAGAACTTTAGTAGGAACACTGAGAAGGATTCCTTTTTCGTTTTCTAGTGATAAGGCTGGAAGGAGATAGCCGTAGGTTTTCCCAATTCCAGTCTGAGCTTGCACAAAAGCAATTTTCTCATTCTGTAGAAAATCTTGAACCTTTTGAGCAAAGCTAGCTTGCGAGGCTCTATCTTCCAAATCCAACAAGGCAATATTGGTTTGGAAATCTTTAGATAGTTTACGTGGAGAAAGGGCTGGCTTTTCTTTTCTTAAAAATAAACCTTGCACTTCTACCAAATCATGCTCAACGAGGAGAGACTGTTTTTGATAAACTTCCTCGATGACTAGGTAAGATTCATAGAGTAAGCTGTCTGATAAACTCAATAAGCGCTCCAACAAGCCTTTAGGTAGTTGAAACATTTTTTGTCGCATACAAAGAAAGAGCTCTGCTGTTGCTTGGGCATCTGATAGGGCAGTATGGGCTTTTTCTAGTGAAATTCCCAACTCTTGACAGAGAATCCCCAGATTGTATTTTTCAAGCTGAGGATAAAATACCTGGGCCAACTCGACTGTATCGATACGAGGAGTGCGCAATTCATAGCCCTCAAAAAAGAGAAATTCTGCCAACAAATTGGCATCGAACTGGACATTGTGCGCAACAAAAACACCGTCCTTGACCAAGTCAAAAATTTTTCCAGCCACCTGAGAAAATTCCGGTGCCTCTGCTAGTCGCTGATCGGTCAAGCCCGTTAATTCTTTGATATGAGAATCCAAGGGTTCGTGGGGATTGACATCCGTTGCAAATTGTTCAACAATCTCGCCATTTTCAATGACCACGATTCCCACTTGGATAATTTTTGCCTTGCTTCCGGTACTGGTCGCCTCTAAATCCACGACCACGTACCGATCATTTCTAAAAGTCATCATTAAAAATTATATCAAAATTTACACAATTTGACATCCATGAACTTTATTGGAAGGGTCAAGTTTCTTGCAAGTTTTTCTAAAAAATGATTGAATAGAAGTTTAGAAAAGGAGGGAAATCATGAACCCATTAGATTTGTTTAATCAAGTAAAAGAGCTAATCGAGAAAAAAGATTTGACTGCTGCAAAAACCTTTGTCGAAGAAAATAAGGATCAACTCGGTGAATACCTTAATCAAGCTCAAAGCTTGATTTCAGGTTCAGAAGAAATCGGTAATCTTGTTGATAAGGTCAAAGGACTCTTCTAATCCTTAAAAGGCACCTGAAAACCTCAGGTGTCTTTTTGTATTTTCTTCATGAATGCTGGGATATGTTGACTAATCGTAGTTGGCATGACGACATAATTGTCCTCAGCTAGTTCCTGAGCAATTGCTGAATGTAAATAGGTCGCTACCGTCACTCTTTCATAGAGACTTGCTTGGGGAAATTGGCCTGCAAAGCCAGCGATCATCCCAGCCAGAGTATCCCCCATGCCGCCAGTTGCCTGATAGGGACCGCCAACACCCAGCTGATAAAAATCAGCATGCCCGGCTTGCCAGATTCGAGTAGCTGGACCTTTTTGGACTAAAATCGTTTCTGAAGGAAAGCCCTTCAAAGCATCTCCTGTTTCCTTGCTTCCTTGGGAATCCAAATCTAAGCCTGACAAGACTTGCCATTCCCTCTGGTGAGGAGTTAAAACTAGATGGGCTTTGGGAAATTTCATTCCCGTCTTCGCAAAAATGGATAAGGCACCACCATCCAGTATGAGAGTCTGGTCTTGATTTAAATGAAAAAAAACTGTTTGGAGAAGCTGTTCTCCACGCTCATCATCCACTAATCCAGGTCCAACCAAGACAACACTTGCTTTCTTCAACTGTTGCTCCAGTAATTGCTTATCATCAAGGTCAAAAGCCATAGCCTCTGGCAGATGGCTATGCAGAGCTGGAATATTCTCCTTATCCGTTGCTACTGTCACCAATCCTGCGCCACTTTTAACAGCCCCTAAGGCAGCCATAACAATCGCTCCCCCATAGGGATAAGTCCCTCCAATCAAGAGAAGACGCCCGTAGTCTCCCTTATGACTAGAACGAGAACGCTCGATGATCACTTTTTTCAGTAGAGCTTGATCAATCTCTTTCATAAGCTACTCCTTCAATTTATCCTTACCATGTAGTACTTGATTAACCTTGGTATTCCAAGCCTGTAACCCTTCTCCCTCATAGTCTAGGTAAATCACTCTATCTTGTAATTGACAAGGAATCAAACCTTCAAAACAAGCCTTATCTTTTGAAGGAATAACACACAAATGAAGAAAGGTATCCAAATCTAAACTATCTCTTACCTTCGCAACATGATAGCCATCAAAGATATAACCTGGCGCTTGAATTAATTCTTCATACAGAAAATGAAAACTAACGCCAGGAATGAACTTTTCTTGCAATTCCTCCTCAGACGGTGCCCGTTCTAACAAACGCTCCATTGCGAGTCGGTAACCCGAAGACGTATTAGACCATCCGAACATAATATAGTCAAAATAGTCTGCTAGATCAGAAGCTGCATTACGACTATCTGTAACTAGCTCAGCCCCACTTTTACCAAATACTTTAACCGCTGACATGAGTTTTCCAGTCTGAAAAATAGCCTGAGCCACTTCAACTGTACAAGTATGACTACAATAATCTGAAGTAACCAACTTCCTCTGGATATCATAGGTAGAAGCTACAAGGCGATGACTTGGCCTGTATGGAGGAAAATAGCTGTGCTCTTGCAAGTAATCATGAATTTGTATATTTAATTCAAGATCCTCACATTCCATAATTGTCTGACGATGATGATCCTGTTCGTAAGCAATAAACTTTGCTAGCTTCTCCAATTCCCATTTTTGAATCTGAGGATAGTTTTCAAGAGCAAATTGATACATCCCATCCCACTGAAGACTAAAATCTGCATTACAAACTTTTACAAGCATGGTCCTTCTCCTCACATTCTCTTACCTTCATTATACACCTCACTACCCAATTAATAAAGGAGAAGACTATGCTATCTTCTCCTTTATTTATAATAATTAGTTTTTTAGAGCTGGGAGTTATCAGTCCTTATTTTTCTTTACGTTTAACTGTTAGTAAAGCCACTGATAAAACAAGACTGAGACTTGCTAGGAAGGCAGCTGTATCAGATCGACTTTCACCTGTTTCTGGAAGTCTTGCTGAATCTACTTTCTCTGAAGCATTTTCAAAGTTTTCTCCCTTAACTGCTGGCCCATGAGCTTGTTCTACTGGTTTTACTGGTTCTTGGTTTTGTTCTTTATAGACAATCGCATAAAGTCCTAGATCTTTGGTGACAAATTCAACCATGTCACCTACTAGCGTCACCTTTTGAACCTGTAAGCCTTGATCTAAGCTCATGTGATAAACTCCTTGAACCTGTCCCTTGACTGGTAATCTCACTAGGACAGCGCCTTTGAGTTCAACTTCTTGGTTGTCCTTATCCAGCAATTTCACTTGATAAGCATCGTAGTGCTTACCAGCTAATTCTTGACGTAGAACCTTTTGAACTTGAAGCTTGAGGTCTTTAGATAACTCTGTAGTTAGCCCTGCTACCAGAACTCCAGTTTCCTTATCAGTCAAGATTCGGACCTCTTCGGCTGGTTTAACAAGACTTGGTGCAGGCTCATTTCCAGCTGTAGCCACTGTTCCTGTGTATTCTGGTAATTCATTCTTAGCGGCTTCTAGAGCATTGACGCCACCTGTAAATTCTGGGACTTCATTCTTAGCTGCCTCTACTGCATTGACACCACCCTTGAATTCTGGGATTTCTACTACTGGAGCTAGCTCGTCGCCTACTGTGCCGATTGCCTCTGTGTATTCTGGCAACTCGTTTTTAGCAGCTTCTACTGCATTGACACCACCTTCAAATTCTGGTACTTCTACTACTGGTGCTGGTTCGTCGCCTACTGTGCCAATTGCATCTGTGTATTCTGGTAACTCTTGCTTAGCGGCTTCTACTGCATTGACACCACCCTTAAATTCTGGGACTTCTACTACTGGTGCTGGTTCGTCACCTACCGTGCCGATTGCATCTGTGTATTCTGGCAATTCATTCTTAGCGGCTTCTACTGCATTGACACCACCTTCAAATTCTGGAACTTCTACTACTGGTGCTGGCTCATCACCTGCTGTCCCGATTGCATCTGTGTATTCTGGCAACTCATGCTTAGCTGCTTCTGCAGCATTGACTCCACCCTTGAATTCTGGTACTTCTACTACTGGTGCTGGCTCATCACCCTTACTTGTAGTAATGGCTGGTTTGACCTTAACTTCAACAACTCGATCTTGCGCCTCAGTCGTATCTGTATGAACAGTGGTACGGTTAGAACCTAGAACCTCAACATAATCAACTCTTTCACCCTTCTTACCTTCTGAGATTACACGACGCTCATCTTGCGCTAAGTCATTGTTTTCACGAATAATTTCCTTAAATGGAATTTCAGTCTTGACAACCTCTAAACTTGGTCGTTCGAGAACAGGACTTTGGTCGCCTTCTTCAGGAACAATACGGTGACTAGGCTTAAAGTGAATACGATATTCCTTGACAAGACTACCATCCTTAGCAAGAAGACGAACAAGGCTAGGAAGGTTATCCTGACTAGACTCAACAACCGTTGTCACACCGTGACCACTTGCTTGAGCAGTCACCTGTGGTTTAGTGCCATTTAAGTTCACTGTATAATCTGAAACCGCAGGATCAAAGTTTTCCAATGCTTTTCCAGCAACCGAAATAGTCACTGAAGGAGTTTCCACATCGTTTGCTTTAGCAGGAGAGTAAGCACTAAATTCGACCATTGCTAGACCATTAGTTGTAGATTTACGAGTCATGCGTGCTCGAATAGCTGTTGTCTGAATTGGATCAAAGGTAAATTCGATTGGTTTACCAGCCACGATTTCTCCAGATGCTTTATAAGGAATTTCTTGCCAGTTTTCTGCCTTATTAAATGGATGATCCGCATTTTCTTCATAACGAGAAATGGTACTTGGTTCTGTATAGGCAGGGCCAACATATTTTTCTAATACCATTGTCGCTGGTGCGTCTGTTCCACTGTCTTTAAAGAACTGAATAGCTACTTTTCCAACAGACTGAGGTGTAATCTGACCATTCTTCTTAAAGAGAATTCCCACAGATGTTTCTTGGTCTTTCGGAGTACGAGACCAGTTAGTCCAACGTCCATCTTCGTTAAAGTGACCATCGTTGATATAGAAAATTTTATCCCGAGAAGCTGCTTGTGTATCATTTGTAGTAGACGCAAAGGCTTTAGAATCTGTCGCATTATTGCTTGGATTTTCTGAGATAACTTGATTACCTTTTGTAACAACTGTTACTTGCATCTTGGTTGTTAAGTCTGTTCCTAGAACATGACCAAGCACTTCAAAGTTACCTTCTTGGGCAGTCGCATGTTCTGGAATTGCATCCCATTGGACAGCAAGGTTAGCTTTAACCCAGCCATCTTGTGATGGATAGTAGACTGTTACTTCGGCAGGCAATTGAAGCTGATCGCCAACATTCAAGGTCTGGGCACTATTTTCCGCAGCTACTGGTTGTGTTGACTCTTTTTCGTCATCACGGAAGATACGATATTCTTTAAGAACAGTTCCATCCTCAGCTTTCAAAATAAGACGTGTCGCACCTTTTTCACTTGTTGCAGGAACAACCGTTACCAAACCGTTGTTGCTGGCTGTGGCAGTGATTTCCTTGCTTGCTTGAGGAATATAATAATCTGTCTTAGATGGATTGAAATGTTCGAGCTTCTTGCCATCTACTTGGATAGAAATTTCTGAGCTGGTAGCACTTGGAACCTTACTTCCTAAGATAGTGATTTCTGTTAAACCAATACCAGCCTTTCCATCTGCCTTCTTCATACGCATACGAACAGCATAAGTTTCAACCTTATCAAATGTAAAGTGGTTTGTTTGACCTGCAGATAATTGTCCAGGAGCTTTGAGATGTTCAACCTCTTTCCAGTTGGCAGCATTGTTAAATGGATGCTTGGTATCTCCTTGAGCATGATTGACATCGTTTGGAAGATCTGGAACTTCTTGACCGACATAGTATTCGATGACATATTCTTTTGGAAGTCCGATAGCTCCGTCTGTGTAGAAATCAACGGAAAGATTATCGACAAATCGTTTGGTCAAATCACCTGAATTACCAAACAAGATAGACGCCCAATCATTATCTGTGCCTGTTTGCCATGTAGTCCATCGATTCTTAACATCTGTATTGGCTCTTGAAACTGTCAAGTCGTTCAGGGTACTTGCCGAATCATCACCACCCGTATTGGATACAATAGCAGCTGGCAATTGAGAACCAGTCCACTGTTTAGAGATATTATTTCCAGCAACAACTTGACTAGAAACACGGACATGGGCCTTGGTAGTTAGATGGCTACCCACTAATTGACCCTTGATTTCATAGATACCTTCAGTCTGACTAAAGTTTTCAGGAACCTTGTCCCAAAGGACATCTTTATAGACAGTTGTTCCATTAGAATGGTAGGCACGTACGTTAGCTGGCAATTGAACAGTTTCACCCTTAGGTAGTGTTAAACTGATTTCTTCTGCAACCTGCAAACCTTCAACAGTTACATTTGCTACAGCTTCAATATCTGTACCTTCGACATGACCTTTAAGGGTAAAGCTATGATAGTAACCAAGTTCTTTGGCATCTACCTTATCCCAAGTTACAGCTACCTTACGAGGCAAGCCCTTATCAAATTCTGCTCCGATTTGATCAGGCAAATTCGGTTGCTGATTGATATCTGTAGAGATAGAAACAGGATGTAGCTTGACAATTTTCTTGTCTACTGTATTTTCTTTAATCACAAGTTCAGTTGCTACAGACTGAGTCTTATCAGTTTGATTGTCAATACGAGGAGTGAGGGTTACACTACCTTTCTTGTAAAGAAGCAAGTTCTGACCATTCACCTCAAGATGAGCACCATCAGCTGACTTAACTTCCAAATGGATATCTGACGCCGAAAATTCAGTTTGTGTACCATCTTCGTAGTGCCCAATGACATGATAAGGGAGAACTTGGTCTTCTGTTGCAGTCTCTTTTCCTTCAACGCTTACTTCCAAGCGTGTCAAGGCAGGCGCTTCTTTCACAAACTGAATCAAATAAGTTTGAGCCAAATCGCCCTTCTGGTCACTCAAAAATACAGAAGCCTGATAATCATTGGCAGCTGAGGCTTGTTGAACTGTTACCTGATAGCCAGTGGTTTGTGCACCAACATTTGGAATCTTAGCAGTATAAGGAAGGGATACTCGGTAGTAGGTCTTTCCAGACTCAAAGTCAGCGAGAGCCTTGTCACCAACAGTGAGACCTGTAACAGTATTTTCTGTTTCCTTATCACTTGCGATAAAGGTTGCTGTCACCTCGTAGTCATTGCCTTCCAATTTACCAGTTGCTTCAGTACGTCCACCTTCTTTTTTCAAGGCATCAGGATCTTTCAAGGTCCAAGAAACGACATCCGCATCAACCAAGTTACCATCTGACAAAACAGCCGTTACAGTTTTATCCAAATCTTCTGCTGCTGTTCCCACTGGGACTGTTGCTACCTTAGGCAACCACTTATCGAGTGCAACCACCTTAACAAGGGCTTCAGCCTTGGCTTCGAGTCCTTCCACACTACCAAGAACTTTTTTATCACCAGCACTTGCAAGGAGATCATCTGGGATGTCCCAAGTCACAGCTTTTTCTTCGACACTACCATCGCTATAAATAGCTGTCACGGTTTCTGGCAATTTAGGATTTTCGCTAACATCTGTAGTCGCCTTCACAGGGGCAAAAGCGACAAAATGACGATTTTCTTTTTTGCCTGAAACAGTTGTAACCGTCGCCTTGTCAGAAGCCAATCCTGCAGAATCCGCATATAGAGTAAATTTACCTTCTTTTTCAGTAGATTTTACAATGACAACACCTTTACCATTGAAGGCTTTTCTTTGCCATGTACCATCTTTCTGAGCTTTATAACGTTCACGGCTAGCTTGTTCTCCATTGTCCACACCGACAATTTGTCCTTGCCCATGAAGATTGAAATGAACAAGATTGTTAGCTGTTGGAACAACATTGCCATCTTCATCAACGATTTCATAATAGATATAAGATAAATCTTTACCGTCTGCAGTGATGACATGTTCTTCCTTGGTGAGTCGAACTCTAGCTGGTTCCCCTGCTGTTGTCACACTATCACGCGCAATTTCTTTGCCATTTTCATCACGAGCAATAGCAGTTAAGGTACCTGGTTTATAGTCAACCAACCACTCAAGATACAATTCACTTGGTTTAGCTCCCTCGTGATAAGGACGCCCATCTTCAGTTGTTTTCTTAACAAATTCTTTCTTACCAAGGGACTCGTTATTCAAGAACAATTCTACGCTAGCGGCATTTGAGAAGGTCCGAACTGGAACCTTGCCATTGATGAGCATATTACGTTCCTTGAGCGTTTCTTCTGTCCAATTCCAGTGAGGCATGATACGAACAGTTGGTTTTTCTTTGGCACTATACCACTCACTGCGATAGAGATAGAAATCATTCTTAGGCAATCCTGCCGTATCAATGATACCAAAGTAAGAGCTTTTCACTGGTGTATTATCTTGATTATGCCATGGTGTAGGTTCCCCGATATAGTCGAAACCAGTCCAGATAAACTGGCCTGCATAGCCAGCACGATCACGGTCAAAGGTCCAAGATTCAGTAGCTGTTCTACCCCAGGCTACACGATCATTACCATAGTCTGATTGTTCATAGTGACGATTTGGACGATTGTCGTGCCAGAGTAAATGAGCAGGATCAAAATAAGAATCTCGAGTTCGAGTTGCTGAAGAAGTTTCAGAACCGTAGATCAACCAGTCTGGATGGGCTTTACGAACAGCATCGTAAAAACGCTCTCCATAGTTCATACCTACAGCATCCATGATTGCTGCTAATTCTAAGAACAAGCCTGTAGAAGCACGACTGAACTTATTTTCACCCATAGTCACATAGCGCTCTGTATCAATTGCTTTGATAATAGCTTTCAAACGCTTGGCTGTTTCTAGTGAACGAGCTCCACCATCAGCCTCATCAACTTCATTACCGAGTGACCACATAACGATAGATGGATTATTTTTATCACGTTCGACCATGGTTCTGAGGTCAAAATCAGACCACTTTTCACCCTTCTTAGCTTCTGGGTGAGTTGCATCTTGGTCAAAGAAACGTCCATAGTCATACGTTTTCTTACCACGATACCAAGTATCAAAGGCTTCTTCTTGGACCAAAAGTCCTAAACTAGCCGCAGCATCTAACAACTGTGGACTTGCTGGATTGTGGGTTGTACGGATAGAGTTAACTCCCATATCTTTTAGGAGTTTTAATTTTCGGTAGGTTGCCTTATAGTTTTCTTCTGCCCCCAAGGCTCCATTATCATGGTGAATACTAACTCCATGGAATTTCATTCTCTCGCCATTAAGAGAGAAGCCTTCCTTGGCTGTCCAGTTGAAATAACGATAACCAAAAGTATCTTCTGTCACATCAACTAGCTGCCCGTCATTATAAACCTTGGTTTTTAGAACATAGAGTTGAGGATGGTAGCTTTTTGTTGTCCAGAGAGTTGGTTTATTAACCAAAATCGTTTGTTTAAAGTCAGCTGTCTCATTTCCTGCTAGACTCTTAGTTACAGAACGAACCAAATCTGAAACAGCCCTACCTTCTTTGGTAAAAATCTGTTGTTCTACAAATACCTTAGCTAGAGTCTTGGCAGTGTTTTTTACCTTGCTTTGGATTTGTGTTTCAACATTGCCATCTTTTTGTTCAGCCAATTTTGGAGTGGTAATATGGTTTCCATTTTCAGCCACCTGTACCTTATCACGATAGCTTAAAGTCACATCTCGATAGATACCGCTTCCTGAGTACCAACGACTACTTGGCTGCTTATTAGTAACTTGGACCGCAATGGTATTTTCACTACCATCTTTATTTAAAAATTCAGTGATGTCATATGAAAAATGATTATAACCACTTGGATAGTGACCTACAAATTTGCCATTTACATAAACCTTAGAGTCCATGTAAACTCCATCAAAATTAATACGAACGTCTTTGTCCTTGGCAGCTTCATCAACCGTGAAGGTCTTACGATACCAGGCAGTACCACCATTTAATTGACCACCTTCATTTCGAGCAGGAGACTTGTGATCAAAATCAAAATAGATACTCCAGTCATGAGGAAGGTTCAACTTAGACCAGTCATGAACATCAACATCTTTCTTAGAAAAATCACCCTGAGCGTTTAATTTAAAATACCAGTCTTTGTTGAAATTTTGTTTTCTTTCCTGTAAAAGTTGGTCTTCTTTTTCCTTCTCTTTTGTGGCTTGAGGCAATTCACTTGCCGAAGCTTTTTCTTCCTTGCTTTTATCGTCCGTTACAGGTTTATTCTGATTAGGTGTACCTGAATGTTCTTCTCGAACTGCTGGCTTGTCAGAACTTGCTTCTGAATCTGTAGACTCTTTCCCATCCACTTCAGTAGCAGGTTTTTCAGTTTTTTCAACTTTGTCTTTTTTAGGGCTAACTACTTCTGCTTCCTTTTCTTCCTTAGGATTTGTAGCCTCAGTCATCTTTTCTTCAGTTACTGGTTTTGCTGGTTCAACCGCATCATTTTCTTCTTCAGTAGCGGAATCTTGTGGGCCATTTTGCTCAGCTTTTGCAATGGCCGCAGCAAGATCATCTGGAAGCTTATCTAAAGGTTGAACTTGATGAATTGTTTCCTCGCTGGAACTAGTTGTTTCAGTTTCAGCAGCTTGAGCCACCTGAAGACCAAATATACTAGCTCCAATCATAACCGAAGCCGCACCAATGGCAAATTTACGAATACTATAATGACACCGTCTTTCAAAAAATCTCTTATCCATTATTGTTCCTTTCCAATGTTCTAGTAAGCGATTACATTTTACTCCAAAAAATAAACCTCCCTCTAGACGCTTACTTATTTTGTCCATATAAATATTGATGCTTTTAATATATCAAAATAGTAGAGTTTTTTCAATAATTTGTAGAAGTTTTACTGTAATTTTATTAAAATAAGTGCAAGAAAAAAACAAGTTCACTTTTTAGAACTTGTTTCTTCACTATCTAGAATAAATGCTTGTTCTATCTATCCAAGCTACGCAATGCAGCCTGATAAGTTTGCTCCATTAGCATAGTAATGGTCATAGGCCCAACTCCACCAGGTACAGGCGTGATATGACTAGCGATTGGCGCAACAGCCTCATAGTCAACATCTCCACAGAGTTTGCCATTTTCATCTCTGTTCATCCCCACATCAATAACAACAGCCCCAGGTTTGACAAAGTCAGCAGTCACAAATTTGGCACGACCGATAGCTACTACAAGAATGTCGGCTTTAGAAGCTACTTGGGCTAAATTATGGGTGCGAGAGTGGGTCAAGGTTACAGTTGCATTCTTAGCCAACAGTAACTGGGCCATGGGTTTCCCAACAATATTGGAACGACCAATAACGACAGCATTTTTACCTTCTAAGTCAATCCCATACTCATGAAACATTTCCATAATACCAGCAGGAGTTGAAGGAATCATAACTGGGTGACCAGACCAAAGGCGTCCCATGTTGAGCGGATGAAAACCATCCACATCCTTTTCTGGATCAATGGCTAGTAGAACAGCCTCTTCATCGATGTGTTTTGGTAAAGGCAATTGAACCAAAATCCCATGCCAAGCTGGATCTTGATTGTATTTGGCAATCAAATCCAACAATTCCTCTTGGGTAATTGTTTCAGGAACTCGCACAACTTCACTCTGGAATCCTGCTGCAATAGCTGAACGTTCCTTGTTACGAACGTAAACTTGGCTGGCTGGATTTTCTCCAACTAAAATAACGACTAAGCCAGGCACCAATCCCGTCTCTTCTTTCAATTTCGCAGTCTTTTCAGCCAATTGTCCCTGTAACTTAGCCGCCAAGGCCTTCCCATCAATAATCTGTGTCATGTGTTTTCTCTTTTCTAACAAATATCTTCTATTATATCAAAAAAACACTTGTCCCTCTAACACTTCTTACCTAAGAGACCTTATAGTCTGAAACTATAAGAAAAAGCCCACTTGGAGCTTTTCATGATATTCTTACAAAACCTTACTCAAAAAATCCTTGGTTCTTTGTTCTTGGGTTTGTTCAAAGACTTGCTCTGGAGTTCCATCTTCGACAACAACACCGTCAGCCATAAAGATGACGCGGTCTGCCACTTCACGCGCAAAACCCATCTCATGCGTCACGATGACCATGGTCATTCCTGACTTAGCAAGTTCTTGCATAACCGCTAGTACTTCCCCTACCATTTCTGGGTCTAGGGCAGAAGTCGGTTCATCAAAAAGTAGGACATCTGGTTCCATGGCAAGACCACGCGCAATAGCAATACGTTGTTGCTGCCCACCAGACAAACTTTGTGGATAAGCATCTGCCTTATCTGGTAAACCAACCTTTTCCAAAAGCTCATGGGCTCTCTTCTCAGCAACTTCCTTACTTTCCCCTTTGGTCTTGATAGGAGAAAGCGTGATGTTTTCCATTACTGTCATATTTGGAAAGAGATTGAACTGTTGGAATACCATTCCCATCTTTTCACGCATGGCAAAGAGGTCATTTTTCTTATCCGTAATATCCACTCCTTCAAAGATGACCTTGCCTTTTGTCGCTTCTTCGAGGAGATTCATGGAGCGAAGGAGGGTTGACTTCCCGCTACCTGACGGTCCGATAATCACCACAACTTCTCCCTTTTTAATCTCCAGATCAATTCCTTTTAAAACTTCATTTTTCCCAAAATTTTTATGAAGGTTTTCAATTTTTATAAGCGTTTCAGTCATTATTTTTTCTCTCCTTGTCCCATACGATTTTCAAAAGCTTTCAAGGCTAGTGTCAAGATAGAGGTCATAATCAAGTAGTAAAAGGCTGCAAATAAGAGTGGAGTTAAAGGTAAGTAGGTGGTTGTTGACACCGTAGTAGCTCCATTCCACAATTCCATGACACCGATTGCTGACAAGAGTGAACTATCCTTGATAATGGTAATAAACTCATTCCCCAAGGCTGGCAAGATATTCTTGATGGCCTGTGGCAAGATGACATAGCGCATAGCATTTTTAGGACGAATCCCTAGAGAGTAAGCCGCCTCTAATTGCCCTTTAGGTACTGCATTGATACCAGCACGAACTGTTTCTGATACATAGGCACCACTATTCATAGAGATAATGATAATCCCTGGAATCAAACGTGAAAAATCAACTCCCAAAACTCCAATCTGAATTGTAGGAGCATTGATGTGCATAAGAGCAAAAGCAATCATGATCTGTACCATCATAGGTGTTCCACGGAAAATCCAAATATAAATATTGGCAAGCCAAGCTAAGGGCTTCATTTTAGAACGTTGAGCAAAAGCCAAGACTATCCCTAAAATTGTCCCCAAAAAGACAACCAAAACAGAAATCAAGACCGTTACGAGAGCACCATAATTAAAATATGGCAGATATTTAGGTAAAAAAGAAAAATTCATAAATTCACTACTTTCTAATTCTAACTTAAAACTTGTATGAGTATAACATGTTTTGAATAAAAATGCAATCTTTTTCCTTTTATTTTCAATAAAATTTCAAAGAAAACAGAAATAGCGAGAAATCTTAGTTTTTTCTAGTCAAGTGGATACTCTTTATGGTAAAATAGTAACGATAAGAAATGGAGGAGAATCAAAATGGAATCACATTTGGTTAGAATCATCAACCGCCTAGAAGCAATGACAAAAGATGGTGGTAACTTAAAACGTAACTTTGAGCGCGAGGGAGTTGTTGTAGCTGAAGTTGCTTTTAACCATGATGAAGAAAATGGCCCAATCTTTACACTTCGTGATGTTGAAGCTCGTGAAACATATACTTTTGACAGCATCGACTTGATTGCGATGGAAATTTACGAACTTCTATACTAATAATAGATATACAGAGGTTGGGAAAAAAGATCCCGACCTCACTTTTTATTAGCAATCAAACTTTGACGCGGTAGCTGATTGGACTTTTCGTTCGTCTTTTAGACTCCTAAAACTCCTAATCATCTTCGCGGGGCTGGGACTACGAAATCGAGACTTTGTCTATCGATTTCTGTCCCACCGCCTTT
>NZ_JUOS01000170.1 GCF_001075875.1 Streptococcus oralis
TACCTAATGATTATGCTATTCTAGATATATAGTTTTGTTATAAATAAATGTCAGTGCGAGATCAAATTGGAGAATAAAATGGAAAAACAAATTTCTACGCAGAATGGAATGCGAAAAAGTGATAATTAAAGAGACAAAAAAGCTGAGAATATGATTTCCCAGCTTTTTTGAATGCGATAGAAATAGCAACTAGACTATTTACGAAAGGCCTCAATAATGTAGGTGAAGCCAGTAACTAAAACTGAAAAGGCAATGACATAAACGACAAAGACACCTGTAGCCACTGGATTGAACAGAATCACTAGACCTAGTAAAAATTCAAGCAAGGCTACCCACGTGATATTGCTACCAATAATAGGGAAAATCAATCTTAGACGATTGCCTTTAAAGAAAGCAATAATGGCTTCTACAATTAACCAAATTCCTACAATGGTCGGAATGACGACCGGCAGGGTCACAAAGCCATAAGCAACGAGGTAAAGAGCTAAGAGAAGACTAACAAATCCTTGGAAAAGATAAACAGGTGAGCGAAGCTCTTTTGGTGCAGAGAAATAGCCTAAAATAGCTGCTATAGAAGAAACCAGTAAACCAAATGAAATCCACCAGCTGTAAGCAACAAGATTAGCTACTGGGTTTGTAAATAGGAAAAGTCCTAAAAGGACAAAAACAACTCCTGCAAGGAATAGCAGTAAACGATTAGAAAATTTCATTTCAATACCCCCTATATAGTATAGTATAGTTTGTTAATAAAACTATTGTACTTATTTTTATAGAAAATGTCAATAAAATAAATAAACAATTTGGAAGTTTCAGTCTGACTTACAAAAAGAAAAGGAGTTTTCACTCCTTTTCACAGATTTAAGACAAAGTCCTTATAAAAGTGTCTTCTAAAGATTTTAACTTCAATCTGAAGCGAGGTTATCCTCGCTTTTTCTATTTATCAAACAATTCCTTATTTTCAATCAAGAGTTCTAGTGGAGATTTTTCTCTTGCTACAATAAAACCAGGTTCATATTGGGTATGAAGTGTTCTTTTCTGAGAAGTTGGATCAATATACAACTCTTTTCCATCTTCTGTGTATAGTTGGTTGCCTCTTGTTAGGTAAAGTAAATCCTCTAAGTACTGTCCATCAGTATGTAGGAAATGCTCGATGTATTTGACAGCTTTTAAGATTTCACTTACTTTATCAGAGTATTCATTAGATTCAAGAACACTCTTTTCTAACTCAATCTCTTTACTCGTTCCAAAGAGTTGGGTTGGAGTTGCATTAAAATATTCCGCTATCTTATCCAAATTTGCAAAGGTAGGATAGCTTTTTTGTTTTTCATAATCAGAGATGTCTGGAAAGATTGCTCATAAAAAAAATGTGGGGCAAATGATGGGGCAAATCAGTTATAGACAAGCAAAAAAGCCTTATAAATAAAGGCTTTTTCCTGTTGATTTAGATGCCCCCTACAGGGCTCGAACCTGTGACCCATAGATTAAGAGTCTACTGCTCTACCAACTGAGCTAAGGAGGCAAATAAAAAGCTGTATTGGTGCCGAAACTTCACGGTTTGTATTGAACCCGCGCAATTAAGCAGGTGGGCAACTCGCTCTAACTGAAGCTGTTTCCGTGTGAGACGGCCTACATGCTGTTAGAAGACTTTTGTTTCCCTAATAATACAAAAAATAGTCGGTCAACACTTAAATGTGAAGTCGTACACCACAGCGTTTCTATGATTATATGATACCACTTTTTCAAAAAAAATCAAGGGAAAATTAAAAATTTTGAAAAGGATTTCATAAGTTTCGTAATTTATCAATGGTTTCCTTGCGTTGAGCCAGGGCACGTTCGTATTTTCCACTATCTTCTGGTGAGAAGTAGCTATGGTTGCGAATTTTTTCTGGCAAGTACTCTTGTTTGACCCAGTGACCTGGGTAGTTATGTGGATAGAGGTAGTTTTGGGCATTGCCTAATTCCTTGCTACCACTATAGTGGCCATCTCGCAGGTGACGTGGGATTGGTAGATGACCTGAGGTTTTAAGGTCAGACAGAGCCTTGTCCATAGCTACATAGGCTGAGTTGGATTTTGGAGAAAGGGCCAAATCAATCACAACATTGGCAATGAGGATGCGGGCTTCGGGGAAACCGATCCTCTGTGCTGCATCCAGAGCAGTCACGGTATGAATCTGGGCTTCGGGATTGGCCAAACCGATATCTTCATAAGCAATAACAGTCAAACGACGAGCTAGGCTAGGAAGGTCACCGGCCTCTATCAAGCGAGCAGCATAGTGGAGACTAGCATCGACATCGGATCCACGGATGGATTTTTGCAGGGCAGAGAGAACATCATAGTGTCCGTCTCCATCCTTGTCCATAGTGATGTAGCTTCTCTGAAGACTATTTTCCATAATGTCGAGTGTGATGTGACGGACACCGTCATCATTTTCTGGGGTGGAGAGAACTGCCAAATCAAGCGAATTGAAGGCAGAACGGAGATCTCCATTGGTAGATGTTGCGATAAAATCAAGGGCATCATCATCTAACTCAACAGGGAAATCAAAACCTCTTTCAGGGTCAGTCAGGGCTATTTGAACGGCCTCTTTAACATCTTGGTTAGACAAGGGTTCCAACTCAAAAATCTGAACACGGCTACGAATGGCTGGCGTGACAGAAAAGAAAGGATTTTCAGTCGTCGCTCCAATCATAATGACCAGTCCACTTTCCAAGAGAGGCAAGAGGAAGTCTTGTTTAGTCTTGTCAAGACGATGAATCTCGTCTAGTAGCAGTACAAGGCCACCTGAGAATTTAGCTTCCTCAGCGATTTCTTGGAGGTGTTTTTTACTATCAACTGTCGCATTGAAGGTCCGAAAAGCATACTTGGTCGTTCCAGCGATGGCTGAAGCGATACTGGTTTTTCCGATGCCTGGAGGTCCGTAGAGGATCATAGAGGATAGGCGATTGGCTTCCACCATACGGCGGATAATCTTGCCAGGTCCAACTAGATGCTCCTGACCGATGACCTGGTCGATGGTTTTGGGGCGCATACGAAGCGCGAGATTGTCTGGCATAGTAGTCCTTTCTAACATGGATTTTCTGATACGAATGTGGTAAGATGGTAGTATCTATTTTAGCATATTTCCGAGTATTCGGGGCGATTGAAGAGTCGTATAGAAAGAGGACAAAATGGCAACATATGGATTTTTAGATGTTTTACAAGAAGAGTTGGACAAGAACTTTCCTTTTGATTATGAGATTAGCTGGGATAAGCGCAATCATGCGGTTGAAGTAAGTTTTTTGCTAGAGGCACAAAATGCTGCAGGAGTGGAGATGCTGGATGAGGATGGAGAGGTATCATCAGATGATATCCTTTTTGAGGAAGCGGTGCTCTTTTACAATCCTGCCAAGTCAACTGTTAATGAAGAAGACTATCTCACGGTCATCCCTTACCTGCCGAAGAAAGGTTTTTCTCGTGAATTTTTAGCTTATTTTGCCCTATTTCTCAAGGATACTGCCGAGGTTGGGCTAGATGCTCTCATGGACTTTTTGGAAGACCCAGAAGCAGAAGAATTCGTCATGGAATGGAACCAAGAAGTCTTTGAAGAAGGGAAAGTCGGTTTGGAAGAGGGAGAATTTTATCCCTATCCGAGGTATTAGAAAAGATTCTAAGTGGACATTTTTAAATAATGAATTCAAGGAGAAGGGGGAGACTATGCTAGAAAAAGTCAAACAGTTTTTCAGGAGAAGGCCAGCTAAAACTGAGCCGTCAGTTGATATTCTTCCCCGCAATCGCTTTGCGGATCTAGATTTCGAGAAAGTATTGAAGTCAGGAGCTCGTCGCCTTGTTAATGAGGAAGGACGCTATGCTGAGGATGGGAAAATCACAGAACTTGAATTTCCTGAAGATTTTGCGGAATTTGAATTTCTAGTTGGTTTTAAGACGGAGGAAGAAGAGCAGTTTCAGCAACTATTAGCTCGTTTGAATAGTTTTGACAATGCCATTCAGTCCCATTTGGAAAGCGAGTTGCAACAACCCATCCCTCAGTATGCTAAGGATCTCGGCTATACTCAGAAGAAGTGGGAAAGGACATTTTACTTCCATCCTTGGATATTAAGTTTTGAGGAAAACCCGCCTAATCTTCGCTATGTTGCAGATTATGTAAATGATGAGTTTACGGTTTATTTTGCTAAAAAACATGGTAGATGGCAGGCGTACTGGGATGCAGAGTGCCAAAAAGTAATCGAAGAAAACTAGCTTGTATTTTCCTAGAGAGTAATTGTTATCATAGAAAAGAGTAAATATCATGGAATTATTGGATAGCAGAATGGATTTCACAGGCTCTAAGATTGCCTTGATTTGTGGGGGTAAGGTCTTGGCTATCTTACGTGATGACAAGGACGATATCCCTTGTCCCAACATGTGGGAATTGCCAGGTGGTGGCCGTGAAGGGGATGAAAGTCCTTTTGACTGCGCTCGGCGTGAAGTCTATGAAGAACTAGGAATTCATCTAACTGAAGATTGCCTGCTTTGGAGTAAGGTCTATCCCAGCATGCTCTATGAAGGTCGGCAGTCTGTTTTTATGGTTGGTCAGTTAAGTCAAGAACAGTTTGACAGTATCACCTTTGGAGATGAGGGACAGGGATACAAACTGATGAATATTGAGGAATTTCTTAATTCTAAACAAGCAGTACCTCAGTTGCAGAGAAGATTGAGGGATTATTTGGAGGAGAAGAATGATTTTTGCTATTGCAACAACGACGTTGAATAAAGAAGTTAAACACAAACTAAAAACTGGACAATATTCCAGAGAAGAAGCTATATTTATTTATATTGAATATTTAAAGTTAAAGAAGATAAGAGAAAGAGCTACGAAAGTAACTGGGATTTTTATGGCTGTGATGTGTGTTCTAATGGTTGTTGTACCCTTACTAAGTGGTAGAGGTCTCATACTGCCCCTATCAGCGTATTTTTTACTTTTTATACTGTTTGAAAGTATTGTTCTACTAGTTTATTATCTTATGTTTGGTATTTTTAAACAGCAGATTCATAGCGCAATGAAAGAACATTACGCAGATGTGATTGAAGAATTTAAGAAAAATAAGGAAGATTCAAAATGGAAACATGGCAAGAGTTAAAAGTTACAGTCAAGCGTGAGGGAGAGGAGTTGGTTTCCAATCTCTTGATTGAGTTGGGAGCGCAAGGTGTTGCGATCGAGGACAGTATGGACTATGTGGGAAATGTTGACCGCTTTGGCGAGATTTTCCCAGAGGTCGATCAGAAAGAAGAAATCGTTGTGACAGCCTACTACCCTGACACGGTTGATGTAGCAACGGTTGAAATGGACTTGAAGGCTCGCCTAGCAGAATTGACAGATTTTATGGACTTGGGAGAAGTCAAGATGGGAACGACTGCTTTGGCTGAGGAAGACTGGGCTGACAATTGGAAGAAATACTATGAGCCAGCTCGGGTTACTCATGACTTGACCATCGTGCCGTCTTGGACAGACTATGAGGCGACTGCAGGAGAAAAGATTATCAAGCTGGATCCAGGGATGGCATTTGGGACAGGAACTCACCCAACAACCAAGATGAGTCTCTTTGCCTTGGAGCAGGTTCTTCGCGGTGGCGAAACGGTGCTAGATGTAGGGACAGGTTCAGGCGTCCTTTCTATTGCTAGCTCTCTTCTTGGTGCCAAGGAAATCTTTGCCTATGACTTGGATGATGTGGCGGTTCGGGTGGCTCAGGAAAATATTGAGCTCAATCCTGGTATGGAAAACATCCATGTAGCCCCAGGTGATTTGCTTAAAGGCGTGGAAATCGAGGCAGACGTCATCGTAGCCAATATTTTGGCGGATATTCTCATTAATCTGACAGACGATGCTTATCGATTGGTCAAGGATGAAGGCTATCTCATCATGAGTGGCATTATCAAGGACAAGTGGGACATGGTACGTGAGTCAGCAGAAGCAGCTGGATTTTTCCTTGAAACCCATATGATCCAAGGAGAATGGAATGCCTGTGTCTTCAAAAAAACAAAGGATATCTCTGGTGTGATTGGAGGCTAGCATGCAACAGTATTTTGTAAAAGGTCTTGCCACATCTCCTGTCACTATCGAGGACAAGGAAACAAGCAAGCACATGTTTCAGGTCATGCGCTTGAAAGAAGAGGACGAGGTTACTTTGGTCTTTGATGATGGCATCAAGCGCTTGGCGCGCGTGGTAAATGTGGAAGCACGTCAGTTTGAGTTGGTTGAAGAATTAACTGACAATGTGGAACTGCCAGTCCAGGTGACTATCGCATCTGGTTTTCCCAAGGGAGATAAGTTGGAGTTTATCACTCAAAAGGTAACGGAACTAGGTGCCAGTCAGATTTGGGCCTTCCCTGCAGACTGGTCAGTTGCTAAATGGGACGGTAAAAAACTAGGGAAAAAAGTCGAGAAACTAGAAAAAATCGCCCTTGGAGCAGCCGAGCAAAGCAAGCGCAACTTTGTCCCAAGTATTACGCTTTTTGAGAAAAAGGCAGACTTTCTAGCACAACTGAGCCAGTTTGACCGCATCGTGGTGGCTTATGAAGAGTCGGCTAAAGAAGGCGAATCAGCCGCACTTATACAAGCAGTTGCTGGACTGGAAAAAGGAGCTGAATTGCTCTTTATCTTTGGTCCAGAAGGTGGTCTCTCACCTGCAGAAATCGAGAGTTTTGAAGCTAAAGGAGCAGTCTTGGCAGGTCTTGGTCCTCGTATTTTGCGAGCAGAAACAGCACCGCTTTATGCCCTGTCAGCCCTTAGTGTTTTATTAGAATTAGAGAAATAAGAGGAAAAAGATGGAACAAAAACACCGTTCAGAATTTCCTGAAAAGGAACTTTGGGATTTGACAGCCCTATACCAAGACCGCGAGGATTTCTTGCGTGCGATTGAGAAGGCGCGTGAAGATATCAATCAATTTAGTCGTGACTATAAGGACAATCTTCACACTTTTGAAGATTTCGAGAAGGCCTTTGCAGAATTGGAACAAATCTACATTCAGATGAGTCATATCGGTAATTACGCCTTTATGCCTCAGACGACAGACTATGGTAATGAAGATTTTGCCAATATCGCCCAAGCTGGAATGGACTTTGAGACAGATGCCAGTGTCGCCTTAACCTTCTTTGACGATGCCTTAGTGGCAGCAGACGAGGAAGTCTTGAACCGTTTGGGTGAATTGCCTCACTTGACGGCAGCCATTCGTCAGGCCAAAATCAAAAAAGCCCACTATCTTGGGGCGGATGTGGAAAAGGCCTTGACCAATCTGGGTGAAGTTTTCTACAGTCCACAGGATATTTACACCAAGATGCGAGCTGGGGACTTTGAAATGGCTTACTTTGAAGCCCATGGCAAAACCTACAAAAACAGTTTTGTGACCTATGAAAACTTCTATCAAAACCACGAGGATGCTGAAGTCCGTGAGAAATCCTTCCGTTCGTTCTCAGAAGGACTACGTAAGCACCAAAATACAGCTGCAGCAGCCTATCTTGCTCAGGTCAAGTCTGAGAAATTGTTGGCAGATATGAAGGGATATGACTCAGTCTTTGACTATCTTCTGGCCGAGCAAGAAGTAGATCGTGCTATGTTTGATCGCCAGATTGACCTTATCATGAAGGACTTTGCGCCAGTCGCTCAGAGATATCTCAAGCATGTGGCTAAGGTCAATGGTCTTGAGAAGATGACCTTTGCCGACTGGAAATTGGATTTGGATAGTGCTCTTAATCCAGAGGTTAGCATTGATGATGCCTACGATTTGGTCATGAAATCGGTAGAACCTTTGGGGCAGGAATATTGTCAGGAAGTTGCTCGCTATCAAGAAGAGCGTTGGGTAGACTTTGCTGCTAATAGTGGTAAGGATTCTGGTGGCTATGCAGCTGATCCATACCGTGTGCATCCATATGTCCTCATGAGCTGGACAGGCCGTTTGAGCGATGTTTATACCTTGATTCATGAAATCGGGCATTCTGGTCAATTCATCTTTTCTGACAATCACCAAAGCTATTTTAATGCCCACATGTCGACCTATTATGTCGAAGCACCGTCAACCTTCAATGAATTGCTTTTAAGTGATTACTTGGAACACCAGTCTGATGATCCACGTCAGAAACGCTTCGCTCTTGCTCACCGCTTGACAGATACCTACTTCCATAACTTCATCACTCACCTTCTGGAAGCTGCATTCCAGCGTAAGGTGTATACACTGATTGAAGAAGGAGAAACCTTTGGGGCAAGCAAACTCAACA
>NZ_JUOS01000171.1 GCF_001075875.1 Streptococcus oralis
GGTCGTTCATTGCTTGACCACATCTACAAGTCCATTTTCCCATAATTAACCTCAGTCACGGCTTAATTCTTCAAGAAAAAATTGATTGAGAGCTCCCCAACCTCTCTTATCATTCTTACACTATGTTAATTTTATCAGATTTCTAATACTTTATCAAAAAATTATTATAGTATCTACAGAAAAAAAGCCTAGGATAGGCTTTTTCATCTGACAATATCTTTATACATGTCTGGTCTTCTGTCTCTAAAGAGACCCCAATTCAGGCGCTCATTCGCTCCCTTGTCAAGGTCATAATTAGTTAACAAGATAGCTTCGCCTTGCCGTTCGGCTTGACTTAAAATAGCTCCTGTTTCATCGGTCATAAAGGATGAACCGTAGAAATTAAGACTTGAACTTTGGTTACCATTTTCCTCGCAAGGAGTGACTTCTTCTAAACCATAACGATTGGCTGCGATAACTGGCACAATATTTGCTGCTGCATGTCCCTGCATGGTACGTTGCCAATGACCACAACTATCTGTATCCAAAATAGGCTCTGAACCAATAGCTGTTGGATAAAAGAGCAATTCTGCGCCATTTAGAGCAAGGCAACGGGCTGTTTCAGGGAACCATTGATCCCAACAGATGCCAATTCCAATCTTGGCATAGCGAGTGTCCCAGACCTTGAAGCCTGTGTTTCCAGGTGTAAAGAAGAATTTCTCCTGATAATAATGGTCATCTGGTATATGAGTTTTACGATAAACGCCCAGTACTTCTCCATCTGCATCAATGACAGCAATGGAATTGTATAAGACATTACCATCTTTTTCATAGAAACTAATCGGTAAAACGACCTTTAGCTCTTTGGCAATTCCTTTGAAATGCTGAATAGCTGTATTTTCAGACACAGACTGGGCATACTGGTAGTAGTCATACTGACGTTCCTGACAGAAATAGGGACGTTCAAATAATTCTGGTAAAAGAATGATCTGGGCTCCTTGCTCCGCAGCTTGTCGAACCAAACGTTCAGCTGTTTGGATATTAGTATCCACATCCTTAGCGCATTGCATCTGAATGGCTGCAACCGTTACATTTCTCATCTTTTTCTCCTATTCTGGAATTTGTTGGGTAATACAGTGGATATTTCCACCACCTAAAAGAATATCTCTTGCAGGAATTCCGACAACATCACGGGCTGGGAAACACTGGCTCAGAATATTCAAGGCCACTTGGTCGTTAGCATCCTGAAATTGCGGCACTAATACAGACTTATTAGCAATGTAAAAATTTACATAGGAAGCTGCTAAACGTTCCCCGGCATAGCGCTCCTCTTCACCTTCTTCATAAGTATAGCCCGGCAAATCCTCCTCTGTAACTACTTGATGAATAGCTGGGATTGGAAGTTTATGAATAGTGAAACTCCGGCCTTTTCCATCGGTTTCCTTCTCTAAAAGAGCTAGATCTGCTGCAGACATGGCATACTGGGGATCACTTTCGTCGTCCGTCCAAGCCAAGACAAGTTCTGCAGGACCAACAAAGGCTGCAACATTGTCGACGTGTTCATTTGTCTCATCTTGATAAATACCGTAAGGCAACCAGATAACTTTTTCAGCACCAAGACTCTCTAGTAAGATCTTTTCAATCTCCTCTTTAGTCAGGTGAGGATTACGACCAGGACTAAGCAAGCAACTTTCAGTTACGAGAATAGTTCCTTGACCGTCACTATGTATAGCTCCACCTTCCAGTACAAAAGGTTTGGCATCGTAAACAGGTATTTCCAACTCCTCAGCAAAACGACTGGCTACTTGGTCATCTGCTTCATAGTCTTGGTAAAGACCGTCAACAGTACCACCCCAGGCATTGAAAGACCAATCTACCGCCAACTTTTCCCTCTGATCATTGAGGAGAATGGTCGGACCAGTATCACGCGCCCAGGCATCATTTGTCGGAATATCTAAATAAACAACTTGGTCTCCTAGATAGGATTGCGCTTCAGATAGATAGTCCTCCTCAACCAAAAGGTAGACTGTTTCCCCCTGAGCAATCGTTTTGATAATCTGGCTAAAAGCTTTTTTTGCAGCCTTTCCTTGAAATGGCCAAGACCCTGGTCGAGTAGGCCATATCATGAGAGTCCCATGATGGGGTTCATACTCTGCAGGCATACGATAACCTAATTTCTTTGGGCTGTCCATCATGATAATCTCTCCTTAAAGTCTTGGTAGCCAAATGCTTTGACTAGACTGCACTCACCCTCTTTATCCATGAGATACAAACTTGGAAGTCCAATCCCGTTAAAGGTATTATTTTTGACAAATGAGTAAATAGCCATGTCTTCAAAATAGAGGCGATCGCCAATCTCAATCGGTTTTTCAAAGCTATAGTCTCCAATGATATCCCCTGTCAGGCAAGTATTTGAAGAGAGTCTATAAGTATAAGGTTTTTCTTGTGCTTCAAATCCATCTCTCAATGGGGGACGATAAGGCATCTCAAGAACATCTGGCATATGGCAGCTTGCCGAGGCGTCTAGCACCAAGGTCTCAATCCCATTTTCAACAATATCCAAGACTTCTGTCGCTAGATAGCCCGCATTAAGGGCAATGGCTTCACCTGGTTCGACATAGACATCAAGGTTATAGGTTTCTCGAATACGTTTAATCTCAGAGATCAGTAAGTCCACATCATAATCATCTCTCGTAATATGATGTCCACCACCCATATTGAGCCATTTAACTTGGTGCAAATAAGCTCCAAACTGCTCTTCTACTGCTTTCAAAGTCGTTTGTAAATCATCTGCCCCTTGCTCACAGAGGGTATGAAAATGAAGTCCGTCAACCAATTCCAATAAATCACTTGGTATCTTGTCTGAAGTCACTCCAAAACGAGAGCCAGGAGCACAAGGATCATAAAGCGCGTGGTCACCCTGCGTTGAACATTGAGGATTGATGCGAAGACCCACACTGATACCAGCCTCACGACAACGTTGACCATACTTTCGAAGTTGTCTCTCTGAGTTAAAATCAATATGATCCGATATTTGCAGTAGCTCTTCCATATCTGATTCCTTGAAAGCAGGTGCAAATACATGGACTTCTCCCGGAAACTCTTCTCTAGCTAACTTAGCTTCATAGAGTCCACTAGCCGTCGTACCTGATAGATACTGGCTAATTAGGGGATAGGTTTTATAGAGAGAATAAGCCTTTTGAGCGAGCAACACCTTACAGCCTGCCTTTTCCTGAACCTCTTGCAAAATGCTACAATTTTCTTCTAGTTTTGCTAAATCAATGACATAGGCTGGTGTTGGTACTTGTTCTAACTTCATTAGTCCACCATTTGTGGATTTTCAACCACAACCCATGGCAAACCGTATTTATTTAAAGCTTCCATGAATGGGTCTGGATCCAACTCTTCAAGGTTATAAACTCCAGGCTGTTTCCATGTACCATCCATCACTAATTTTGTCCCAATCATGGCAGGAACACCTGTTGTGTAAGAAATGGCTTGTGATCCAACCTCTGCATAGCACTCCTGATGGTCGCAAACATTGTAAATGTAGATGGTCTTTTCAACGCCATCTTTGACGCCTGTAAAGATACATCCGATATTTGTTTTACCAACAGTACGTGGGCCAAGGCTTGCAGGATCTGGAAGCAAGGCTTTCAAGAATTGGATTGGTACGATTTCTTGTCCGTTAAAATTAATAGCATCTGTACGAAGAAGACCAACGTTTTCCAAGCATTTCATGTGCGTTAGATAAGATTGACCAAATGTCATAAAGAAACGAATGCGTTTAACACCTGGAATATTCTTTGCTAATGATTCGATTTCTTCATGGTGGAGGAGATACATGTCTTTTTGACCAACTTGTGGGAAATCATACTCACGTTTGATAGACATAGCTTCGACCTCAACCCATTTTCCATCTTCCCAGTAAGAACCTGGTGCAGAAACCTCACGTAGATTGATTTCTGGGTTAAAGTTTGTCGCAAATGGATAACCGTGGTCACCACCATTACAGTCTAAAATATCGATATAATGGATTTCATCAAAATAGTGTTTGAGGGCGTATGCTGAAAAGACGCTGGTTACCCCTGGGTCAAAACCAGAACCAAGCAAGGCAGTTAGACCTGCTTTCTTGAATTTCTCTTGGTAAGCCCATTGCCATGAGTAGTCAAAGTAGGCAGTAAAACCAAGCTCCTTACAACGTTTCTCATAAATAGCACGCCATTCAGGGTCTTCTGTGTCCTCAGCCTCATAGTTGGCAGTATCGATATAGTGGACACCTGTTGCCAAACAAGCATCCATAATAGTCAAATCTTGGTATGGTAGAGCTACGTTCAAAACAGCTTCTGGTTTGTAGCTTTCAATCAAGGCAATCACTTCTTCTACCTTGTCAGCATCAAGAGCAGCTGTTTCAATCTTTGTATTAGTTTTGCCTTCTAATTTAGCTTTCAAGTCATCACATTTTGACTTGGTACGGCTAGCAATCATAATTTCTTTAAAAGTTTCGCTATCTTGGCAAATCTTTGAAATAGCAACTTGGGCAACGCCCCCACATCCGATAACTAATAAACGACTCATTTTTTTCCTTCCTCTTCTTCTAAAATGTCTTCAACGTATTTTGGCAACATAAAGGCACCAATGTGTAAGTTTGCAGTATAGTATTCTGTGAATAGCTGGCGTTTTTTCCAGCCTTCCTTATCAAAATCTTTGACAGGGTGATATTTTTTTGATGCAAATCCAAACAACCAATAGCCAGCAGGACTGGTAGGTATATGTGCTTGATAAACCCGGCTAATTGGAAAAGCTTGATTGACCTTGCGGTGCATGCTTCGGCAAGCAGACTCATCTTCGTCAAAGAAAGGACTACCATGCTGATAGATCATGATTCCGTCTTCTTTGAGAGCCCGGTAGCTATTGCCGTAAAATTCCTTGGTAAAGAGCCCTTCCGTATGTCCAAATGGATCAGTCGCATCATTGATGATAATGTCGTAATCATCTTCACAGTTTCTCAAAAATCTCAGTCCATTTTGATAATAAATAGTGACACGAGGATCATCTAGCCCAGCAGCAAAGTCTGGAAAATACTCACGACAGACCTCAACCAACATCTCATCCGGTTCCACGATATCAATCTGCTCCAGTTCAGGATAGAGTGTTAATACCTGGGCAACACCTCCGTCACCACCCCCAATAACCAAGACTTTCTTTGGATTGGGATGGACAGCCATGGGAACGTGGACGGTCATTTCGTTGTAGACAAAATCATCTGCATCCGAGAACAAGACATGCCCGTTTAAAATCAAAATCTTTCCAAAAGCTGGCGTATCTAAAACTTCAATATCCTGCCATTCACTTTTACCAGCGTAGAGTTGCTTAGCTGTTCTCAAGGACAATTTCACATCTGGAGTGTGAACCTCAGAAAACCATAAATCCATCTAGTTCTCCTTTCTCTCAATGACATTGATGTGGTTGACCTCTGGATCTTCCGTTCCTTGGAGGGAACAACCACGTTCTTTGGCAAATTGAATATAATCGACAATTTCTCGTGTAATCCGTTCACCTGGCGCTAGGATTGGAATACCTGGAGGGTAGCACATGACAAATTCCCCACAGACTTGCCCCACAGACTCGTCCAGGGTTAAACTTCTTCTCTCTGAATAAAAGGCTTCCTGAGGAGATAGCACCAACTCAGGCTGGATATATTCTCCAGCAATCAAGTCCTTCCCATCTCGTGAGTAGAGTCTCTTGATATCAGCTAGCGCACCCACCAAGCGTTCAATGTCTTGAATGCGGTCACCAATTGAAATGTAGGCCAAGATATTCCCAATATCACCAAACTCAATCTGAATATCATATTCGTCTTGCAGGAGATCATATACCTCGATTCCTGTTAGGCCGATTCCTTGGGTGTAGACTGACAACTTAGTAACATCAAAATCACAGACAGACACACCGTCTACTAGCTCTTTTGAGTAGGCATAGTAGCCACCGATAGCATTGATTTCACGACGAGCGTACTCGGATAGCTCAATGACTTTCTCAAAGGATTCTTTACCACGGAGGGCCAGATTGCGGCGTGAAATATCCAAACTAGACATTAGTAAGTAAGATGCTGATGTTGATTGGGTCAGGTTAATGATTTGACGCACGTACTCAGGATTCATCTGATCCCCAACTAAAAGAAGTGAACTTTGTGTCAAGCTACCACCAGACTTATGCATAGACACTGCTGACATATCTGCTCCTGCATCCATAGCAGATAGAGGAAGTTTATCTGTAAAATGCAGATGGGCACCGTGTGCCTCATCTACTAAGACTTTCATTCCTGCAGCGTGAGCCATCTCTGTTAGCCCCTTAAGATCTGAACAAATCCCATAGTAGGTAGGATTGTTGATTAGGATAGCCTTGGCATCTGGATGTTCCTGAATAGCTTGTGCTACACGCTCATTTTCAAGCCCCAAAGCAATACCGATTTTTGGATCCACACTCATCTCAATATAAATGGGAATAGCGCCACATAAAACGAGCGCATTGATAGCTGACTTATGAACATTTCGAGGAAGGATGATCTTATCTCCAGCTTTACAGGTGGAGAGAATCATAGTTTGAACAGATGAGGTTGTGCCCCCAATCATTAAAAAGGCATGAGCAGCACCAAAAGCTTCTGCAGCTAGTTCCTCAGCTTCTCGGATAATCGAAATGGGATGCCCCAGATTATCCAAGGGCTTCATAGAGTTGACATCTATGCCTACACATTTTTCCCCTAAAAGTTCAACCAACTCTGGGTTTCCACGGCCACGCTTGTGACCAGGTACGTCAAACGGTACAATTCTTTTCTTTCGTAACTTGACCAACCCCTCATAGATAGGAGCTTGGTTTTGATTTAACATTATAAAGACATACTCCTTTACCATAGTTTTACACCTTAACCATGTAAGGCTCTAAAGGATACTTATGAAAAAAGAGCAGGTTGGCACCTGCTCTACAATCTACTGACGTGTTTATGTTTGTTTCTTTTGAGTATGTCTGTTCCTGATGTTTCCTAACTCTCTAGTAGCAAATATTACGTACTTTATTGATCGTTTCACAAGATGACGTGTGCTTTCACCACACTAACAAATCTATACGAATTAGAACTAATGTTCTAACATCAACTTATAAAAGTAGGCTTTTAACCCTATCAATAATGTGGCTTTTCAACCACGCTTCGGCATTCAACCCTGCCTGTCCGTAGGCATTTTTTACTCGGGTTTATATTTGCTAGAAAACATCATCTCATTTTCTAAGCTTCATTACTATATCATGTTTTCAGATACTTGTAAAGTATTTTTAGAAACTTTTTTAAATAAATTCATTTTTTTGTTCGTGAAAATCAACGAACCATAAAATAGAAACCGTTTTAAAATAAGTTCAAAAAAATTAAAAAGGAACTAAAATACTCAGCTCCTCAATTAGTTATAAGTACAGTCAACTATTCAAAATCCTATCTAGTCATCTCGTGCTACTTGAACAGCTAGCTCAAAATCAGTCATCAAGTAATTTTCATCCAGATGGATGAGACTATAATACTCATTCCAAAATAGAGAGTCACTGTTGCTGGACCACTTTAATCCATACCACAATTGAGTGACATCACTTGTATGTGATGGGGGAATTGACCATAGATGCTTTTTAAAAGTTTCTTGAACAAGAGAAACATCCAGTCGAGTAGACAAGTCAAGTTCATCTAATTTGAGAGTGATAAAATGTTTTTTAGCTGCCTCAATACTTTCCTTGTTAAATCGAACCTGAATAACCTTAGAATCTTCTAAAGCCACATCCTGGTCCTCAGCACCGTAAAAGGAAATACTCCCCAGTACTATGCCATCTTTTGCTAGGAGATAGGGAGCGTAAGGAACAGCATTGCTATCCAGTCTGAAGCCTTTTTCGATGACGACTGTTTTATCTCCAGGATACTTTTGGAAACTTCCCTCTGTCAAGAGCTCTTCGTAGTCGCTACCACCATCACCCTGTCTTACATAGATGTCAAATCCAGCATCCATCAGCTCACTGGCTTTGGTTTCTGCTAAAATGATTTTACTTTCATTAATTTGCAAAATCGGTGCTTGAGGTGGCAAACCAATCGTGAGATTAAACATGACTCCTACCAGAAAGACCATAAAGGTTATAAGGAGGGCAAGTAAAGACTTTCCAGTCCTTTTTCTTGCATTGAAAAGAGCCATTATAGCTGGGAGGAAGATCATTTTGGCTAAAATAGAATTCCCAACACCACCTCTATTTAAGGCCTGAAAAGCAAAGATCCCTGCAATAGCAATCAACGTCAGGTAGACTAAAATCTCGCCTAAACCCAGTTTTTCTGTTCGAGTTTGTTGATTTACAGGGGTTTCGTACAATGACTGCCCGTTCTCTTTCCTCTTTTTTAGAAAGAGATAAAAGCCCAGACCGAGAAGCAGATTAAAGATTGCAAAAACTATTAAAGTACCTATTATCGCCGTTCTAGCCATGGCTCTCTACTCCTTTATGTTCTCTCTCAAATCTTATCTTTCTCTTTAGCACCCAATTCCCAATCAATAAGACTAGCAAGAAGAAGGGGCAACCTTCTATGACCACAATGGGCAAAGCCAGTAGAGCAATCATCAAAAAACTAGCTTTCTTTTGACGCCAACTACCGCCCCATTCTCCGTTTATCAGTCCACCTAAATAGTCGACGTAATCAGTAAACCAAGTCAATAAGGGATTTTGAAAATCACTAGCCCTAAGGTAAATGAACAAAGCCGAATTTAGCAAAACATAAAGAATTCCAAGGACTAGAATAATCTTTTGACTAGTTCGAGTAGCCTCTAGAAGGATTTTTTCTCTCTTCTCTGACTCTATTTCCTTGAGACTTGGGTCCTTACAAGAGAGTTTTTCAAATCTATAGACCAGAAATCGGTAGAGATAATACTTTTTTATATTACGCTTCATAAAAACCTCAATCTAGGAAGGACACTCAAATATAAATCATGGTCTAAACATCTAATTTCAAGGAATTGCCTTCCAAATAGACAGCTTTTGACTCAGTGATTTTGATTTTTTGATCTTCTGAAAAGCCAATGGTTTCACCGTCCTTTAAGGTGACATCACTGCCTAAAACAT
>NZ_JUOS01000172.1 GCF_001075875.1 Streptococcus oralis
ATTAGGAGCTTTTTGGAGTCTAAAAGACGAACAAAAAGTTCAATCAGCTACCGCGTCAAATTATGATTGATAATAAAAAGTGAGGTCGGGATCTTTTTGTCCCAACCTCTTTTTAGGTGACTAGCATTTTTTTGACCTAGTTTTTCTTATTTACCCAGACAAAATTGGCTGAACAACTGTGTAATGAGTTCATCTGGAGCAGCATCACCAGTGATTTCTCCGAGGATTTCCCAAGTACGTGTCAAATCAACTTGAAGCAAATCAACTGGCATCCCCAGCTCGAGGCCTTCGTTTACAGCTTGTAAGCTTTCAACAGCCTTTTCGATTAATGAAATATGACGGGCGTTGGATAGATAGGTAGCATCTTGTTCGACCAAGCCTGCGTTTTCAAAGAAGAGATTATTGATGCGATCTTCAATCTTATCAATGTTTTGATTTTTGAGGGCCGAAATACGGATGACATCTTCAGGAAGTTCAGTAGTTTCAATAGCCTCAGGTAGGTCAGTTTTGTTAAGTAGGATGATACGGTTGGTATCTTGACTGATTTCTAGGAGTTGTCTGTCTTGTGCTGTTAGTGGTTCACTGGCATTGAGCACCAGTAGAACCAAGTCAGCTTCCTTGAGGGCTTTTTTGGAACGCTCAACACCGATTTGTTCCACGATATCATCTGTTTCACGGATACCCGCAGTATCAATCAACTTAAGTGGTACACCATTGATGTTGACGTATTCTTCGATGACATCTCGAGTAGTTCCTGCAATATCAGTTACAATGGCTTTATCTTCGCGCAGGAGGTTATTAAGAAGGCTAGACTTCCCAACGTTTGGACGACCAATGATAGCCGTTGAAATCCCTTCACGAAGGATTTTCCCACGACGGGCTGTTTTAAGGAGATTAGTTAAGAGTTGCTCAAACTCCAAAGTTTTCTCACGGACAACAGCAGTAGTGGCTTCTTCAACATCGTCGTATTCAGGATAGTCGATATTAACCTCTACTTGTGCTAGTGTATTGAGGATTTCCTGACGAGTATTATTAATCAAGTCAGAAAGAGAACCATCTAATTGTTTGACCGCTATATTCATAGCCTTATCAGTCTTGGCGCGGATGATATCCATCACAGCCTCGGCCTGAGTCAAGTCTACACGACCGTTAAGGAAGGCACGTTTAGTAAACTCTCCAGGCTCTGCCATACGTGCACCTTCACGGATAGCCAGTTGGAGAATTTCATTAGTCACGGCAATCCCTCCGTGGGTGTTAATCTCGATAATGTCTTCACGAGTGAAGGTCTTTGGAGATTTCATAGCCCCAATCATAACCTCGTCCATGACCTTACCAGTTTGAGGGTCAACAATGTGGCCGTAGTTAAGAGTGTGGCTAGCAACCTTGCTCAAGTCCTTGCCTTTAAAGATTTTCTGCGCAATGGCAAAACTATCCGTTCCGCTTAGGCGGACTATCCCAATAGCACCTTCACCAAGCGGTGTCGAGATGGCTGCAATGGTATCAAATTCCCGTGTAATCATTTCAATTCCTTTATAGTTTATTTGTTTGTATAGACTAATATCTCTTCAAATTGTAACAAATTTTAGTATTTTCTTCAATGAATGTTACTTATAAAGAAAAGCCTAAGCAGATTGCTTAAGCTTTACTTAGTGCGCATTTCGCCTTGTGGGAAATAGGTTCCTTCAGGCATATCGTTGATAATGACATGAACAGCAGATTGAGGTGCACCAGTGTTGCGAACAACAGCTTCCGTAACTTCCTTGGCTAGGGCTTTCTTTTGCTCTAGCGTGCGTCCTTCAAATAAATCGATGCGTACAAATGGCATAATTGCGTCCTCCACTAGTTATTTGATTTCTTCTATTTTACCACAATTTGCCGTTTAAAGCTTTGAGAAAATATGGTATACTAGAATGTAGCAAAAATTTAGAAATGGACGTGAAATAGAAGCATGGCACAGTTGTATTATCGTTATGGGACTATGAACTCAGGAAAAACGATTGAGATTCTCAAGGTAGCCTATAACTATGAGGAGCAAGGAAAGGGAGTTGTGATAATGACTTCGGCTCTGGATACGCGTGACGGTGTTGGCTATGTTTCAAGTCGAATTGGGATGAAAAGACCAGCAGTTGCTATTGAGGAAACAACGGATATCTTTGGATTTATCCGAGATTTACCTGAAATGCCTTACTGTGTACTTGTCGATGAAGCCCAATTTTTAAAGCGTCACCATGTTTACGACCTAGCTCGTGTTGTGGATGAGTTAGACATACCTGTCATGGCATTTGGTTTAAAAAATGATTTTCGTAACGAACTATTCGAAGGTTCAAAATATCTTCTGCTCTTAGCAGATAAGATTGACGAAATCAAGACCATTTGCCAGTATTGCAAGAAAAAAGCGACTATGGTGTTGCGTACGCAGAATGGTCTGCCAGTCTATGATGGTGAGCAGATCCAGATAGGTGGCAATGAAACCTATATTTCGGTTTGCCGTAAACATTATTTTGCCCCACTGATAACATCTAAAAAGGAACAAGACTATGACAATTGAACTAAGAGATGTTACAATGGAAAATTATTTTGATGTTCTGCATTTGGATGTTAAGGAATATCAAAAACAATTTATTGCTACCAACGCAATTAGTTTAGCTGAAGCATATGTCTACACAAAAAATGGAGATTTTGTAGCTCCATTGGCAGTTTATGATAATGATGCAATCATAGGTTTTGTGATGTTAGCTTATGATAAAAAAATCGGGATTAGTAATGGAAATTATTTACTATTTCGTTTCATGATTGATAAGCATTTTCAAGATCAAGGGTATTTTAAACCAATTATGGATAAGGTGCTAGACTATGTTCGAACAGAGCCAGCAGGTTTAGCCAATAAACTTTGGTTGTCTTATGAACCAGAAAATGAACATGCAATATCTTGTTACCTCAGTTATGGATTTAAAGAAACTGGGGAAATATTTGAGAACGAAGTAGTAGCCATATACGATTTAACAATTGAGAAATAAGGAGAAAAAATGAACATCTATGATCAACTACAAGCTGTAGAAGACCGTTATGAAGAGTTGGGAGAATTGCTCAGCGACCCTGATGTGGTCTCTGATACCAAGCGTTTCATGGAGCTTTCAAAAGAGGAAGCTTCTACTCGTGATACCGTAACTGCCTACCGCGAATACAAACAAGTCCTTCAAAATATTGTCGACGCTGAGGAAATGATTAAAGAATCAGGCGGAGATGCTGACTTGGAAGAAATGGCCAAACAAGAATTGAAAGATGCTAAGGCTGAAAAAGAAGAGTACGAAGAAAAATTGAAAATCTTGCTCCTTCCTAAAGATCCAAACGATGACAAGAACATCATCCTTGAAATCCGAGGAGCAGCTGGTGGTGATGAAGCTGCCCTCTTTGCTGGCGATTTGCTAACCATGTACCAAAAGTACGCTGAAGCCCAAGGCTGGCGCTTTGAAGTCATGGAGGCTTCTATGAACGGTGTCGGTGGTTTCAAGGAAGTTGTTGCTATGGTATCAGGTCAGTCTGTATACTCTAAGCTTAAGTATGAGTCAGGTGCCCATCGTGTTCAACGTGTCCCTGTGACAGAAAGCCAAGGGCGTGTTCATACCTCTACAGCGACAGTTCTCGTTATGCCTGAAGTGGAAGAAGTAGAGTACGATATTGATCCAAAAGACCTTCGTGTGGATATCTACCACGCTTCTGGTGCTGGTGGACAGAACGTCAACAAGGTTGCGACTGCTGTTCGTATTGTTCACTTGCCAACCAATATCAAGGTTGAGATGCAGGAAGAACGTACCCAGCAGAAAAACCGTGAGAAGGCTATGAAGATTATTCGTGCGCGTGTTGCTGACCACTTTGCTCAGATTGCCCAAGATGAGCAGGACGCAGAGCGTAAGTCTACTATCGGTACTGGTGACCGTTCAGAACGTATCCGTACTTATAACTTCCCACAAAACCGTGTTACCGACCACCGTATCGGCTTAACCCTTCAAAAACTTGATACTATTTTGTCTGGTAAACTAGATGAAGTTGTGGATGCCTTGGTTCTTTATGATCAAACGCAAAAATTGGAAGAATTAAACAAATAATGAAATTAGCTCAAATGTTTAAAGATTTTGAGGAAAAGTTGATAGCACAAGGAGAGGAAGCAGAAAGCCTCTCCTTTGTCTATCGTAGCCTGAAAAATCTATCTTTTACAGACTTTGTCTTTGCCCTTCAGCAAGAAGTAACAGAGGAAGAAAGAAAGTTTGTAGAGGATAATTATATAAAATTGGCAAATCATATACCCGCCCAGTATATTGTTGGTCATGCTGAATTCTTTGGTATGCAGTTAAAAGTAGATGAGCGGGTCTTGATTCCCCGTCCAGAGACAGAAGAGTTGGTGGAGCTCATCCTGGATGAGAATCCGAAGGAAAATCTCAAAGTTCTGGATATTGGAACTGGGAGTGGTGCTATCGCTCTTGCTTTAGCTAAAAATAGACCAGATTGGACAATCACAGCTGCCGATATTTCTCAGGATGCTTTGGATTTGGCGATGGAAAACGCTAACAATCAAGGTCTAACATTATCCTTTATTAAATCTAACTGTTTCTCCGAAATTTCTTCAAAATATGATATAATTGTATCCAATCCACCTTATATATCTCGAGTAGATGAGGCAGAAGTTGGTTTGAATGTTCTCCATTCAGAGCCACATTTAGCCCTCTTTGCAGATGAGGATGGTCTAGCGATCTATCGCAGAATCGCGGAAGAATCAAAGGACTATCTAAATGATGGTGGTAAGATTTATCTTGAAATTGGCTACAAACAAGGACAAAGCGTTCCAGCTCTTTTCAAGAAAAATTTTCCCGAGAAGCGAGTTCGAACTCTGAAAGACCAATTTGGCCAAGATAGGATGGTTGTCATTGATGATGGAGAAAATTAAGCACGAGCTTGAAAATGGTGGAGCTGTTGTTTTGCCAACGGAGACAGTTTATGGACTTTTTGCAAAAGCATTGGATAAAAAGGCTGTTGACCATGTTTATCAGCTTAAATGTCGTCCTAGAGATAAGGCGCTTAATCTGAATGTCGCTAGTCTAGACGATATCTTGAACTTTTCTAAGAATCAGCCACCTTATCTCAATAAACTGGTTGAAAGTTTTTTGCCAGGCCCTTTGACCATTATCTTAGAAGCTAATGACAAGGTTCCTTATTGGGTCAATTCAAATTTGACGACAGTTGGATTTCGCATGCCGAGTCATCCTGTAACCCTGGAGTTGATTCGTGAGTTTGGCCCCTTAATCGGACCTTCTGCCAATATTTCAGGTCAATCAAGTGGAGTAGATTTTCACAAAATTCTTCAAAACTTTGACCAAGTGGTCTTGGGACTAGAAGACGATGATTTTTTAACGGGTCAGGATTCGACTATTTTAGACTTATCTGGCGACAAGGTAAAGATTCTACGCCAAGGAGCGATTACTCGAGAAGATATCCTTGCCAAGATACCAGCCATTCCTTTTGAGGAGGTATGATATGCTACGTGATTTGAAAACAACAGATGTTGCAGCTATTTGTGAGATTAACAAAGAAGCTTTAGGTTATTCGTTTAGTTTAGAGGAAACGTCTAGTCAACTAGCTAAGTTATCTCAAGACCCCCATCACTTTCTACTGGGGTTTGAGGAACCGACCAGCCATGACTTACTTGGGTATGTTCATGCCGAGGTTTATGAATCTCTTTATTCAAAACCAGGTTTTAATATCCTAGCTTTAGCTGTTTTGCCTCAAACACAGGGTCAGGGTATCGGAAAAACTTTACTCCAAGGCTTGGAACATGAAGCAAAAAAACGAGGCTATAACTTTATTCGCTTAAATTCTGCAGACCATCGTTTAGGTGCGCATGCTTTCTATGAAAAAGTTGGTTATACCTGCGATAAGACGCAGAAACGGTTTATTCGCATTTTTTAGTTTGGATTTTATATTCTTGTTGTAAAAACAAACTAAAGACCTGTCACACTATAAAGGAGAAGACCTATGATTTTTGACAAAGATGATTTTAAAGCATATGATACAGATCTTTGGAATGCCATTGCCAAAGAAGAGGAACGCCAACAAAACAACATCGAGTTAATTGCCTCTGAAAACGTCGTTTCTAAGGCTGTAATGGCAGCTCAAGGGTCTATCTTGACCAATAAATACGCCGAAGGTTACCCAGGACGTCGTTATTACGGTGGGACTGATGTGGTAGATGTCGTCGAAACTCTAGCTATTGAACGTGCAAAAGAAATCTTCGGGGCAAAGTTTGCCAATGTCCAACCTCACTCAGGAAGTCAAGCCAACTGTGCAGCTTACATGGCCTTGATTGAGCCAGGTGATACGGTCATGGGGATGGATTTGGCAGCAGGTGGGCACTTGACTCACGGAGCTCCTGTTAGCTTCTCAGGTCAGACCTACAATTTTGTTTCTTATAGCGTTGATCCTGATACCGAACTATTGGACTTTGATGCTATCTTAAAACAAGCACAAGAAGTAAAACCAAAATTAATAGTAGCAGGAGCTTCAGCCTACTCTCAAATTATTGATTTTTCAAAATTCCGTGAAATCGCAGATGCTGTCGGTGCAAAACTCATGGTCGATATGGCTCATATTGCTGGTTTGGTGGCAGCTGGTCTTCATCCAAGTCCAGTGCCTTATGCACATATTACAACAACAACGACACATAAAACTCTTCGCGGACCACGTGGTGGTTTGATTTTGACTAATGACGAAGACATCGCAAAGAAGATTAATTCTGCTATTTTTCCAGGTATACAAGGTGGGCCATTAGAGCACGTTGTTGCTGCTAAGGCTGTTGCCTTTAAAGAGGTATTGGACCCAGCCTTCAAGGAATATGCAGCAAATGTTATTAAGAACAGCAAGGCTATGGCAGAAGTCTTCTTGCAAGACCCTGATTTCCGTATTATCTCTGGTGGTACTGAAAATCACCTCTTTCTAGTTGATGTAACTAAGGTTGTAGAAAACGGAAAAGTTGCTCAAGACTTGCTAGATGAGGTCAATATTACCCTAAATAAAAACTCAATCCCTTACGAAACACTGTCACCATTTAAGACAAGTGGTATTCGTATCGGTGCAGCGGCAACAACTGCACGTGGTTTTGGTGAAGCAGAGAGCCATAAAGTGGCTGAACTTATCATTAAAACCCTTAAAAATGCAGAAAATGAGGCTGTTTTAGAAGAAGTGAGAAGCGAAGTCAAAGCCTTGACAGATGCCTTCCCATTATACGAGGACTAAAATTTTTATGGACATTTATATTAAGAAAGCCATTATCCATCAGTTCAGCCCAGATGACACGGAGTTGTTTCTAGCGGATAAATTTCTCAATATCACTCCAAAAATCGAAGAATACCTGCGCAAGAAAATTGAACGTGTGTATTCAGATGAAGCCAAGACTGGGATTTTCGAAGAAGAAAATCCCTTCTTCAATCACATTACAGACGATTTATTGGAGACATCGGTGATTCTAGCAAATCTCTGGAAAGAGGAGTTTAGCATTTCTGAAAATCTCAAGACCAATGACTTGATTTTTGTGCAATTTTCCAAAGAAGGAGTAGAGCATTTCGCTTTCTTGCGAATTGCCCTGCGAGAAACCTTGACCCATCTGGGTGGAGAAGTTGACAATCCAATCAAGCTAACTCAAAACAATCTACCAGGATTTGGAACAGGTGCAGATGAGGCCTTGGTGGTCAATCTTCAGAGTCGAAAATATCACCTGATTGAAAAAAGAATCAAGTACAACGGGACTTTTTTGAACTATTTTTCTGAGAATCTGATCCAAGCTCAGCCAAAGATTTCACCTAAGAAGTCAATCAAGGAACTTGAAAAAACGGCTCAGAGAATTGCAGAAACCTTCAACACAGACGATTTCCAGTTTCAATCCAAGATCAAGTCTGCTATTTTCAACAACCTTGAAGAAAGTAATGAATTATCTCCTGAAAAATTGGCAAATGACCTTTTTGACAACAATCTCACTGCACGTCTTAGCTTTATTGACCAAGTCAAGGAAGCAGTGCCAGAGCCAGTTCAGTTTGATGAAATCGATGCAAGTCGCCAATTAAAGAAATTTGAAAACCAAAAACTTTCCCTATCAAATGGGATTGAATTAATTGTACCCAATAATATTTACCAAGATGCAGAGTCGGTCGAATTTATCCAAAATGACAATGGTACCTACTCTATCTTAATCAAAAACATCGAGGATATACAAAGCAAATAATGTTTAAATTTATAAGAAGGGTCTTGCTACTTGTTCTTATCTTATTTACTGGCTATAAACTTTTTCATATGTATCAGGATGTTAAGCAGGTTATGACTTATCAATCCTTGGTACGAGAAGTTTTAAGTGAGCAAGATACGCCGGCAAATGAAGAACTAGTCTTGGCCATGATTTATACCGAAACCAAAGGTAAAGAAAGTGACGTGATGCAGTCTAGTGAGTCTGCCAGCGGTACTACAAATACGATCTCTGACAATAGGAGTAGTATTCGTCAGGGAATTCAAACCTTGACTGAAAATCTTTATTTAGCGCAAGAAAAAGGAGTAGATGTTTGGACTGCTGTACAGGCTTATAACTTTGGTCCAGCTTATATCGATTTTATCGCTCAAAACGGGAAAGAGAATACACTTGCCCTAGCCAAACAATACTCACGAGAAACAGTTGCTCCAATTTTAGGAAATACAACTGGAGAAACCTACACTTACCTTAATCCTATTTCACTCTTTAGTGGGGCAGAACTTTACGTTGATGGGGGGAATTACTATTATTCGAGGCAGGTAAGGTTGAATCTCTATATCATTAAACTTTTTAATTTATTTTAAATCGTAAATAATACTAGTAGTAAAAGTGAAAAGATTTAGTTAAATGCAACTAAGTCTTTTTTTGGTTATAAATTGAATTTCCGATAAAAAAATCATCTGAAACCGAATTCCGATACCATAATAATAATTTAATAACTTCGAAGATACATAAATTCTCTAACGTTAAGTATTTTTGTTAAAAATTCACATGATTTCAGACTGAAAAAGAGATTATATAGAAAAAATACGAATATTAAAGATGAAAATAATGAGAAAAACTTGAAAAATATTATAATAGTGATATACTATAATTAATAAATAAGATTGGGAAAATAATAATGAAATTTCATTTTAATGAACGGCAACGTTTTTCCTTGCGGAAGTATAGTTTTGGCTTGGCTTCTGTGTTATTGGGAACTGCCTTCTTTTTGAGTGGGCAAGTCGCTAGCGCTGATGAGACAAATGTTTCA
>NZ_JUOS01000173.1 GCF_001075875.1 Streptococcus oralis
TAAGTGGTACTATCTGGCTTCATCTGGTAATATGCTTAGCAATACACGCACACCAGATGGATATTATGTAGATGCCAGTGGTGTTTGGAAATAATCATGAAACAGAGAAAATCTATTCGGGAGGTAGATTTTCTTTTTTTCATTTTCACAATTATGAAAATCTGGAAAAAGGACATTATTTTTGGTAAGATAAGGGTATGGATTTTGAAAAAATTGAACAAGCATATACCTATTTACTAGAAAATGTCCAAATCATTCAAAATGATTTGACAACAAATTTTTACGATGCCTTAATTGAGCAAAATGGAATCTATCTGGATGGTCAGACAAATCTGGAAGATGTCAAGAAAAACAATCAAGCTTTAAAACGATTGGCTCTTCGAAAAGAAGAGTGGTTACGAACCTACCAATTCTTATTAATGAAGGCAGCGCAAACGGAACCTCTTCAGGCCAACCACCAGTTTACACCAGATGCGATTGGTCACTTGATGATTTTTTTGATGGAGCAATTGTGGCCTGCTAAAGATCTAAGTCTACTAGAATTGGGCTCTGGGATGGGAATTCTGGGTGCTAGCTTTTTAACGTCCATGAACAAAAAGGTAGATTACCTAGGGATTGAGCTTGATGATCTCTTGATTGATCTGGCTGCAAGCATGGCGGAAGTTATGGATCTTCAAATGGGCTTTGTCCAAGGAGATGCAGTACGTCCACAAGTATTAAAAGAAAGTGATATTATCGTGAGCGACCTCCCGATTGGCTACTACCCAGACGATCAGATTGCCTCACGTTACCAAGTGGCAGCAAAGGATGAACATACTTATGCTCATCATCTATTAATGGAGCAATCTCTCAAGTATCTTAAGACGGGAGGCTATGCTATTTTCCTTGCTCCAACAGATCTTTTGATGAGTCCTCAGAGTGACCTCTTGAAATCCTGGCTGACTGATCAGGCTCAACTAGTAGCTATCGTAGCTTTACCAGAGGATCTCTTCGCTCAAGGAGCCCAGTCTAAGACCATTTTTGTTGTACAAAAGAAAGTGATAGAAGGCTTTGAGCCCTTCGTTTATCCACTTGCTAGTCTTCGTGATCCTGAAATTTTGTTGGAATTTAAGGAAAATTTTCAAAATTGGTGTCAAGAACATGAAATCTAGTATAAATTTTGATATAATAGTTGAAAACGCTTAAAAAAGGGGAAACATTATGACAAAAACCATTGCAATTAACGCTGGAAGCTCTAGCTTGAAATGGCAACTTTACCAAATGCCAGAAGAAAAAGTGCTTGCAAAAGGGTTGATTGAGCGAATTGGATTGAAAGATTCTATTTCTACAGTTAAGTTCGATGGTCGCTCAGAACAACAAGTCCTTGACATTGACAACCATACTTTGGCAGTTAAGATTTTGCTTGATGACTTGATTCGTTTTGATATTATTAAATCTTATGATGAAATTACTGGTGTTGGACACCGTGTCGTTGCAGGTGGAGAGTACTTCAAAGAGTCTACAGTCGTGGAAGGTGATGTAATTGAAAAAGTTGAAGAGTTAGGTCTTCTTGCTCCATTGCACAATCCTGCGAATGCTGCGGGTATTCGTGCCTTCAAAGAATTATTGCCAGATATTACGAGTGTCGTTGTTTTTGATACTTCCTTCCATACAACAATGCCAGAGAAAGCTTATCGCTATCCTCTACCAACAAAATATTACACAGAAAACAAGGTTCGTAAGTACGGAGCCCATGGAACTAGCCATCAGTACGTTGCTCAAGAAGCAGCAAAACTCTTGGGCCGTCCACTTGAAGAGTTGAAGTTAATCACTTGTCACATCGGTAATGGTGCCTCTATTACAGCTGTTAAGGGTGGGAAATCTGCTGATACCTCAATGGGATTCACTCCACTTGGTGGTGTAATGATGGGAACTCGTACAGGGGATATTGACCCAGCCATCATTCCTTATTTAATGCAATATACAGAGGACTTTAACAAGCCTGAGGACATCAGTCGTATCCTCAATCGTGAGTCAGGGTTGATGGGTGTTTCAGGTAAGTCTAGTGATATGCGTGATGTAATTGCTGCTATGGATGCAGGAGATCACGATGCTACTTTGGCTTATGAAATGTATGTTGACCGTATCCAAAAACATATTGGTCAATACCTTGCAGTCCTAAATGGAGCAGATGCTATTATTTTCACAGCAGGTATCGGTGAAAATTCTACTAATGTACGTGAAGATGTTATTTCAGGGATTTCTTGGTTCGGTTGTGATGTAGATCCAGAGAAAAATGTCTTTGGTGCAACCGGAGATATTTCGACAGATGCAGCAAGTGTACGTGTACTGGTAATTCCAACGGATGAAGAATTGGTCATTGCGCGTGACGTTGAACGTTTGAAAAAATAACAGATCAAAAATCGACCTTCAATAATAAAGGTCGATTTTTTTGATCTAGGAAAACTACCATTTAGTCAGTGAAACTTCGCCACTATTGAGCCAAATCTTTTCACCGTTTGCTAATTCTATCTGCAGTTGACCTTGGTCAGAGATGTCACAGGCTTTTCCTGTGATTATTTCCTGATCCTTCTTGAAGGAAATTTCTTTTCCTAAAACGATTGAGCGTTTTTTATAGAGATAGAGGAGTTCATCGGCTTCTGTTTCATAGAAACATTTCCAGATTTCAGCAATTAATTCATTGCGAGTAATGGGAGTATGTTGAGAAAATAAGCTTCCAGCTTTAGTTTGTAGATTCTTTGGAAATTCAGCGATAGAAAAGTTGATCCCGACCCCAATGATAACATCTGTAACGAGTCCAGTTTCGACAGAGGTAATGGCTTCTGTTAGAATACCAGCAATTTTTTTCTGGTTCAGATAAATGTCATTGACCCACTTGATATCCACGTCGATTAAACTAAGGTTTTTGATAGCCTTGTAGATAGCTCCAGCTGTTAGAAGTGTATAGGCTGGAAGATTCTGATAAGGGAGATTGGGTTGTAGGTGAAGGGACATGTAAATCCCCCCCTTATCTGGAGAATAATAAGGACGTTGAAAACGGCCACGTCCCATAGTTTGGCTAGTGGAAAGGTAGAGCCTATCCCCTTTGGCACCAGCTTCCATAGCCTCTTTAGCATCAGTTTGGGTAGATTTTGTTGAGGGTTTAAACTGGACAGTAATGGGACTATTCGCTTCGATTTCCTCAGGCAAGATAAGGTCTCCGTCCAGAAGTTTATACCCACGGTTTTTGATACTGTCAATCTCCAGTCCCTCTTGCTGGAGACGTTGGATAGCTTTCCATACGGAAGTTCGAGATAGATTTAATCTCTCAGCTATTTTTTCTCCGCTTAGATAATCAGTCTCAGTAACTAGTATTTTATAGACTTCTTGGTAGGATTTCATGCTAGACCCTTTCTGGAATAATTAGATTTATTGTACCATATTTTTAAAAAAGGGATAGCGATTTTCAAGTAATCTTAGCTAACTATAAAATTTTACCCAGTTTTAGTTAGGAGTATAGAGGTAAAGAGGTTTTCAAATCGCTTGAAAAATGGTAAAATGTTTTAATAGCTTATTTATCTGAATGTAATATTCAGAAGGAAAGGATCTGTTGTGAAATCAATAGGTGTCATTGAAAAGTTAAAAAGTTTATCGAAACAAGAAGGACTTCTTTTAGGAGTTATTCTGAGTATTTTTCTCCCTTTTTATCTTTTTGTTATTATTTTTATCTCTTACTTACTTTGGTTAGTATATACTGGGGAGATGAAGGGGATCTTGAAACGTTTGTCTCAACACCCTGTTTTGCTCTTTTTTATTGCCTATAGCACTGCAATTTCTCTTCTAGCACAAAATGTGATGGGAGTAGTTGCCTCAGTTGCAATGTTTCTGTTTGAAATCTTCTTTTACTATTATCAAGCTCAATTGACTCCTAAATTTTTCAGGTTGACGATTGAAGGGATTTTAGCCTCAAGTGTCTTGGCAGCAGTCTTTGCAGCCTTGGAACATTTCCAAATTGTAAAGAAATTTGATTATACCTTTCTCTCACCACGAATGCAGGTTTGGCATCAAAATCGAGCAGAAGTTGCCTTCTTTAATCCCAATTACTATGGAATTATCTGTTGTTTCTGTATCATGATTGGTTTTTATCTGATTAGCACAACTAAGTTAAGATGGTTACGAATCTTTTCTATGATTGCCATCTTTGCTAATTTATTTGGTTTAAACTTTACACAGAATCGTACAGCTTTTCCAGCCATTATTTTTGGAGCGATTATTTATCTCTTCACAACCATTAAGAACTGGCGTGCTTTCTGGCTTAGTATTGGAGTTTTTGGGGTTGGTTTAGCCTTTCTATTTTCAAGTGATTTGGGTGTTCGAATGGGAACCTTAGATTCATCTATGGAAGAGCGTGTTTCTATCTGGAATGCTGGAATGGCCTTGTTTAAGCAAAATCCATTCTGGGGTGAAGGACCACTAACCTACATGCACTCTTTCCCTCGTATTGGAGCACCTTATCATGAACATGCTCATAGTATTTATATAGATACGATTTTGAGTTATGGAGTTGTTGGTACAGTTCTCTTGGGGATTGCTTCTGCCACTCCGGTACGAATGTTGATTGATATGAGTCAAGTACCTAGTAAGCGTCCTATCCTTGGACTTTACCTCTCTTTCTTGACAGTAGTAGCTGTGCACGGAATTTTTGATTTGGCTCTCTTTTGGCTTCAATCATCCTTTATTTTCCTTTTAGTGATGTGTAGTTTACCACTAAAACATAGTATGATTGATGAATTAGTTGATTAAGAAAAAGATAGTAGAAACTAACATTTTCTACTATCTTTTTTTCATTCAATTATTGAATAGCTTGAACCAAGTCTTCAGCTTGTTGTTTTAGTGAAGTAGCAACACTGTCTTCAAGGACTAATTTGCCATCTACCCAAGCAGAATCATTGACACGAGCTGCAGTGAATTCACCTACAACTTGTGTACGGATGAATGGCAAGAGGTCTTTGTAGATTGCAAAGAGTTGTTCATGACCTGCATTGGCTACAGATGATACTGTTACAATCTTATCTTGAAGAGCAGATGCTCCGCGTGTATCAGACAAGTCAATTGCGCGTGAAAGCCAGTCAAGCAAGTTTTTCACTGTTCCAGGAATTGAGAAGTTGTAAACTGGAGAGAAAATCCAGATAGCATCAGCAGCTAGAACAGCTTCACGAGCTGCTGCTACAGCTGGAAGAGTTGGAACTTCAAGTTCTTGATTAAAAAGTGGGATTGCTGAGTAGTCAAGGTAGCTAACCTCAGCTTTACCTGCAAGAGCTTTTTCAGCTTCTAGAGCCATTTGGTGGTTGAAAGAACCTTCACGAAGTGAACCAACGATAAATAATACTTTTTTAGACATAGGGAGTCTCCTTTAGATTTTAATCAGAGTTATCTCTGTTGTTATAAACAATGTTACAACAAAACAAAATCATTTGCAAGAAATCTGCTCAGAAAATAAAAATCGATGATAGTCAAGATTATTTTGAGGAGTAGAGATTATGAAAAGTCTGTGAAATCAATGATTCAAGCTTCATATACTCCTGTCATAAGAAAAGTTCCGAGCTAAATACTCCTCCTTTATTCACTTGTAATTCACTTGGATAGATGGTAAAATAGACGAGTGAAAATGAGACAGAAAAAAGAAAAAAATTCCTTATTATTTCAGTACAGCATTGGCTTGACCCTGTTGGCTCTAGTTGTGACTTCTTCCTTTCTCTATTTGGTGTGGCTTAGCATGAAGCCTTATCAGACAGCAAAGGTAGAAGGGGAAAAACTGGCTAAGCAGTATGCGAATCTAGAAACGGTCAGCCAGGTTGATATCTTTAATGGCTTAGAAAGCTATTATAGTGTTCTTGGTCAAGATAAGAATCAGAAACCAGTTGCTGTTTTAATAGAGAAAAGTAATAACAATATTTACGTATATCAACTAGAAAATGGTACTTCACAAGAAAAAGCAGAAGCAGTTGTTAGAGAAAAAGGAGCAACTGAAATTGATACGGTTACCTTTGGACGGTATGCTGAAAAGCCTGTTTGGGAAATCAAGTCTGGAGGAGACTACTATCTAGTGGATTTTGAAACTGGTGCCCTAATCGAAAAGGAGAAACTATGAAATTATCTAAACGTGTCTTAGAAATGGAAGAAAGTGTCACTCTGGCTAGCGATGCAAGAGCTAAGAAATTAAAGGCTGAAGGAAAAGATGTCCTTTTCTTAACTTTAGGTCAGCCCGATTTTCATACTCCTGAAAATATTCAGGATGCTGCTGTTGAGGCTATTCGAGATGGACGTGCTTCTTTCTATACGGTAGCTTCAGGTTTACCTGAATTAAAAGCAGCGGTCAATACCTATTTTGAACGTTATTATGGTTATTCTGTAGCGGCTAATGAGGTCACTTTTGCTACAGGTGCCAAGTTTTCCCTTTATACTTTCTTTATGGCTGTGGTCAATCCAGGCGATGAGGTCATTATTCCAACACCATATTGGGTCAGCTATGGAGACCAGGTTAAGATGGCTGGTGGTGTTCCAGTATTTGTCCAAGCTAAGGAAGACAATCACTTTAAAGTAACCGTGGAGCAATTAGAAGCAGCTCGAACAGATAAGACCAAGGTCTTGGTTCTGAACTCACCATCTAATCCTACCGGTATGATCTATTCTCGTGAGGAACTCTTGGCTATCGGAAATTGGGCTGTTGAACATGATATTCTCATCCTAGCAGATGATATTTATGGTCGTTTGGTCTATAATGGAAATGAATTTGTCCCAATCTCTAGTCTGTCAGAAGCCATTCGCAAGCAAACCATTGTCATCAATGGTGTGTCTAAGGCCTACGCTATGACTGGTTGGCGTGTTGGTTATGCAGTAGGTGATCCAGAAATCATTGCTGCTATGAGCAAATTGACTGGTCAAACGACTTCAAATCTGACAGCAGTATCTCAATATGCAACGATTGAAGCGCTAACTGGATCGCAAGATTCTGTGGAAGTTATGCGTCAAGCATTTGAAGAACGTTTGAATACCATCTATCCACTCTTGTGTGAAGTCCCTGGTTTTGAGGTTGTCAAACCACAAGGAGCCTTCTATCTCTTCCCAAATGTCAAAAAAGCTATGGAGATGAAAGGTTATAGCGATGTAACAGCATTTACAACAGCTATTCTTGAAGAAGTTGGTCTAGCATTGATTACAGGAGCCGGATTTGGAGCACCAGAGAATGTTCGTCTCAGTTATGCGACAGACTTGGAAACTCTTAAAGAAGCTATTCGTCGTTTGCACCGATTTATGGAAAAATAAGAAGTTAAACCTCCGTCCTTTTGGCGGAGGTTTTTGTAGCTAAAAACTTATGAATTTCTGTTAAACTAGCTAGCTATCAGGCATTATTTGTGGTACAATAATGAGTAATAATGTCTTTGGACAAGTTAAACGAAAAAAGGAAGATAAATGATGACAAAACGTGTAACAATTATCGAAGTAAAAGATTACGTTGGTCAAGAAGTCACTATCGGTGCTTGGGTTGCCAACAAATCAGGAAAAGGGAAAATTGCCTTCTTACAATTGCGTGATGGAACAGCCTTTTTCCAAGGTGTAGCTTTTAAACCAAACTTTATCGAAAAATTTGGAGAAGAAGTGGGGCTTGAAAAATTTGATATCATCAAACGTCTAAGCCAAGAAACATCTGTTTTCGTGACAGGTATTGTTAAAGAAGACGAGCGTTCTAAATTTGGTTACGAGTTGGATATTACAGACATCGAAGTGATCGGTGAATCTCAAGATTACCCAATCACTCCAAAAGAACATGGAACAGACTTCTTGATGGACAACCGTCACTTGTGGCTTCGTTCTCGTAAGCAAGTTGCTGTCATGCAAATCCGTAATGCTATCATCTATGCAACTTATGAGTTCTTTGATAAAAATGGCTTCATGAAGTTTGATAGCCCAATTCTTTCAGGAAATGCTGCAGAAGATTCTACAGAACTTTTCGAAACAGACTACTTTGGGACACCAGCCTACTTGAGCCAATCTGGTCAACTTTATCTTGAAGCCGGTGCTATGGCTCTTGGTCGTGTCTTTGACTTTGGTCCAGTATTCCGTGCTGAAAAATCAAAGACTCGCCGTCACTTGACAGAGTTCTGGATGATGGATGCGGAGTATTCATACTTGACACATGATGAGTCACTAGACTTGCAAGAAGCATATGTAAAAGCTTTGCTTCAAGGTGTTCTTGACCGTGCTCCACAAGCCTTGGAAACATTGGAGCGTGATACAGAACTCTTGAAACGCTATATTGCAGAGCCATTCAAACGCATCACTTACGATCAAGCCATTGACCTCTTGCAAGAGCATGAAAATGATGAAGATGCAGACTACGAACATCTCGAGCATGGTGATGACTTTGGTTCACCACACGAAACATGGATTTCAAACCACTTTGGTGTACCAACCTTCGTGATTAACTACCCAGCAGACATCAAGGCCTTCTACATGAAACCAGTTCCTGGTAACCCAGATCGCGTACTTTGTGCAGACTTGCTCGCACCAGAAGGTTACGGAGAAATCATCGGTGGTTCAATGCGTGAGGAAGACTACGATGCCCTTGTAGCGAAGATGGAATCTCTTGGTATGGATCGTACAGAATATGAATTCTACCTTGACCTACGTAAATACGGTACAGTCCCGCACGGTGGATTTGGTATTGGTATCGAGCGTATGGTAACCTTCGCAGCTGGTACAAAACACATCCGTGAAGCCATTCCATTCCCACGTATGTTGCACCGTATTAAACCTTAATAACTATAAACGCCGTCTGGCGTTTTTACTTTAAATGAAAGAGGTGGAGAAAATGTAGGCAACTCTAAGTAAGTCTTTTAGAAAAACTCATATTATATATTGAAAGAGAGAAAACGATGTTTAAAAGAACTTACAAACGCAATATTCCACTCCTAGCAGGTCTGGAATTCACTTCTTATTTTGGAATCACCAGTTTTTGGATTTTATTTTTCATTCAAAATGGTCTTTCCTTACTTCAAATCGGTCTATTAGAGAGTATCTTTCATGGGACAAGTCTCTTATGTGAAATCCCATCTGGTATGTTGGCCGATCGATTTAGCTACAAGACCAATCTCTATTTGGCTCGCTTGGCCAGTATTGTGTCCTCTATCTTGATTTTGTTTGGTCAGGGGAATTTTTGGATTTATGCTTTTGCTATGATGGTCAACGCTTGGTCCTATAATTTTGATTCGGGGACCAGTACCGCTTTCTTATATGATTCAACAGTTGAAGCAGGTCAAAAGGACCGCTATCTTCAGATTTCTAGTTTTTTGTCTGGTGTGGCAGAAGTCACCCGAACCTTAGGTACAGTTGTGGCAGGCTTCTTTATTCACGGAGCCTTAGCTTGGACCTATCTGATTGCTATTGGATTTTCATTTCTGTCTATAATCTTGATTTATTTGATGAAAGAACCAATGGCTAAGAGAGAGAAAAATGAAGCCTTAACTTTTAAAACGATTGTCCTGCAAGTTCGAAAAGAATGGCAGGAAAAACCAGTACTCTTTTACTGGATGATGACTTATCAGCTAGTCGGGACACTCATGTGCATGTTTTACTTTTACTATCAGCAGAAAATAAGTGACTTAGCAGGATGGCAGGTTTCGCTGGTCATGCTGATTGGTAGTGGCTTAAATCTTATAGCGGTTTATATAGCTAGTCAAATTGGTAAAAAATGGAATAGCAATCGAGTTTTTCCGACTCTTGTTGCACTAACGGGCTTGGCCTTGTTGTTGGTGTTTTCAGGGACCCCCTTTGCTTTTCTTCTTGTATATCTTTTAACTGATACACTTTATGCAGTTTATCAGCCGATCTATTTTAATGACTTACAAGGTTATTTACCTTCCAGTGTAAGAGCAACTATGCTTAGTATCAATTCCATGCTCTTTAGTCTTTCCATGATTGTCATATTTCCACTGACAGGTTGGTTGATCGATCGTTGGGGTCTTGTAGCGGTCTTTTTAGTTCTAGGTCTTATCTTGATTTTAACCTGTCCTATCTTAATAATCAGTCTGACAAGGATGGGAAAGCTATTAGATAAGGACTTAAAAACTGAGTAAAGCACGAAAACCTATTTGCCCAAAGGATCATCCTGTGGTACAATAGCAAGAGGAAAAGGAGAAGAGTATGATCGATGTAGAAGAAATTCTAAGTAAGATGAATCCCAATCAAAAGATCAACTATGACCGTGTCATGCAAAAGATGGTTCAAGTTTGGGAAAAAAATGAAGAAAGACCAACCATTCTCATGCACGTCTGTTGTGCTCCCTGTAGCACCTATACTTTAGAGTATTTGACCAAGTATGCAGATGTGACTATCTATTTTGCTAATTCAAATATCCATCCTAAAGCTGAGTATCACAAGCGTGCTTATGTGACCAAAAAATTTGTCAGTGATTTCAATGAGCGAACAGGAAATCATGTCCAATACCTAGAAGCACCTTATGAACCCAACGAATACCGTCAACTGGTCCGAGGTTTGGAAGAAGAACCTGAAGGTGGCGATCGTTGCAAGGTTTGTTTTGACTATCGTCTGGATAAAACAGCGCAGGTAGCTATGGACTTGGGATTTGACTACTTTGGTTCGGCCCTGACTATCAGTCCTCACAAAAATTCACAAACCATCAATAGTATCGGGATTGATGTGCAGAAAATCTACACAACTCATTATCTTCCGAGCGACTTTAAGAAAAATCAAGGCTACAAACGTTCTGTAGAAATGTGTGAAGAGTACGACATTTATCGCCAATGTTATTGTGGCTGTGTCTATGCTGCTCAAGCTCAAAATATTGACTTGGTACAGGTCAAGAAGGATGCAACAGCCTTTATGGTAGATAAGGATATCGAAAAAGACTATTCGCATATCAAGTTCACTGTTACGAAGTTAGATATTTAAAGGGAAACCTGCCTAATGTGGCAGGTTTTTTGCTAGGAAAAGGTGATGGAGAGAAATCGATGGACCAATCTTTGAATTCCTAGTCCATGACTCGCAAGCCTTCAATAAACTAGTTGAGACTTAAAACTGGTGGATGAAAAATGAAGTTTAGGTTAAAAGTATTTTTTGGAGTCTAGAAGTCCAATAAAGAGTTCAATACTGTGGAAAATTTATTTCTTTTTGCATTTATACAACTTATTTAACACTGTGTTTATTCTTGTGATATAATGTCAAATTATAGAGTGGAGGTCATTTTAAATGATTGATGAAGTAATTGAACAATATAAAAGTCATGATAATCTTGATATTCGAGTAGAATTGCATAAGAAGTATTCAAAAAATAAATTGGGATTTAACAATTGGATATTTTCTAACTACGAAATCACTGATGAAGTAAAGGTTCTAGAATTGGGATGTGGTACAGGAGAACTGTGGAAAAGTAATCTTGATTCTATAGACAAGATGAAGCAGTTGGTTATAACAGATTTTTCTAATGAAATGCTAGAAACTACGAAGTCAGTGATTGGAAATAGAGACAGTGTCAACTATGAAATAATGGATATTCAAAAGATTTCTTTTGGGAATGAAACGTTTGATATTGTTATTGCTAATATGCTTCTACATCATGTAAATGATATTCCTAAAGCGCTCTCTGAGGTGAATAGAGTCTTAAAAACAGGAGGTGTTTTTTACTGTGCTACATTTGGTGAAAATGGAGTTGTAGATTATTTGGCAAGTTTATTTAAAGATGAGGTTGATCAAGATTTAGAAAATAAAACGTTTACATTACAAAATGGTAAAAGGTACCTGAGTAGGTATTTTAACTCTGTCGATACATTACTCTATGATGATGAGTTACAGGTAACTAGTATAGATGACCTAGTTAAATACATCCAATCGTTTAAAGGAATTTCAGAAATAGGTTCGCTAGAAGAGGAAATAATACGTAAAAGATTGGAAAGTGAGTTTAATAATGGTATGTTGATTATTCCTAAAGAATATGGTATGTTTATCGCTCGAAAAGAAAGCTAAGGGAACGAAATTGTGAAAAATTATGGAGAAGCTTTTCGATATTTTAGAAAATTAAACGGATACTCTTTAGAGTATGCTGCATCTGATTTTATATCAAAATCTCAACTTTCTAGATTTGAAAGGGGGGAAAATGAAATTTCTCTTTCAACGTTCTTTAAATTATTATCAAATATCAATGTTTCGATAGAGAATTTTTGTAACTACCTAGAACATTATAAAAGATCTGAGCTTGATGATTTTTTGGTTAATTTATCTCCAAATTTTTATAGTTTGAATACTAAAGGGTTGGAGGAAATAAAAAATGAGCAACAAAAACTTTTTGAGAAGAGTGGGGAAAAAACTCATAAAATAAATACAATTATGGTTCAGGGATTATTAAATCAAATAGATTGTAATCATGTAGTTAGTAGAGATGATCTAAATTTAGTATATGACTATTTATTCCAGAAGGAACGATGGGAGTCCTATGAGATAACGCTGATTGGTAATTTATATCATCTTTTTGAAATAGATTATATTTACAGGGTCGGAAAAGAAATACTAGAGCGTACACATTATTACGAAAAAATCGGCAAGAATAGGAATTTAGTTGTGTCAGCTTGTTTAAATTTTTGGTTTTGTTGCCTTGAAAATTCACATCTAATATATGCAGACTACTTTGAAATGAAATTAAAAAAATTATTAAAAGATGACACAAAAGTTTTTGAAAAATCTACATTCAAATTTGTAGAAGGATATAAAATATACCTGACAGAATCTAAAGAATCTGGAATTAAACAAATGAACAATGTCATTAAATATTTTGAGTTTATTGAGTTTAAAAATATTGCTTTATATTTTCAAAAACGATTAAATCAGTTAGTAGATTAAATAACATTTTCTTTGTTAAGTCATTTTTTCCAAGGATTGTACTAAAGGATAAGGATTGGTGCTATGTAGAAAGACAAAGCTAACTATTTTGATACGAAAGTGATTTGTATTTTTTCAAATAAAAACAAGGTCAGGATTTTGTTCCTGACCTTTGACAACTTTACCGATTCTTTAGTTCTACGTAGCGTTTGTACCAAATATTGACATAGGCTTCTGAGAAGGGGCCTCGTTCATTGTTGATCCAATCAACAAGAATCTTAACATGCTCTTTCAAAATATAGTCTAAGTCAGAAGAATACTTCATTTTTCGCTTATGTCGTTCATACTCCTCAACGTCCAAGAGGCGTTTTTCACCATCTGTAAAAACTTTAACATCCAAATCATAGTCAATGTACTTTAAAGCTTCTTCGTCTAGATAGTAAGGACTTGCCATATTGCAGTAGTAGGAGATACCATTATCCCGAATCATAGCGATAATATTAAACCAATATTTCTTGTGAAAGTAAACAATAGCCGGTTCTCGAGTTACCCAACGACGACCGTCACTTTCGGTAACAAGTGTGTGGTCGTTGACGCCGATAATAGCGTTCTCTGTTGTTTTTAGTACCATGGTGTCTCTCCAAGTACGGTGAAGACTCCCATCATGCTTATAACTTTGAATTGTAATAAAGTCGCCTTCTTTTGGAAGTTTCATAACTAACCAACTTTCTACAATTTATAAGTTTATCGTTTACTATTGTATCACATTTTTGTTTAAAGTTCTTAGTTTTTCATGAAAAAATTATAGATATTCTCTGAGAGCGCTGGCTATATCCGAAAAATCGTAGCCTTTTCGTGCTAAAACTTGGGTTAAGCGTTGTTTGAGTTCGTATCCTTCATACTTTCGTGAGTATTTTCGATATTGTTTATCCAACTCTTTAAAAATTAGTTCCTGAACGGTTTCCTCCTCTACCTTGCTATCCAGTTGATCAAAGGCTGTTTTAGCTTCCGAGTAGGAAAAACCTTTGTTGGTAAGATTTTGGATAATCTTGTCTTGCAAGGCACGGGCAGGGAGTTTACTATCATATTTTTTCAGTAGTTTTTCAGCTGTACGCTGAGCGACTTCCATCATGTCAAATTCTTGTAAAACTTCTTGGACGATGGATTTGGCAACGCCTTTTTGAGAGATTTTCTTTATCAACATATAGCTTCCCTTGTCACCAGATAGCTGATTGGAGTTGATAACAGCGTAAGCATACTGACGGTCGTTGATCCAGTTGTCATCCTTTAGAGACTGGATGACGTGGGGGATGATTTTCTCATCCATATCATGTTTAACAAGATAATCTCTGACTTCTTTTTCAGTGCGAGCCTTGAAGGATAAGTGGTAGAGGGCTAGATTCTTTCCGTAGGAGAATTGTGCAAAAGCCTGAATCTCTGAAAACTCTTGGGGACTAATTTCCTTATCCTTGGTCAACATAAAGCGAACAATAGTATCCTCTGTAATATAACAGGTTTGATTGCTATCAAGTTCGAGCAGATAGAGTCGTTTTTTCTTTTCAAGTTTTGTGATTTTCATGGTTTTCCTTTTATCCAAACGCTTCAAAGGCAGCAACGAGTCGAAGTTTGTTTTTATCAACCAGTTCCCTTCCGTAATAGTCGAGAAATAGTTCAGCATATTTGGGATCTTTTAAGTTGTAATTGAGGGACCAAATAGCCCAAAAAAGATCGATATGTCGGTCACTAAAATTAGCCAAACCCAAATCAATAAAGCAAGAGAAATGGCCAGCATCTTTGAGAATAAAATTTGGGAGACAGGCATCCCCGTGAATAAAGGCATCTGTCTTTAAAAGGTGCCCTTGTTCTCGAATGAGTTGGAAGGCTTCTTCGCGACTGTTGATTTGGAATTGGGGTAGGAGCGCCTTGGCATAGAACTCGCCTTTTTCATAGTTTTTAAAGGCTCTGTCTTTATAGGTTTGTAAATGATTTTCTGATGGAAAATTTTTCGGATGTAAGCTGTGAAGCTTTTTGAGAGCCTCTGCCATGATTTGGCAGATTTTTTCTGGCTGATCTAAAAAAGCGAGAGCATCTTGACCAATAACCTCTTTAGTCAGGAGGTAGTCTTTATCCGTAGATAGATAGAGGATGACTGGAGTTCCCATTCCCTCTTGTTCAAACCAAGTTGCAATGCGAGCTTCTCGCTCTAATCTTCCCTTTTGATCTATTTTCAAATAGTAACCTGAGTCAAGATAGAGAACTCTTGCCCCTGAATGAGAAGAGCTGTCAGAAAGGCTTGTCCCCTCTATATAAGTTCGTAATTGCTCAGGAAAATCCAATGAGGAAAAAGATATCTTTGTATTCATGGTTTTATTGTAACATATTCTTAACCATTGAGAAACTACGTGGTATAATAGACTTATGAATCTAAAAGTCAAACAAAAAATTCCATTAAAAATCAAGCGCATGGGGATTAACGGAGAAGGAATTGGTTTTTTCCAGAAAACCCTCGTTTTTGTTCCAGGTGCCCTCAAGGGAGAAGATATCTATTGTCAGGTGACTTCGGTTAAGCGTAACTACGTTGAGGCTAAACTGCTTGAGGTCAATAAAAAATCTAAGTTTCGAGTGGTTCCAGACTGTACCATTTATAATGAGTGTGGAGGTTGTCAGATCATGCACCTACATTATGATAAGCAGCTAGAATTCAAGACAGATCTTCTTCATCAAGCTCTAAAAAAATTTGCCCCTGCTGGCTATGAAAACTTTGAAATCAGACCAACCATTGGCATGCAGAAACCAAAGTATTATAGGGCTAAACTGCAATTTCAAACACGAAAGTTTAAAGGTCAAGTCAAGGCAGGTTTGTATGCTCAGAATTCCCATTATTTGGTCGAGTTAAAGGACTGTCTTGTTCAAGACAAGGAAACGCAATCTATTGCCAATCGCATTGCTGAACTCTTGACCTATCATCAAATTCCGATTACAGATGAACGGAAAATTCTTGGAGTTCGGACCATCATGGTTCGTCGAGCACGGAAAACTGGGCAAGTTCAGATTATCATTGTCACCAATCGCCAATTGAATTTGACTCAATTTGTGAAAGACCTAGTCAAGGATTATCCTGAAGTAGTGACTGTCGCAGTCAATACCAATACTGCCAAAACTTCTGAGATTTATGGGGACAAGACAGAGATTATTTGGGGTCAAGATAGTATACGCGAAGGTGTTCTAGATTATGAATTCTCTCTTTCACCTCGAGCTTTCTATCAGCTTAATCCTGAACAGACTGAAATTCTCTATAGTGAAGCGGTTAAGGCCTTGGATGTGACTGAGAATGACCATCTGATTGATGCCTATTGTGGTGTTGGGACCATTGGTTTTGCTTTTGCTAAAAAAGTCAAAAGTTTGAGAGGGATGGATATTATCCCAGAAGCTATTGAGGATGCCAAAGAAAATGCTAAGCGTATGGGTTATACCAATACTCACTATGAAGCAGGGACTGCAGAAGAAATTATTCCTCGTTGGTACAAGGAAGGCTATCGTGCAGATGCTTTGATAGTAGACCCGCCGCGTACAGGTTTAGATGATAAGCTCTTGGATACCATTGTCAAATACGCTCCTGAAAAGATGGTTTATGTATCCTGTAATGTGTCTACCTTGGCGCGTGATTTAGTCCGATTGCTAGAGGTTTATGACCTGCATTATATCCAGTCCGTTGACATGTTTCCACACACGGCTAGAACAGAAGCAGTGGTCAAATTAACGAGGCGCAAGCCAGCTTTCAAATAGAAATGGCGACTGGAAAGTTTTTGAAAAGAAGACTTCTAGTTACAGAGTAAGATTTGCAAGCTATCTATAAATATGATAAAATAAGTAGAAAATAAAATGAAAAAAGAGGTATGTGAAATGTCACGTAAACCATTTATCGCTGGTAACTGGAAAATGAACAAAAACCCAGAAGAAGCAAAAGCATTCGTTGAAGCTGTAGCATCAAAACTTCCTTCATCAGACCTTGTTGAAGCAGGTATCGCAGCTCCTGCTCTTGACTTGACAACTGTTCTTGCTGCTGCTAAAGGTTCAAACCTTAAAGTTGCTGCTCAAAACTGCTACTTTGAAAATGCAGGTGCTTTCACAGGTGAAACTAGCCCACAAGTTTTGAAAGAAATCGGTACTGACTACGTTGTGATCGGTCACTCAGAACGTCGTGACTACTTCCACGAAACAGACGAAGACATCAACAAAAAAGCAAAAGCAATCTTTGCTAATGGTATGCTTCCAATCATCTGTTGTGGTGAGTCACTTGAAACTTACGAAGCTGGTAAAGCAGCAGAATTCGTAGGTGCTCAAGTTTCAGCTGCTCTTGCTGGATTGACTGCAGAACAAGTCGCTTCAACAGTTATCGCATACGAGCCAATCTGGGCTATCGGTACTGGTAAATCAGCTTCACAAGACGACGCACAAAAAATGTGTAAAGTTGTTCGTGACGTTGTAGCTGCTGACTTCGGTCAAGAAGTAGCTGACAAAGTACGTGTTCAATACGGTGGTTCAGTTAAACCTGAAAACGTTGCTGAATACATGGCTTGTCCAGACGTTGACGGAGCTCTTGTAGGTGGTGCATCACTTGACCCAGAAAGCTTCTTGGCATTGCTTGACTTTGTAAAATAAGCCTCAAATATCTGAGACAGACAGTTCCCTCTCTCGAGGTTAAGACTGCCTGTCTTCTTTTTAGTAAAAAGGCGTGCGTAAGCACGCTCTTTTCTACGTTTTAGAAGAAAAAGAAAGGAGAATTATGCTTTATATTTGGTCTTATCTCAAGCGCTATCCCAAATGGCTAGTTTTAGACTTCTTCGGAGCTATTTTCTTTGTTATTGTCAATCTTGGGCTACCGACTGTACTGGCTCGTATGATTGATCAGGGAATCAACCAAGGAGACAAGGATAAGCTCTATTTTTGGGCTATCGTCATGTTGGTCATAATCGTCTTGGGAACATTTGGACGGGTTGTTCTGGCTTATGCTGCTAGTAAACTGACCACGAATATGGTTAAGGACATGCGGGATGATGTCTATGCTAAGCTGCAAGAGTACTCTCATCATGAGTACGAGCAAATTGGTGTGTCTTCACTAGTCACTCGTATTACTAGTGATGCCTTTGTCCTCATGCAGTTTGCGGAACAAACGCTTAAGTTGGGTGTTATCACTCCTATGATGATGTTATCAAGTATTCTCATGATTTTCTTGACGAGTCCTTCACTGGCCTGGATTGTCGCTTTTTCCGTTCCTTTTCTAGCTGTAGTAGTCATTTATGTGGCGGTCAAAACCCGTCCTTTATCTGAAAAACAACAGAAAACACTGGATAAGATTAACCAGTATGTCCGTGAAAATTTGATGGGACTACGAGTGATTCGTGCCTTTGCTCGTGAAGACTTCCAAGAAAACCGTTTTGAAGAGAAAAATGCAATCTATGCAGACAATTCCAATCGCTTGTTCAAATTGACTGGTTTGACGGAACCACTTTTTGTGCAGATCATTATTGCCATGATTGTGGCTATCGTTTGGTTTGCTTTGGATCCTCTCAAACAGGGAAGTTTGCAGATTGGGGATTTGGTGGCCTTTATCGAGTATAGTTTCCACGCTCTTTTGTCCTTCCTCTTCTTGTCAAACCTCTTTACCATGTATCCACGTACTGCCGTATCTAGTGAACGCTTGAAGGAAATCATGGACATGCCCATTTCCATTGATCCAAATGAGGACGGAATTCAAGAGACAGAAACTCATGGATATCTAGAATTTGATAATGTGACCTTTGCCTATCCTGGGGAAACAGAAAGCCCTGTCTTACACAACATCTCCTTTACTGCTAAACCGGGAGAAACTATTGCATTTATCGGCTCAACTGGTTCAGGTAAGTCTACTCTGGTTCAATTGATTCCTCGTTTCTACGATGTTACGTTAGGGAAAATCAAGGTCGATGGTGTTGATGTACGGGATTACCGTCTCAAATCACTCCGTCAGAAGATTGGATTTATTCCACAAAAGGCCTTGCTCTTTACTGGGACTATCGCAGACAATCTCCGTTACGGGAAAGAGGATGCCAGTCATGAGGACTTGCACCAAGCAGCTGATGTAGCCCAAGCCAAAGACTTTATCGAAAGTCGAGAAGAAGGTTTTGCAACGCATCTGGCCGAAGGAGGAAGCAACCTATCAGGTGGTCAGAAACAACGCTTGTCGATTGCCCGCGCAGTCATCAAGGGTCCAGACATCTACATCTTTGACGATTCCTTCTCAGCCTTAGACTATCGTACAGATGCTATTTTACGCCGTCGTCTCAAGGAAGTGACGCAAGATGCTACGGTATTGATTGTTGCACAGCGTGTTGGAACTATCATGGATGCTGACCAGATTATCGTCCTTGATAAGGGTGAAATCGTTGGTCGTGGCCGTCATGAAGAATTGATGGAGACCAATGACATCTATCGAGAAATTGCTGAGTCGCAGCTGAAAAATGCGTCTCTGACAGAAGAATAGGAGGTAAAGGATGAAACAACAATCTAGTCTAGCTCGTCTATGGAGCTATTTAAAAGCCTATCGATTCTCTGTTTTCTTTGCAGTCTTCTTGAAAATAGTTAGCGTCATTATGAGTGTTATCGAGCCTTTCGTATTAGGGCTTGCTATCACAGAATTAACCAGCAATCTTCTTGCTATGGCAAATGGTGTTGCAGGAGCGGCTATCAATACCAGCTATATCGCAGTAATTCTAGTGATCTATCTCTTGCGTGGTCTTCTCTATGAGTTGGGTTCTTACTACTCAAACTACTTTATGACCAATGCGGTGCAGTCCATGATACAGGATTTGCGAAATGAAATGAGTGAAAAAATCAATCGCATTCCTGTGTCCTACTTTGACAAGCACCAGTTTGGAGATTTGCTCGGTCGTTTTACAAGTGACGTTGAAACTGTTTCAAACGCTCTACAACAATCTTTCTTACAGATTGTCAATGCAGCCTTTACCATTCTTTTTGTTATGGGAATGGTGCTCTATCTAAATATTCAGTTGGCTGTCATTGTTATCTTGTCAATTCCGATAACTTATTTTGGAGCTAAAACGATTCTAAATCGTTCGCAACCATACTTTAAACAGCAGGCAGCTATATTGGGACGTATGAATGGATTTGTACAGGAAAACTTGACAGGTTTCAATGTTCTAAAACTTTTCGGACGCGAAGAAAACTCTCAAGAGAGATTTGAAAAGATTACGGATGAATTGCAACAGGTTGGATTCAAGGCAAGTTTTATTTCAGGTTTGATGATGCCAGCCCTTCATATCGTGTCTGATTTAACTTACCTGATTGTTGCAGTATTGGGTGGATTGCAGGTTATTGCAGGGCGCTTGACGATTGGTAATATGCAAGCTTTCGTTCAGTATGTGTGGCAAGTCAGCCAACCGATCCAAAATATCACTCAGTTAGCTGGGCAAATGCAAAGTGCTAAGTCTTCGCTTGATCGTGTCTTCGAAGTTTTAGATGAACAGGAAGAAGTTCAAACTGCTGAAGTAAAAGAACTGGCACCATTGACAGGTCAGGTTAGCTTCAAAAATGTCGATTTCCAATATGTGGAAAACAAACCATTGATTCGCAATTTTAACTTAGATGTTGAACCTGGAGAGATGGTAGCTATCGTTGGACCTACTGGAGCAGGGAAAACAACCTTGATTAACCTTCTCATGCGTTTTTACGATGTGACAGCTGGAGCCATTTTAGTGGATGACCAAGATATTCGTGACCTGTCTCGTCAGGACTATCGTCGACAGTTTGGGATGGTCCTACAGGATGCCTGGCTCTATGAAGGCAGTATCAAGGAAAATCTTCGCTTTGGAAATCTGGATGCAACAGATGAAGAAATCGTCGAGGCTGCTAAGGCGGCCAATGTTGACCACTTTATCCGCACCCTTCCTGGTGGCTATAACATGGAAATGAACCAAGAGTCAAGTAATATTTCTCTTGGGCAAAAACAGTTGTTAACTATCGCGCGTGCTCTCTTGGCAGATCCTAAAATCTTAATTTTGGACGAAGCGACCTCATCAGTCGATACGCGCTTAGAGCTTTTGATTCAAAAAGCTATGAAGCGTTTGATGAAGGGAAGAACAAGCTTTGTCATTGCTCACCGTCTTTCGACAATTCAGGAAGCTGACAAAATTTTGGTGCTGAAAGGTGGACAGATAATCGAACAGGGAAATCATGAGAGTCTTTTAGCTGCAAAAGGTTTCTATTATGACCTTTATCAAAGTCAATTTTCGAATAAAAACAGAGAAAATAGCTAGAATAAATAGCTATTCGTTTTCTTAAATTATCAGTCAATTAGAACTTTTTTAATATGAGTTAATTCCCTTGCTTTTGTCTACTGGGAGTAGTATACTAAAATAGTAATCAATAAAGATGGTTACAAAAAATAATCATGAGGTGAGAAAAATGGTAGAATTGAAAAAAGAAGCAGTAAAAGATGTAGCAACATTAACTAAACCAGCGGCAGAAGCGCTAGTAAATACAAAGGAAGTTTTGAATCAATCAGTAGCAGACTTGTATGTGGCCCATATCGCTCTTCATCAAGTACACTGGTACATGCGTGGACGTGGTTTCATGGTATGGCATCCTAAGATGGATGAATACATGGATAGCCTTGATGGTTACCTTGACGAAATCAGCGAACGCTTGATTACACTTGGTGGCAAACCATATTCTACTTTGACAGAATTCCTTCAACACAGTGAAATCGAAGAAGAAGTTGGAGAATTCCGCAACGTAGAAGAAAGTTTGGAACGTGTTCTTGAAATTTATCGTTACCTCATCACTCTTTTCCAAAAAGCTTTGGATGTAACAGATGAAGAAGGTGATGATGTAACCAATGATATTTTCGTTGGTGCTAAGGCAGACCTTGAAAAAACAGTCTGGATGCTTGCGGCAGAATTAGGACAAGCACCTGGTTTGTAAAAAGCATTAGGTAAATAAAAAATCCGTAGATCATTTGCTACGGATTTTTTCTCTCTCTGAAGGCATTCCAAAACAGTCTTTTTTAGAGATTTTTGATAAAATAGAACTATCAATGAAAAGGATGAAAGCATGACAAAGAAAATCGTAGCCATCTGGGCTCAAGATGAAAAGGGTGTGATCGGAAAAGAGGATCGCTTGCCATGGCATTTGCCAGCAGAGTTAAAACATTTCAAAGAAACAACCTTGAATCATGCCATTTTAATGGGACGTGTCACCTTTGATGGAATTGGGCGACGATTGCTTCCAGGACGTGAGACCCTAATTTTGACGCGCAATCCTGAAGAGTCAATTGAGGGGGCTCTGGTTTTCCAAAATGTTGAGCAGGTTTTAGACTGGTATCATCATCAGGATAAGAATCTCTATATCCTTGGTGGCAAGCAGATTTTTCAGCTTTTTGAACCTTATCTCGATGAGATTATTGTGACACAAATTCATGCTCAAGTTGAAGGGGATACCTATTTCCCGGAAGATTTTGATTTGACTGTTTTTGAGACTCTTGCAAGCAAATCTTATTCCAAAGATGAGAAAAATGTCTATGATTTTACCATCGAATATAGAAAGAGAAAGGAAGTCTAATGGAGCGCAGTATTTTTGGATTTTTTACAGCTCTTTTGTGTGCTGTCTGTCTTGTAGCTGGAACACACGCTTTTCGTAAAAAGCGCTTTGGACTTGCTACTCTACTTTGGCTTAATGCTTTTACAAACTTGGTAAATAGCATTCATGCTTTTTATATGACCTTATTTTAGATAGAAAAATCATTTAGAACGGAAGGGAATCATGCCTACAAATAGGAAAAATGATATGATGGTTTATTGCTCATTTTGTGGCAAAAGCCAAGAAGAAGTTAAAAAAATAATCGCTGGGAACAACGCCTTTATCTGTAATGAATGTGTGGAGTTGGCTCAGGAGATTATTCGTGAGGAGTTGGCAGAGGAAGTCCTAGCAGACTTGTCTGAGGTACCAAAACCAATCGAACTCCTAAACATCTTGAACCACTATGTGATTGGTCAAGATCGTGCCAAACGTGCTCTGGCAGTTGCTGTATATAACCACTACAAACGCATCAATTTCCATGACACTCGTGAAGAGTCAGAAGATGTGGATTTGCAAAAGTCAAACATTTTGATGATTGGCCCAACTGGTTCAGGGAAGACTTTCCTTGCTCAAACTCTTGCTAGAAGTTTGAATGTACCGTTTGCTATTGCAGATGCAACAGCTCTTACTGAGGCTGGTTATGTCGGTGAGGACGTGGAAAATATTCTCCTCAAACTCTTGCAAGCAGCTGACTTTAACATCGAACGTGCAGAACGTGGAATTATTTACGTAGACGAAATCGATAAGATTGCTAAGAAGAGCGAGAATGTGTCTATCACACGTGATGTTTCTGGTGAAGGGGTGCAACAAGCCCTCCTCAAGATTATCGAAGGAACTGTAGCTAGTGTGCCACCTCAAGGCGGACGCAAACATCCACAACAAGAGATGATTCAAGTGGATACTAAGAATATCCTCTTTATCGTGGGTGGTGCCTTCGATGGCATCGAAGAAATTGTCAAACAGCGTCTTGGTGAAAAAGTTATCGGCTTTGGACAAAACAACAAGGCTATTGACGAAAACAGCTCTTACATGCAAGAAATCATCGCAGAGGATATTCAAAAATTCGGAATTATTCCTGAGTTGATTGGACGCTTGCCTGTCTTTGCAGCCTTGGAGCAGTTGACAGTAGATGACTTGGTTCGCATTTTGAAAGAGCCAAGAAATGCCTTGGTTAAACAATACCAGACCTTGCTTTCATATGACGATGTTGAGCTTGAATTTGACGATGAGGCTCTCCAAGAGATTGCTAACAAAGCTATTGAACGCAAAACTGGTGCGCGTGGTCTTCGCTCAATCATCGAAGAAACCATGCTAGATGTTATGTTTGAAGTTCCAAGTCAAGAAAATGTGAAAACAGTTCGTATCACAAAAGAAGCAGTTGATGGAACAGCTAAGCCAATCCTAGAGACAGCCTAGAGGTGACTATGGAAATCAATACACACAATGCTGAGATTTTATTGAGTGCTGCCAATAAGTCCCACTATCCGCAGGATGAACTCCCTGAAATTGCTCTTGCAGGACGCTCAAATGTTGGTAAATCGAGCTTTATCAATACCATGCTCAATCGTAAAAATCTAGCTCGTACCTCTGGAAAACCAGGGAAAACACAACTACTTAATTTCTTTAATATTGATGATAAGATGCGTTTTGTAGATGTGCCTGGTTACGGTTATGCCCGTGTGTCCAAAAAGGAACGCGAAAAATGGGGACGCATGATTGAGGAGTACTTAACCACTCGAGAAAATCTTCGAGCAGTGGTTAGTCTCGTTGACCTTCGTCATGATCCGTCAGCAGATGATGTACAGATGTACGAATTTCTTAAATATTATGAGATTCCTGTCATCATTGTGGCGACCAAGGCAGACAAGATTCCGCGAGGTAAATGGAACAAGCACGAATCAGCCATTAAAAAGAAATTAAACTTTGATCCAAGTGATGATTTTGTCCTCTTTTCATCCGTAACAAAAGCAGGAATGGATCAAGCTTGGGATGCTATTTTAGAAAAATTGTGAGGAATACATATGGCAAAAACAATTCATACAGATAAAGCTCCAAAGGCAATTGGGCCTTACGTTCAAGGAAAGATCGTTGGGAACCTTTTGTTTGCTAGCGGTCAAGTTCCTTTATCTCCTGAAACTGGAGAAATCGTAGGAGAAACGATTCAAGAACAGACTGAACAAGTTTTGAAAAACATTGGAGCTATTTTAGCAGAAGCAGGTACAGATTTTGACCATGTTGTTAAAACAACTTGTTTCTTGAGTGATATGAACGACTTTGTACCTTTCAATGAGGTATACCAAACAGCCTTTAATAAGGAATTTCCAGCTCGTTCAGCTGTGGAAGTAGCTCGTCTTCCTCGCGATGTAAAAGTCGAAATTGAAGTCATCGCTGAGATTGGATAAGCGAGTTGAAGTTTGGTTCTTCCAAACTTCTTTTGATATAAGGAGACTATGATGACAATGAAACAACTTCACCTGGTGATTGTAACAGGGATGAGTGGTGCAGGGAAAACTGTAGCCATTCAATCCTTTGAAGATTTAGGATATTTTACTATTGATAATATGCCACCAGCTCTATTGCCAAAGTTTTTGCAGTTGGTAGAGACCAAGGATGACGACCACAAGTTAGCCCTAGTGGTGGATATGCGAAGCCGCTCTTTCTTCTCAGAGATTCAGGCTGTCTTGGATGAATTGGAAAATCAAGATGATTTGGACTTCAAAATTCTCTTTTTGGATGCTGCTGATAAGGAATTGGTGGCACGTTATAAGGAAACTAGAAGAAGTCACCCTCTTGCAGCAGATGGTCGTATCTTGGACGGTATCAAGCTGGAACGTGAACTCTTAGCTCCATTAAAAAATATGAGCCAAAATGTGGTTGACACAACAGAGTTAACTCCTCGTGAACTTCGCAAGACTATTGCAGAGCAATTTTCGGACCAGGAACAAACGCAGTCTTTCCGTATCGAGGTCATGTCATTTGGGTTTAAATACGGCATTCCAATTGATGCCGATTTGGTATTTGATGTTCGCTTTTTACCAAACCCTTACTATCTGTCAGAACTTCGCAATCAGACAGGTGAAGATCAGGCAGTTTATGACTATGTCATGAACCATGAGGAATCTGAAGATTTCTACCGTCATTTGTTAGCCTTGATTGAACCAATCCTACCAGGCTATAAAAAAGAAGGCAAATCAGTCTTAACTATTGCGATTGGTTGTACTGGTGGTCAACACCGAAGTGTTGCTTTTGCGAAACGATTAGCCAATGATTTAGCTAAAAAGTGGCCTGTAAACGAAAGTCATCGTGATAAAGATCGAAGAAAGGAAACGGTAAACCGTTCATGAGAAAACCAAAAATTACGGTGATTGGTGGGGGAACTGGTATTCCTGTTATTCTGAAAAGTTTACGGGAAAAAGATGTTGAGATTGCTGCTATTGTAACAGTAGCAGATGATGGAGGCTCTTCAGGAGAACTTAGAAAAAATATCCAACAATTGACACCTCCTGGGGATCTTCGCAATGTCCTCGTAGCCATGTCTGATATGCCTAAGTTTTATGAGAAGGTTTTTCAATACCGCTTTTCGGAGGATGCAGGTGCTTTTGCTGGACATCCTCTGGGGAATATTCTCATAGCAGGGCTTTCTGAAATGCAGGGTTCAACCTATAATGCCATGCAATTACTGAGTAAATTTTTCCATACGACAGGTAAGATTTATCCCTCTAGTGATCATCCCTTAACCTTGCACGCAGTCTTTAAAGATGGTTCAGAAGTGGCTGGGGAAAGTCACATTGCAGACCATCCAGGCATGATTGATCATGTTTACGTCACCAATACCCTAGATGATGAAAAACCACAAGCAAGTCGTCGAGTTGTGAATACCATTCTTGAGAGTGATATGATTGTCTTAGGGCCTGGTTCACTCTTTACCTCTATTTTGCCGAATATCGTCATTGAAGAGATTGGAAAAGCCCTTCTTGAAACCAAAGCAGAGGTGGCTTATGTTTGCAATATCATGACCCAACGTGGTGAGACTGAGCATTTTACAGATAGTGATCATGTGGAAGTCTTGCAACGTCATTTGGGTAGACCATTTATTGATACTGTGCTTGTCAATATTGAAAAGGTACCTAGAGATTATATGGATACCAACCGTTTTGATGAATATCTAGTTCAGGTTGAGCATGATTTCGACGGTTTGCGTCAACAAGTTCCACGTGTCATTTCATCTAATTTCCTTCGTTTGGAAAATGGTGGCGCCTTCCACGATGGGGATTTAATCGTTGATGAATTGATGCGCATCATACAGGTGAGAAAATGAGTTTCACAGTAGCAGTAAAAGAAGAAATCCTAGGTCAGCACCATCTGAGTCGCTATGAGTTATCAGCCATTATCAAAATGTCTGGAAGCGTAGGTTTGTCGAGTTCTGGCTTGACCTTGTCCGTTGTTACAGAGAGTGCCAAGCTTGCCCGCCATCTCTATGAATCTTTCTTACACTTCTATGGTATCAAGTCGGAGATTCGTCATCATCAGAGAAGTAATCTTCGTAAAAATCGCGTCTATACTGTATTTACTGATGAGCGAGTCCAAGAACTTTTAGCGGATTTACGTTTGGCTGATTCTTTCTTCGGCCTGGAGACAGGGATTGATCCGGATATTTTAGGAGATGAAGAAGCAGGACGTGCCTATCTCTGTGGAGCCTTTTTAGCGAATGGCAGCATTCGTGATCCCGAGTCAGGCAAGTATCAGCTGGAAATTAGTTCAGTTTATCTAGATCATGCTCAAGGGATTGCTTCGCTTTTGCAGCAGTTTTTGTTAGATGCCAAGGTGATTGAACGAAAAAAAGGTGCAGTGACCTATCTCCAGCGAGCAGAAGATATTATGGATTTTCTGATTTTGGTGGGAGCCATGCAGGCGCGAGATACTTTTGAAGGTGTCAAGATTCTCCGAGAAACTCGTAATGATCTCAATCGTGCCAATAATGCAGAGACGGCTAATATTGCTCGTACGGTTTCAGCGAGTATGAAAACCATTAACAATATCAGTAAAATCAAAGATAGAATTGGCTTGGATAATCTTCCAGCAGACTTGCAGGAAGTTGCCCGTCTGCGTATCCAGCATCCAGACTATTCTATTCAACAATTGGCAGATAGTCTGACAAATTCCCTAACCAAAAGTGGTGTCAATCATCGCCTGAGAAAGATTAACAAAATTGCAGAGGAATTGTAAAAACCACGAATCGTATGATTCGTGGTTCTTTTCTTATAGACTTGTAGAGTGTTTTGGTTGTACTTTTTGTTCGGGGTCGATATAGTTGATAGCATTATTAACGGCAGTTGGTGCTTCACCTAGACCTGTCGCAATCAAGTCAATCTTACCTTCGTAGTAGCAGCAGTCACCGATAGCGTAAATTCCAGCTTGGCTTGACTCCTGCTTACTATTGACGATAATCTTGTGACGGTTAAGGTCAAGTCCCCAGTTTTTAAGATTACCAACTGATGATTTGAAGCCATAGTTGACGAAGAGGTGGTCGAGTTCAATAGTTTCGGTCTCATCGGATTTAACTTTTGTTATTTCAAGCTTGTCTAAAGTTTTTCCATCTCCAAGAAGCTGACTTGGCACAAAAGGTGTTTTGATAGTCACAGAAGACTCTTGCAAGGCTTGGACGCTATGCTCAAGTGCACGGAAGTTATCGCGACGGTGAACAAGTGTAGTTGGAGCAATCTTTTCAAAAGCTAAAGCCCAGTCAACGGCTGAGTCACCACCACCCAGGATGGTTACCTTCTGACCAGCGTATTGTTGAATATTAGAAACGTGGTAGTGGATATTGTCATAGCCTTCAACACCTTCTAATTCGAGTGGACGTGGTTTAAAGGCACCACCACCCATAGCAATAATAACGGTTTTAGAAGTATGATTTCCCTTATTAGTTGTAATCTTAAAAACATCATCCTCTTTTTCAATCTCAAGAACAGTTTCATTGAGGTGAACAGGTGTCTCAAACCCTTCAAGTTGTTCCAAAAGGCGGTTAGTCAATTCTTCCCCTGTGAGGTTTGGAAAACCTGGAACATCGAGAATTTGTTTTTCAGGATATAGGATGGCAGGTTGACCACCTAGTTGAGGAAGAGAATCGATGATTTGTACTTTGGCTTGACGAAGGTGAGCATAAAAGGCTGCGAAAAGACCGACAGGTCCACCTCCTACAATGGTAATATCATATAGTTCAGACATGGTTTCTCCTTAATTCATTTCTATCATTTTATTCTATCATATTTTCTACCAATTTAAAATGAAGTAGGGGGAAGAAAATTTTCATATAAAATGATATAATGAAGAGTAGCTTTTTTATGGAGAGGAGGCCTAGAATGAATTTTCAACAATTATCTAATCTTCAATACTGGTCTAGTTTATTTTCCAGTCCTTGGAGTATTCTGATAAATGTGATTGATATTCTTATTGTTGCCTATATCTTATACCAATTTACAAAATCAATTGCAGGAACCAAGATTATGATCCTGGTTCGAGGTGTTTTAGTGTTTATCTTAGCTCAGATAGCAGCAAATACCCTAGGCTTAACAACTATTTCCTGGTTGATCAATCAATTGATTACTTACGGTGTTATCGCAGCGGTTGTTATTTTCTCTCCAGAAATTCGGACAGGTTTAGAGCGATTAGGACGTGCGACTGATTTCTTTTCAAGTACACCAATGAGTTCAGAAGAACAGATGATTCAGGCCTTTGTTAAAGCGGTAGAATATATGAGCCCGCGAAAAATTGGAGCACTTGTATCAGTTCAGCGTGTCAGAACTTTGCAGGAATATATTTCCACGGGGATTCCTTTAGATGCTAAGATTTCTGCAGAACTCTTAATCAATATCTTCATTCCAAACACACCTTTACATGATGGTGCAGTCATTATAAAAGGTGAACGAATAGCTGTAACATCTGCTTATCTTCCACTTACTGAAGACACTGGTATTTCTAAGGAGTTTGGAACGCGGCACCGTGCAGCCATTGGTTTATCTGAGGTTTCTGATGCTCTCACTTTTGTGGTATCAGAGGAAACTGGAGGTATTTCCATTACCTATAATGGTGTCTTTAAGCATGATTTAACGATGGAAGAATTTGAGGAAGAGCTACGTCGTATACTGATTCCGGAAAATTCACAAGAGCCAAGCTTAACAGAGCGTATATTAGGAGGCTGGAAGAATGAAAAAAAATAGTTTATATATCATCTCCTCACTCCTCTTTGCTTGCGTTTTATTTATTTACGCTACCTCTATTAATTATCAAAATAATAATAATGCAAGACCGGCTCGAACAGAAACCTATACCAATACGGTCGTAAATGTACCAATTGATATTCAGTATGATAGTGAGCAGTATTTTATTAGTGGTTTTAGTTCAGAAGTAACGGTATTTTTAACTGGATCCAATCGAGTGACCTTGGCTAGTGAGATGCAAGAAAGCACTCGTAAATTTAAGGTTACTGCAGATTTAACACAGGCGACAGAAGGAACCGTTGAAGTTCCCTTGACCATTGAGAATCTACCAAGTGGTTTAACAGCCCTAGCAACACCGCAGAAAATCACCGTTAAAATTGGGAAGAAAGCAACACGGGATAATTTACCAGTCACTCCACAGATTGACTCTGGTAAGGTTGATGAACGAATTCTTATCGATAGTGTGACTGTTTCAGATGAACGCGTTTCGGTTACTAGTGATGTTGATACCTTGTCTAAGATTGATAAGATTGTGGCTGTTTTACCAACTAGTGAAAAAATTACAGGAAATTATACGGGTTCAGTTCCTCTACAAGCTATTGATAAGAATGGAACAGTTTTACCAACGGTGATTACACCGTATGAAACAAGCATGAAGATAACAACGAAACAAGCTAGATCAGCAAGTAGTTCTAGCTCATCAACGACAAGCTCATCTTCGGGCAGTTCGTCTTCAACTGGTTCTGAAACCAAGCCAGACTCTTCAAAAAAAGATTAATAAAACAATAGAAAAGGATAAAAAAATGGGTAAATATTTTGGAACGGACGGAGTCCGTGGAGAAGCAAACGTAGAACTTACGCCAGAATTAGCTTTTAAATTGGGACGTTTTGGAGGTTATGTTCTTAGTCAACATACGACTGAAGCTCCGAAAGTGTTTGTAGGACGTGACACTCGTATCTCAGGTCAAATGCTGGAAGCAGCTTTGATTGCTGGCCTCCTTTCAGTCGGAATTCACGTTTACAAACTAGGCGTTCTTGCAACACCAGCAGTAGCTTATCTTGTTAAAACAGAAGGTGCGAGCGCAGGTGTCATGATTTCAGCTAGTCACAACCCAGCCCTTGATAACGGAATTAAATTCTTTGGTGGTGACGGCTTTAAACTTGACGATGACAAGGAAGCAGAAATCGAAGCCTTGCTAGATGCCAGTGAAGATACTCTTCCACGTCCAAGTGCTGAAGGTTTAGGTACTGTTGTTGATTATCCAGAAGGCTTGCGTAAGTATGAAGGCTACCTTGTTTCAACTGGAACTCCTCTTGAAGGGATGAAGGTTGCCTTGGACACAGCAAATGGTGCAGCAGCAACAAGTGCTCGTCAAATTTTTGCTGATCTAGGTGCTCAATTAACAGTTATCGGTGAAACACCAGATGGCCTTAACATCAACTTGAACGTTGGTTCAACTCATCCAGAAGCCTTGCAAGAACTTGTAAAAGAAAGCGGGTCAGCTATCGGTTTGGCCTTTGATGGTGATAGCGACCGTTTGATTGCTGTTGATGAAAATGGAGAAATCGTTGATGGTGACAAGATTATGTACATCATTGGGAAATACCTCTCTGAAAAAGGTCAATTGGCTCAAAACACGATCGTAACAACCGTTATGTCTAACCTTGGTTTCCATAAAGCCTTGGACCGTGAAGGAATCAATAAAGCAGTCACTGCTGTTGGAGACCGCTATGTAGTTGAAGAAATGAGAAAGTCTGGCTATAACCTTGGAGGTGAGCAGTCTGGTCACGTTATCTTGATGGACTACAATACAACTGGTGATGGTCAGTTATCAGCTGTGCAATTGACGAAGATCATGCAAGAAACAGGTAAGAGCTTGTCTCAGTTGGCAGCAGAAGTGACTATTTACCCACAAAAATTAGTCAATATTCGAGTTGAGAATAGCATGAAAGAAAAGGCAATGGAAGTTCCTGCTATCAAAGCCATTATCGAGAAGATGGAAGAAGAAATGGCAGGGAATGGCCGCATCCTCGTTCGTCCAAGTGGAACGGAGCCACTCTTGCGTGTCATGGCTGAAGCCCCAACCACTGAGGAAGTTGACTACTATGTAGATACTATTGCCCAAGTTGTTAAAACTGAGATTGGTATTTAGTAAATCTAGCAGAAAATAAAAAAATATGGTACAATGGCAACTATATTGTAATTGTACAAATGGAGATGAAAATGAATTTAAAACGTGAACAAGAATTTGTCAGCCAGTATCACTTTGATGCGCGTAACTTTGAATGGGAAAATGAAAATGGAGCACCTGAAACTAAGGTTGATGTAAACTTCCAGTTGCTTCAGCATGATCAAGATAATCAAGTTACTTCTTTGGTAGTTGTTTTGAGCTTTATGATTGTCTTTGATAGATTTGTCATTAGTGGAACGATTTCTCAAGTCAATCATGTTGAAGGTCGTATTGTCGACCAACCAAGTGATTTCAACCAAGAAGAAGTTGAGACACTAGCTCGTCCATGTTTGGATATGCTTAATCGTTTGACTTACGAAGTAACAGAAATTGCCCTTGATTTACCGGGAATTAATTTGGAGTTTTAAGAAATGAAATTAGCGGTCATAACAGACTCATCTGCTTTTCTACAAGCGGAAACCTTGCGGAAAGAAGATTTATTTGTGCTAGACATTCCTGTGAATATCGATGGACAGGAGTATGTTGAAGGTGTAAATCTAACCGCTCAAGAATTTTATGAAAAAATGGCTCGTTCATCTGAGCTACCTAAAACAAGTCAGCCAAGTATTGCTAAGTTGGATGAAATTTTGTCATCATTGAAAGAAAAAGGATATACTCATGTTCTGGGTCTCTTCCTTTCTTCTGGAATCTCAGGATTTCACCAAAATATCCAGTATATGACGGATGAGTTCGAAGGATTAACCATTGCCTTTCCTGATACTCGTATTACAAGTGCTCCTCTAGGCTATATGGTTGAAAGTGTCTTTAGATGGGCAGAGCAAGGCGAAGAGTTTACTACCATTTTAGATCAGTTGGAAAATCAAATCCAGAAAACTTCAGCCTTTATCATGGTGGATGATCTTGACCATCTAGTTAAGGGGGGCCGACTCTCTAATGGTGCAGCCATTTTGGGGAATCTCCTCAGTATCAAGCCAATCCTATATTTCAATGACCAAGGTGTGATAGAAGTATATGAAAAGGTTCGTACAGAGAAAAAGGCTACAAAACGCTTAGTTGAAATTGTTAAAGAATCAACAGCTAATGGGAATTACCAGATTACTGTCATTCACGGGAATGCTCCTCAAAAAGCAGCAGATTTGCGCCAGCTTTTGATAGATGGTGGAGTGGCTACAGATGTTTCAATTGCAACCTTCGGTAGTGTTATTGGGACTCACCTGGGAGAAGGAAGTATTGCTCTGGGCTATACACCCATAATCTAGACTATTTTTCATGGACAGTTAAGGTCCTTTGTATCTTAGAAACTGAACACGGACTACCTACCTCTTGAAAAAAGATGCCTGTCTTTCCTTTCGTGGAAAGTCAGCGCCATTCCCTATTTTTCATGGGCAGCTAAGGTCCTTTGTATCTTAAACAGGAGTAGAGATTGAGATGAGTATTCGAGTAATTATTGCTGGTTTTAAGGGGAGAATGGGCCAAGCTGCTTGTCAGATGGTTTTGTCTGATCCTGAACTTGAACTAGTAGCAGTTTTAGATCCTTTTGAGTCTGCATCTGACTGGCAGGGAATTCCAGTATTCAATGATAAGAATGACTTGGCAGGCTTTGAGGCAGATGTATGGGTGGACTTTACAACACCAGCTGTTGCCTATGAGAATACCCGTTTTGCGCTTGAAAATGGCTTTGCACCTGTCGTTGGAACAACAGGTTTCACTAGTCAAGAGATTGAAGAACTAAAAGAATTTTCTCGTTCTAAAAACTTGGGTGGCTTGATTGCTCCTAACTTTGCTTTGGGTGCTGTCTTGCTCATGCAATTTGCGGCACAAGCTGCAAAATACTTCCCAAATGTAGAGATTATTGAGCTTCACCATGACAAGAAAAAAGATGCCCCTAGCGGAACAGCTATCAAAACAGCGGAATTGATGGCAGAGGTTCGTGAGTCTATCCAACAAGGTGCTAGCGATGAGGAAGAACTCATTGCAGGTGCACGTGGAGCTAATTTTGATGGCATGCGAATCCATTCGGTTCGTTTACCAGGTTTGGTAGCTCATCAGGAAGTTATATTTGGAAATCAGGGAGAAGGATTGACCCTACGTCATGACTCCTATGATCGTAGCTCCTTCATGACAGGGGTGAATTTGGGAATCAAAGAAGTTGTCAAGCGTCATGAGCTTGTCTATGGATTAGAACACTTATTATGAGATTAACACAAATGCCTTCTGAATTTCAGAAGGCTTTACCAGTATTAGAAAAAATTAAAGAAGCAGGCTTTGAAGCCTATTTTGTTGGAGGCTCTGTTAGGGATGCCCTACTCAATCGTCCCATTCATGATGTGGATATTGCGACGTCATCTTATCCAGAAGAGACCAAGCAGATTTTCCCTCGTACAGCTGATATCGGGATTGAGCATGGAACCGTCTTGGTTTTAGACGGAGATGAAGAGTACGAAGTGACCACTTTTAGAACTGAAGATGTCTATGTAGACTACCGTAGACCAAGTTCAGTTTCTTTTGTTCGTTCGTTAGAAGAGGACCTCAAACGCCGAGATTTCACAGTCAATGCCTTTGCCTTGGATGAAGAAGGGGAAATCGTTGATTTATTTGATGGTTTACAAGATCTAGAAAATCAAGTTTTACGAGCAGTTGGTGTAGCTAGTGAACGTTTCAACGAAGACGCGCTACGCATTATGCGCGGATTTCGTTTTCAAGCCAGTCTTGGTTTTGAACTCGAGCAAGAAACCTTTGAAGCTATGAAGACCTTAACGCCACTCTTAGAGAAAATTTCTGTGGAACGTACTTTTGTTGAATTTGATAAACTTTTACTGGCTCCCTATTGGCGAGTAGGTTTATCTTCTATGATTGCAAGTAAAGCTTATGATTATCTTCCAGATATGGCTGGTAGTCAGGACAAACTCCAATCTTTGTTTGACTTAGAGGCTGATTTTACCTTTGAATCTTCTGAGCAAGCCTGGGCTGCACTCTTATGGGTTTTAGAAGTGGAAGATGCTCAACAATTTTTGAAACATTGGAAAACTTCTCGTCAATTTGCCAAGCAAGTTCAAGATTTACTTACGATCTTAGAACTTCGTGAAGAAGGAGAACTAAGCAAGCGCGATTGTTACCGCTTTGATCTAGATTTACTTTTACAGGCTGAAAATCTTCGTCAGGCTCAAGGAAAAGAAGTCAATCCACAGGCCATCACAGAGACTTATCACAGCCTAACTATCCATGATAAGAAAGAAATTCAAATCAATGGTGGGATTTTGATCAAAGAATATGGCTATCAACCAGGACCAGAAATGGGAGAAATTTTAGCAGAGATTGAGTATGCTATTGTGGATGGAGATTTGGAAAATAACTTGGAAGCTATTCATGCCTACTTGAGGGAGAAAAAATGAGTGATTTTATTGTTGAAAAACTAAGTAAATCCGTTGGAGACAAGACTGTCTTTAAGGATATTTCCTTTATCATTCATGACTTGGACAGAATCGGTCTTATCGGCGTCAATGGAACTGGGAAAACAACCCTTTTAGATGTACTTTCAGGAGTTTCTGGTTTTGATGGTGATGTGAGCCCTTTTTCGGCAAAAAATGATTACAAGATTGGCTATTTGACTCAGGACCCAGATTTTGATGATAACAAGACTGTCTTGGATACTGTTCTATCGAGTGATTTGAAAGAAATCCAGTTGATCCGTGAGTATGAATTGCTCATGCTCAACTACAGTGAGGATAAGCAGGCACGTTTGGAAAGGGTTATGTCAGAGATGGATTCCCTCCAAGCTTGGGAAATTGAGAGTCAGGTCAAGACCGTTCTCAGCAAGTTGGGTATTCAGGATTTATCAACTCCCGTTGGAGCCCTATCAGGTGGTTTGCGAAGACGGGTTCAGTTGGCGCAAGTCCTTCTGGGCAACCATGATCTTCTGCTTCTTGATGAGCCTACCAACCACTTGGATATTGCCACCATTGAGTGGCTAACCCTCTTCTTGAAAAATTCCAAGAAAACAGTGTTATTTATCACCCACGACCGTTACTTCCTAGATGCGCTCTCAACGCGAATCTTTGAGTTAGACCGAGCTGGTTTGACCGAATATCAAGGAAATTACCAAGACTATGTTCGTCTCAAGGCTGAACAGGATGAGCGCGACGCAGCTCTTCTTCACAAAAAGGAACAACTCTATAAACAGGAATTAGCCTGGATGAGAAGACAACCACAAGCTCGTGCAACCAAGCAACAGGCGCGTATTAATCGTTTCCATGACTTGAAGAAGGAAGTTTCAGATAATAGTGTTGAGACAGACTTAAGCATGAATTTTGAAACTAGCCGTATCGGTAAAAAGGTCATCGAGTTTAAGGATGTTTCCTTTGCCTATGACGACAAACAGATTCTGCAACATTTTAACCTTTTGGTTCAAGCCAAAGACCGTATCGGAATCGTTGGTGACAATGGTGTTGGGAAGTCAACCCTTCTTAACCTAATTGCAGGAAGTCTTGAACCAACTGATGGACAAGTTATCATCGGCGAAACGGTTCGCATCGCCTATTTCTCTCAACAAATCGAAGGCTTGGATGAGAGTAAGCGGGTTATCAATTATCTGCAGGAAGTGGCAGAAGAGGTTAAAACTAGCGGTGGCTCTACGACCTCTATCGCTGAGTTACTAGAACAATTTCTCTTCCCGCGTTCAACACACGGTACTTTGATTGAGAAGTTGTCTGGTGGTGAGAAAAAACGACTTTACCTCCTTAAACTACTCCTCGAAAAACCCAATGTGCTCCTCTTGGATGAGCCAACTAATGACCTAGACATTGCAACCTTAACTGTTCTAGAAAATTTCTTACAAGGTTTTGCAGGTCCAGTCTTAACAGTTAGTCACGACCGCTATTTCCTTGATAAAGTTGCGACTAAGATTCTTGCTTTTGAGAATGGTAGCATTCGTCCTTTCTTTGGGCATTATACCGACTACCTAGATGAAAAAGCCTTCGAAGCAGAAGCGACAAGTCAAGTTCAAAAGGCTGAGAAGGAAAAAGTCGTCAAAGTCCGTGAAGAAAAGAAACGCATGACCTACCAAGAAAAGCAAGAGTGGGCAAGTATTGAAAGTGACATCGAAGCCTTGGAAAATCGTATCTCTGTCATTGAAGAGGAAATGCAGGCCAATGGCTCGGACTTTGGGAAGTTAGCTACTCTTCAAAAAGAGTTAGATGAGAAGAATGAAGCCTTGCTTGAAAAATATGAACGCTATGAATATTTAAGTGAGTTAGCTTAATGGAAGAAAAAATTATCAAATGGAGCAGTAAGAAAATCATTTGGACTATTCTTCTCTGCTTCCTTGAGTTAGCTTTTCTTCTTTGGATCCTATCTTTTATGATGACCTATCCCAAGGAGGCACCTGTGGGATTGGTGGCATTAAGACTCTTTGTCTTATTCTTAATCATCATTGTTGGATGGATTTTGTATGAACGTTTGCGACTTCTTTTTTCAGATAAAGAGTATTTGAAATGTACGGCCCAAGGTTTTTCCTATAAGCCACATCCTAAAAAAGATTGGCAGTTTTATTCCTGGGGGCAAGTAGAAACATTTTCTCTAATGAGAATCAAGGGTGGTAGAAGTTCAAGGGATTTTTATACTATTGAAGTTCATTTTAATGATAAAGATCTTTTGAAAACCAACTCTTTATGGAATCGTCTACGAAGTAGATTTTCGACTGCAAAGCAATCAAATGTTTTGAAAATCCCAATCTATTTGCTGGACGTCGGTTTACCGCGAAGAGTATTTGAAACCATGTCCTACTTTGAGCGAGAGTGGCGAATCCAACAAAATCGTCAACGCAATCAAAAATCTAAAAGCAAAAAGAAGGAAAGATTTCATTAAACGAGCAATAGTTATAGATCTGATTAGAAGCCTTGGGCTCAGTTTCCAGGGTTTCTTTCTATTTCTCTTTTCTAAGATTTATGGTATAATAGGGAGTAAAAACTTAAAAAGAAAGAAATGCTATGAACTTAAAAGATTACATTGCAAGTATTGAAAATTATCCACAAGAAGGAATTACATTCCGTGATATCAGCCCATTGATGGCAGATGGAAATGCCTACAGTTATGCTGTTCGTGAAATTGTTCAATATGCTACTGACAAAAAAATTGATATGATCGTAGGACCAGAAGCACGTGGATTTATCGTTGGATGTCCAGTCGCTTTTGAGTTGGGAATTGGTTTTGCACCTGTGCGTAAACCAGGAAAATTACCACGCGAAGTTATTTCAGCTGACTACGAAAAAGAATATGGAGTTGATACTTTGACTATGCACGCAGATGCTATCAAACCAGGTCAACGTGTTCTGATCGTAGATGACCTTTTGGCAACAGGTGGTACTGTGAAAGCAACCATCGAAATGATTGAAAAACTTGGTGGTATCGTAGCAGGTTGTGCCTTCTTGATCGAACTGGATGAACTCAAAGGTCGTGAAGCTATCGGAGATTACGACTATAAAGTGCTGATGCATTATTAATGAAAAACAGTCCCTAGGGCTGTTTTCTCTTCATTTGATATAAAAATAAGCTATATCTAGTTAGAGAAAAATTATAATTGAAAACTATATCTTCATACAGTATAATAAAGGGAAAGAGAAACGTCAGCATTTTTCCCCGTTGACGATACCATGTTTACTTGAGTCCAATATGATACAGTAAGGAGATTTCTATGCCGATTCGAATTGATAAAAAATTACCAGCAGTTGAGATTTTACGAACGGAAAATATTTTCGTCATGGATGACCAGAGGGCGGCTCATCAGGATATTCGACCACTGAAAATTCTGATTTTAAACTTGATGCCACTGAAAATGGTTACAGAAACTCAGCTTTTACGCCATTTAGCCAATACTCCTTTGCAGTTAGATATTGAATTTTTATATATGGAAAGTCATCAGTCGAAAACAACTCGTTCTGAGCATATGAAGACTTTTTATAAGACCTTCTCAGAAGTTCAAGACCAGTATTTTGATGGCTTGATTATTACAGGTGCTCCAGTTGAACATCTCCCTTTTGAAGAAGTGGACTATTGGGAGGAATTTACTAAGGTTATCGATTGGTCTAAGACTCATGTCTTTTCAACCCTGTATATTTGCTGGGGAGCACAAGCGGGTCTATACTATCGCTATGGCGTAGATAAATACCAGATGGACCAGAAGCTTTCTGGGATTTATTCTCAAGATGTTTTGAAAGAAGGTCATCTTCTACTGAGAGGTTTTGATGATTTATATGTATCCCCTCATTCTCGCCATACAGAAGTCCACAAAGAAGATATTCTAAACAAAACAAATCTAGAGATTTTAGCATCAGGAGAAGAGGTAGGAGTCTCTATCCTTGCGAGTCGAGATTTGAGAGAAGTCTATAGCTTTGGGCATTTAGAGTATGATCGCGATACGCTCGCAAAGGAATATTTTAGAGATCTAGATGCTGGTTTAGATCCACATATACCAGAAAATTATTTCAAAAATGATGACATTCATGAACTTCCTTGTATGAGGTGGAGTTCATCTGCAGCCCTCTTTTTCAGTAACTGGGTAAATTATGCAGTATACCAAGAAACGCCTTTTGAGTGGAAGAGTGTAGAAGATGATGTGTCTCATTTTGGATATTTATAAGAGGAATTATGACATATTTAGATGCTTTCAAATCAGGGAATTTGGTCTTACCAAGTGCTCTGTTCTTAAACTACAATCAACTTTTCTCATCAAGCGATGATTTCTTAGTTTGGCAATTCTTTTACCTACAAAATACAACAGCCTTAGGGGAATTGTCCCCAAGTCAAATCGCAGAGAAAATTGGCAAGCAAGTCTTTGAAGTCAATCAAGCTATTTCGCGCTTGACAGAAAAAGGCTTACTTCAATACCGAACCATTGAACTCAATGGTGAGATAGAAGTGATTTTTGATGCGACTTTAGCTTTAGAGCGCTTAGACCAACTTTTTGAAAAGCAAGAACCTAGCCAAGCGCTACCCGCTAAAAATGATTTGAAAGACTTGGTGGAAACCTTCCAACAAGAGCTAGGTCGTCTCTTAAGTCCTTTTGAAATCGAAGATTTAGAAAAGAGTTTGAAAGAAGACGGGACCAGTGCGGACCTGATTAAAGAAGCCCTACGTGAGGCTGTTTTGAATGGAAAACCAAATTGGAAGTACATCCAGGCTATCCTAAGAAACTGGCGTCATGAAGGTATTAAGAGTGTAGTCCAGGTAGAGGCTAAGCGTCAGGAGAGAGAAGCGACTAATCCTCAAAATGTTCAAGTTTCTGCAGATTTTCAAAATGCTATGGATCTTTGGAAAGACTAATTTTAAGTATTGATAATAGAAAAAATGCCTACAGGCTAGAAAGAAAATCTAGCTTGTGGGCATTTTTTGTGTGTTTTATACTCAATGAAAATCAAAGAGCAAACTAGGAAGGGAGCCGCAGGTTGCTCAAAACACCGTTTTGAGGTTGTGGATAGAACTGACGAAGTCAGTAACACATATACGGCAAGGAGAAGCTGACGTGGTTTGAAGAGATTTTCGAAGAGTATTAATTGATTAGTTAGCCAGTCCCCATACACTAAGAGAGCATTCTGTAACTGGGAAATCTCCATAACCTTCAGCATTGATGGTTACTTGGTCAGGATGGTTACCTAGCAAATCAACAAAGGTTTGGTCAGCCCATTCCTGACCGACGAACATGATTTTGGAGTTTGCTTTGGCATTAGAAATCACGATGGCAAGTGGTGATTGATTGTCAGCTCCTGAACGAATCCAACCGATACAATTAGGGTCATCAAAGTAGTCGGTTTGCTCTCCATAAGCCAACTCTTTTCGGATAGCTAGCAAACGGTCAAGAACATCTTTGAAATCTTGCTGAGCATATTGACCAGAAATACCATAGTAGTCTCCATAAAAGACACATGGGAGCCCCTGCTCACGCAAAAGAATGAGGGCATAGGCTGCTGGTTTAAACCATTCTTCAACAGTGGATTCAAGTGCTTGGCCACGTTGAGTATCATGGTTATCGACAAAGGTTACAGCTCGGTCTGGATTGAGTTGTACTAGACTATCCTCAAAGATGGTTGTCAAATCATAGTTTTCTCCAGCTTTGCTTGCTTCAAAGAGATTTTGGTGAAGGCGAACATCGACAAGATCAAAGCGTTCTTCAATTTTTTCAAGGTAGTCCAGATTTGCTTCCTTGTCTGGATTCCAGAATTCTCCAAAGACATAGAAATCTTGGCCATATTTTTCTTTGATATCGCGAATGAAATTGCGCATAAAGAAAGAGTCAATGTGTTTGACTGCATCCAAACGGAAACCAGTTACACCAGTCGTTTCCATAAACCAATCTGCCCAATCGTAGATATTTTTTATCACTTCAGGATGTTTGAAATCTAGATCGGCATACATGAGATAGTCGTAATTGCCATTCTCATTGTCGACTAATTCCTCATGAGCCCAGCCTTTGTTGTCTCCCTGTATCAGATAGATTCCAGATTTACGGCGTTTAGCATCGTAGTCAGTTCCAGTAAAGTGGTACCAGTGCCAGTGGAAGTCATTGTAGGTATTTTGTCGTCCATCAAAAGAAAAACCAGTCCAGCCATTGATGGTAAAAGGTTCTCCTAGTTCCACAGTTCGATCTTCTGGATCCACTTCGATAACTTGAAAAGATTCTAAATGGTCAGCGGCTGCCTTATGATTTAAGACGATATCAGCCATTGGTTGAATCCCATGAGATTTTAAAGTTTGGATGGCATGAAGATAGTCTTCCTTAAAGCCATACTTAGTACGTACAGTACCCTTCTGATTAAATTCTCCAAGGTCAAACAAGTCATAGACGCCGTAACCAACATCTTTTTCATTTGTTGCTTTAAAAGCAGGTGGCATCCAAATGTGACTAATGCCTAAATTAGCTAGGTGTTCAGCGTCGTCAGCTAGGCGCATCCAGTGTTTTCCATCGTGGGGGAGATACCATTCAAAATATTGCATTAGGGTTTGATTTTTCATAGTTTATCCTCTTACTTACAGTGATGAGAATTATTGTAGCATAAAGTCAGTTTCTGCGCAAACGTTTGCGCTTAAATTAAACTCTTTAAATTTTATGTCTATTTTTCAACTAGAAGTGTTGAAATATATAAAATAAAAATAGTAGGACTAATGGGAGGAAAAATTCTCTCAGATAGGGCAAGATGATGGATGAATCAATAGTTTCTATTTTGTGAATTGTTATAAAATTTGTTATAATAGTGTTTATGAATAAAGTATTCGTCAGTAGACGTGTTGAAAAAAAACTAAACCAAGGTCTAGTACTTTTGGAGGAAATTGATTTTCCAGAACTATCTGAAACTGATCAAGAAGTCGAGTTATTGAGTCAAAACAAGCAGTTTTTGGGCAAGGCCTATTTATCTCGTCAAAATAAGGGAATTGGTTGGTTTGTAACGAACCAGAAGCTTTCTTTTAACCAAAAATTCTTTGAAAGTTTGTTTGAAAAAGCCAAACAAAAACGTTCTGCTTACTATCAAGATGGGTTGACAACTGCCTTTCGTTTGTTTAATCAAGAAGGCGATGGTTTTGGTGGAATGACTTTGGATCTTTATGGAGATTATGTTGTTTTTTCATGGTATAACTCCTATATCTATGGGCTTCGCCAACAGATCTTAGCAGCTTTTGCTCAGGTTTTCCCTGAAGTCTTAGGTGCCTATGAAAAGATTCGTTTTAAAGGTCTAGACTATGAGTCTGCCCATATCTATGGTCAAGAAGCACCAGAAAATTTTACAGTTCTTGAGAATGGTGTCCTCTATCAAGTCTTTATGAACGACGGTCTTATGACAGGCATCTTCTTGGACCAACATGAAGTGCGTGGTAGCTTGGTTGATGGTTTAGCCATGGGTAAGTCCTTGCTAAACATGTTTTCCTACACAGCAGCTTTCTCAGTTGCTGCAGCTATGGGGGGAGCTAGTGAAACAACCTCTGTAGACCTAGCCAAACGTTCAAGAGAACTGTCAGAAGCTCATTTTCATGCCAATGGACTCAGTCTTGACAGTCATCGTTTCATCGTCATGGATGTCTTTGAATACTTTAAATACGCTAAACGTAAGGGCTTGTCTTATGATGTGATCGTTCTGGATCCACCTAGCTTTGCCCGTAATAAAAAGCAAACTTTCTCTGTAGCTAAGGACTATCACAAGTTGATTTCCCAGAGTTTAGAGATTTTAAATCCGGGAGGTATGATCATTGCTAGCACCAATGCTGCCAATGTTTCCCGTCAAAAATTTATAGAACAAATCGACAAAGGATTTGCAGGAAGAAAGTACCAGGTTCTTAATAAATATGGACTTCCAGCAGACTTTGTCTACAATGAAAAAGATGAAAGTAGTAATTACCTTAAGGTGATTAGCATGAAGGTAACTAAATGAAATTAGTCGTTTCAGTAATGCCAAAGAGTTTAGAAGAGGCGCAAGGAATCGATGCCATGCGGTATATCGATGCTGATATCATTGAGTGGCGTGCCGACTTCCTACCAAAGGAAGTCATTTTACAGGTAGCTCCAGCTATTTTTGAAAAATTTGCAGGCCGCGAACTCCTCTTTACCCTGCGAACTCGTGCTGAGGGAGGCGAGATCGATTTGGATTCGGCGGAGTATGTACAAATTATCAAAGATGTAGCTCAACTCTATCAACCTGAATATATCGATTTTGAGTATTTTTCTCACAAGGATGTTTTCGAAGAAATGCTTGATTTTCCAAATCTAGTTTTGAGTTATCATAATTTCCAAGAAACTCCAGAGAATATGATGGAAATCTTATCCGAGCTAACCAGTCTAACGCCAAAAGTGGTTAAAGTATCGGTTATGGCTCATACAGAACAAGATGTATTGGACCTTATGAACTTTACGCGTGGCTTTAAAACACTGAACCCAGAACAAGAATATGTGACGATTTCTATGGGGAAAATGGGTAAGGTTTCTCGTATCACTTCAGATGTGACGGGTTCTAGCTGGTCTTTTGCAAGTCTGGACGAAGCCAGTGCTCCAGGACAGATTTCTCTATCTAGCATGAAAAAAATTAGGGAGATACTAAATGAAGATTGATGGCTACACACGTTTAGCAGCTGTAGTCGCCAATCCTATCAAACACTCCATTTCACCCTTCATTCACAATCAAGCTTTTGAGGCAACCAATACCAATGGGGTTTATCTTGCTTGGGAGGTAGAAGGAACTGACTTGGCAGAAACAGCTGCCAACATTCGTCGTTACCAGATGTTTGGAATCAATCTTTCTATGCCCTACAAGGAACAGGTGATTCCTTATTTGGATCAATTGAGTGAAGAAGCTCGTTTGATTGGTGCTGTCAATACAGTGGTGAATCGAGAGGGAACTTTAATTGGATATAACACAGATGGCAAGGGATTCTTTAAGAGCTTGCCTTCTTTTAAAATATCAGGGAAAAGAATGGTCTTGTTAGGAGCAGGTGGCGCAGCCAAGGCAATTTTGGCACAGGCAATCTTGGATGGAGTCAGTCAAGTTTCTGTCTTTGTACGCTCGGCTTCAATGGAAAAAACAAAACCTTACTTAGAAAAGCTACAGTATGAAACAGGTTTTAGAGTAGATTTGTTTGCCTTAGAGGATGCTCAAGAGCTCCAAGAGAACATTCGAAAAGCTGAACTCTTGGTCAATGCGACCAGTGTGGGGATGGATGGAGCATCTCAGCCAATCCCAATAAGTATCGTTTTACCAGAGAGGCTCTTGGTAGCAGATGTGATTTATCAACCCTTTGAAACACCATTTCTAAAGTGGGCAAGAAACCAGGGCAATCAAGCTATCAATGGCCTAGGCATGTTGCTTTACCAAGCGGCGGAAGCTTTTCAGTTATGGACAGGCAAGGAAATGCCAACAGATCAAATCTGGGAATTACTAAAACAAAAGTATCAAAAATGAAAAAAGGAGAACTGCTATGAAAATCAAAATAGACCTTCCCCACCATCCTTATGATATTCAGATTGAAAAAGGATGCCTGTCTCAAGCAGGAAAATGGTTGCGCGAACTTTGGCAACCACAAAAAATTGTTATCATAACGGATAACCGTGTGGCTTCACTCTATGCAGAAAAGGTTAAATTGAGTTTGGAGGATGCTGGCTTTCAAGTGGGAGTTTTTGACTTTTTAGAGGGCGAAGAACGAAAAAATCTGACTACAGTTCAAAAAGTCTATGAATTTTTAGTCAAACAGGATATGACTCGTAGTGATGGAATCGTAGCCCTCGGCGGTGGTGTAGTTGGCGATTTGGCTGGTTTTGTGGCTTCAACCTACATGCGAGGAGTTCATTTCGTTCAAATTCCAACTAGTTTGACAGCCCAGGTGGATTCTTCAATCGGTGGTAAGACAGGAGTGAATACTCCTTTTGCTAAGAATATGGTAGGAACTTTTGCCCAGCCGGATGGTGTTTTGATTGACCCAACTGTTCTTGAGACCTTGGGTAAGAGAGAGTTGATTGAAGGAATGGGTGAAGTCATCAAGTATGGCCTCATCGAAGATCCTGAGCTTTGGGACTTATTATCTAAAATGGATGGTTCTGTGGAAAGCATTTTGGAACATTCCGAGAGTTTGATTGAGCATTCTTGCCAGGTCAAGCGCAAGATGGTGGTTGAGGATGAGTTGGATAATGGCATTCGTTTATATCTCAACTTTGGTCACACAATTGGCCATGCCATCGAAGCAACTGCTGGTTACGGAAAAGTCATGCACGGTGAGGCAGTAGCTATGGGAATGGTTCAGGTCTCTAAGGTAGCAGAAGAAAAAGGCCTCATGCCAGCTGGAATAACCCAGTCTATCCGAGAGATGTGTCAGAAATTTGGTCTTCCTGTTGATTATGAAAACTGGGACCTTGACAAGCTCTATCAGGCTTTGACTCATGACAAAAAAGCGCGTGGAAATACCATGAAGTTAGTTTTGGTACCAGAACTTGGTTCAGCGACCATTCACCCAGTTTCCCTTGAAGAAATGAAAGAATACTTGATAAAATAAGGAGAATGTATGAGATATTTAACAGCAGGAGAATCACATGGTCCTCGTCTGACAGCAATTATTGAAGGAATTCCTGCAGGACTGCCTTTGACTGCAGAAGATATCAATGAGGATCTCAAACGTCGCCAAGGCGGTTACGGTCGTGGTGGACGTATGAAAATCGAGAGCGATCAGGTTGTCTTTACTTCTGGAGTTCGTCACGGAAAGACGACAGGGGCTCCTATCACCATGGATGTCATTAACAAGGATCATCAAAAATGGCTAGATATCATGTCTGCCGAGGATATTGAGGACAAACTCAAAAGTAAACGAAAAATCACACATCCTCGTCCAGGTCACGCTGACTTGGTTGGGGGCATCAAATACCGTTTTGATGATTTGCGAAATTCTTTGGAACGTTCATCTGCCCGTGAAACAACTATGCGGGTTGCAGTTGGAGCAGTTGCTAAGCGTTTATTAGCTGAGCTTGATATCGAAATTGCTAACCATGTTGTTGTCTTTGGTGGTAAGGAAATCGATGTTCCAGATAACTTAACAGTCGCAGAGATTAAGAAACTGGCAGCCCAGTCTGAAGTTTCTATCGTTAACCAAGAACGTGAGCAGGAGATCAAGGATTATATTGACCAAGTCAAGAGAGATGGGGATACCATCGGAGGTGTTGTAGAAACAGTTGTCGGAGGTGTTCCGGTTGGTCTTGGTTCTTATGTCCAATGGGATCGTAAACTAGATGCAAGACTAGCTCAAGCTGTTGTTTCTATCAATGCCTTTAAGGGTGTGGAGTTTGGTCTTGGTTTTAAAGCAGGCCATCTTAAGGGTAGCCAAGTCATGGATGAAATCATCTGGTCATCAGAGGATGGCTATACTCGTCGGACTAATAACCTTGGAGGTTTCGAAGGTGGTATGACCAATGGTCAGCCCATTATCGTTCGTGGAGTTATGAAGCCAATTCCGACTCTCTACAAGCCGTTGATGAGTGTCGATATTGAAACTCATGAGCCTTATAAAGCAACGGTAGAGAGAAGTGATCCTACCGCACTTCCAGCAGCAGGTGTCGTTATGGAAGCAGTCGTAGCAACAGTCTTGGCTCAGGAAATTCTAGAGAAATTCTCCTCTGATAATCTGGAAGAATTAAAAGAAGCTGTTGCGAAACATCGGGAGTATACAAAGAATTATTAAGGAGTTCTTATGGCAAAAACCATCTATATCGCAGGACTAGGTTTGATTGGTGCTTCCATGGCACTCGGAATCAAGCGGGATCATCCTGATTATGAAATTTTAGGATACAATCGTAGTCAAGCGTCCAGAGAGATTGCCTTGGATAGAGGAATGATTGATCGTGCGACGGATGCTTTTGCCAGTTTTGCTCCACTTGCAGACGTCATCATTCTTACACTGCCAATCAAGCAAACCATTGCCTTTATTAAGGAATTGGCCAACTTGGACTTGAAAGAAGGTGTCATTATTTCCGATGCTGGATCGACCAAGTCAGCTATCGTGGCTACAGCTGAGAAGTGTTTTGCTGATAAGTCTGTTCGCTTTGTTGGAGCTCATCCTATGGCAGGGAGTCATAAGACAGGAGCGGCTTCTGCCGATGTTAATCTTTTTGAAAATGCCTACTATATCTTTACACCTTCGAGCCTAACGACTCCAGATACGCTTGAAGAAATGAAAGACCTACTTTCAGGACTCCATGCTCGTTTCATCGAAATCGATGCTGAGGAACATGACCGAGTGACTTCTCAGATTAGTCATTTTCCTCATATCTTGGCATCAGGTTTGATGGAACAAACTGCCAACTATGCTGAAGAGCATGAGATGGCACGACGATTTGCAGCAGGTGGTTTTCGAGATATGACTCGGATTGCCGAAAGTGAGCCAGGTATGTGGACTTCTATCCTCTTATCCAATCGGGAGACCATTATTGAACGCATCGAGGACTTCAAAGGCCGTTTGGAAGAGATTGGACAAGCTATCAGTAAGGGTGATGAAAACCAAATCTGGAATTTTTTCAACCAAGCGCGTGAGCAACGCCAAGCTATGGAAATCCATAAACGTGGTGGTGTTGATAGTTCTTATGACCTCTATGTAGACGTTCCCGATGAGGAAGATGTTATCTTGCGCATCTTGGAATTACTACGAGGAACTTCCTTGGTCAATATCCATATCAATGAGGAAAATCGTGAAGATATTCACGGGATTCTGCAGATTTCCTTTAAGAATGCTCAGGATTTAAAACGTGCTGAGCAAGTCATTACAGAAAATACGAATTATACAGTCGTTATTAAATAAGGAGGACAATTATGTCAAATATTTATGATAGTGCAAACGAACTTAGTCGTGGACTACGCGAATTGCCAGAATACAAGGCGGTTAAGGAAGCTAGAGATGCTATCCAAACCGATGCAGAAGCTAGCAAGATTTTTGCAGATTATATTGCTTTTCAGCATGAAATCCAAGTGATGGCACAAACTGGACAAATGCCAGACGCTTCTTTCCAAGAAAAAATGGAAGGCTTTGGTAAACAGATTCAAGGCAACTCTCTCTTGTCAGAATTCTTTGCCAAACAGCAACAACTTTCTATCTACCTTTCTGATATTGAAAAAATTGTATTTGAACCAATTTCAGAACTTTTAAAATAAGGATTTACCTCATAAAGTCAGGAATTTTTAAGAAATTTCTGACTTTTTATGATAAAATAAGAAAAAGTATTGTCAGTATGAGGTCTAGCATGAAGTTAAAAACAAACATTAACCATTTGAATGGTAGTATTCGAGTGCCAGGAGATAAGTCTATCAGTCATCGCTCTATCATTTTTGGGAGTTTGGCTGAAGGTGAGACTAAGGTTTATGATATTTTACGTGGTGAAGATGTCCTATCAACCATGCAAGTATTTCGTGACCTAGGCGTTGAGATAGAGGACAAAGACGGTGTCGTTACCATACAAGGTGTTGGCATGGATGGATTGAAAGCCCCTAAGAACGCTCTCGATATGGGAAATTCTGGGACCTCTATTCGTTTGATTTCAGGCGTCCTTGCTGGTGCAGATTTTGAAGTGGAGATGTTTGGAGATGACAGTCTTTCCAAACGTCCTATGGACCGTGTGACCCTTCCTTTGAAAAAAATGGGAGTTAGCATTTCTGGTCAGACAGAGCGAGACTTGCCACCTTTGCACTTAAAAGGAACGAAAAATTTAACACCTATTCATTATGAATTGCCAATTGCCTCTGCTCAAGTCAAGTCAGCCTTGATTTTTGCAGCTTTGCAGGCTCAGGGTCAGTCTGTCATCATTGAGAAGGAGTGCACTCGTAATCATACAGAAGATATGTTGCGTCAATTTGGTGGAGACTTGAGTGTCGATGGTAAGAAAATCACAGTTCAGGGACCACAGAAACTAAATGGACAAACGGTTGTCGTACCTGGAGATATTTCTAGTGCAGCCTTTTGGTTGGTGGCAGGTTTGATTGTTCCTAATTCTCGTGTGGTACTTAAGAATGTCGGTATTAATGAAACTCGTACAGGGATTATTGATGTTATCCGTGCTATGGGTGGCAAATTAGAGATTACTGATATTGATCCAATTGCTAAGTCTGCAACCTTGACTGTTGAAACTTCAGATTTGAAGGGAACAGAAATTGGTGGAGCTTTGATTCCACGTTTAATTGATGAATTACCAATTATTGCTCTCCTAGCTACCCAAGCTCAAGGGCAAACGGTCATCAAAGATGCAGAAGAACTCAAGGTTAAAGAAACTGACCGTATTCAAGTTGTTGCAGATGCTTTAAATAGCATGGGAGCAGCTATTACTCCTACAGCAGATGGCATGATTATCAAAGGGAAATCTGCCCTCCATGGAGCCAGAGTCAACACCTTTGGAGACCACCGTATCGGTATGATGACAGCCATTGCAGCGCTTTTAGTGGCAGATGGAGAAGTTGAATTGGATCGTGCAGAAGCTATTAATACTAGCTACCCAAGCTTCTTTAATGATTTGGAGACTTTGATTCATGGCTAAGGTTTTACTTGGATTTATGGGGGCAGGAAAATCTACTATTGCTAGAGGATTAGATCCTGACTTTGTAGACATGGATGCCTTGCTTGAAGACCGACTGGGGATGCCGATTGCTCGTTTCTTTGAAGAAAAAGGAGAAGCAGCCTTCCGTCAGGTAGAAGAAGAAGTCCTAGCTGACCTGTTAAAGACAGATCAAGTTATCTCCACAGGAGGAGGAATCGTTATTTCTCCTCGAAATCGTGCCTTACTCAAGCAAAATCCAGACAACATCTATCTTAAAGCAGATTTTGAGACCCTTTACCAGCGAATTTCAGATGATAAGGAAAATAAACGCCCGCTATTTCTAAAAAATAGTAAGGAAGATTTGGCAGGGATTTTTAATGAAAGACAGGCTTGGTATGAGGAAGTGGCTAGTAAAGTTATCGATGTGTCCAAGCTAAGCCCAGAGGAAATTATAGAGGAATTGACATGAAAATTGCCTATCTAGGTCCCAAAGGATCTTTTTCGCACCATGTTGTGCAGACGGCTTTTCCTCATGAGGAACTGGAGCCATTTTCAAATATTACAGACGTTATGAAGGCCTATGAACAGGGATTGGTAGACTATTCAGTAGTGCCAGTTGAAAATTCCATTGAAGGTAGTGTTCATGAGACACTGGACTATCTTTTCCATCAAGCTCGCATTCAAGCTGTGGCAGAGATTGTTCAGCCTATCCACCAACAATTGATGGCAGTACTAGGACAGTATAAAATAGAGAAAATCTTTTCTCACCCACAAGCATTGGCACAAGGGAAGAAATTTATTGACGAGCATTATCCAGATGCGCAACTAGAAGTCACTGCCAGTACAGCCTACGCTGCGCGCTATGTTTCTGAGCATCCTGATCAACCATTTGCGGCGATTGCCCCAAGAAGTTCTGCAGAGGAATATGGTTTAAAGCTGGTCGCTCAAGATATTCAAGAAATGGAAGCCAATTTTACTCGTTTTTGGGTTTTGGGACCTAAATTACCACAAATCCCCTTGAGTCCAGGTTCTGAAAAGATGAGTCTAGCTTTGACCTTGCCAGATAATCTTCCAGGCGCATTATACAAAGCACTCTCGACCTTTGCATGGCGTGGGATTGACTTGACTAAAATTGAGAGTCGTCCCCTAAAAACAGCCTTGGGCGAATACTTTTTTATTATTGATGTCGCTTATACTGATAAAGAACTGGTCCACTTTGCTCAAAAAGAATTAGAAACGATTGGAATCCAGTATAAAGTACTAGGTGCTTATCCTATCTATACCATACAGGATAAAGGAAAGGAGAAGGAATGACTAGAGAGAATCCTTTGACACACCATGAAAAACTGAGATATGACTATCTTTTGAAAAATATTCATTATTTGAATGAAAAAGAAAAGAGAGAATTTGACTTTTTACATGCTAAGTTAGAAGGTCAAAAAGGTTCAGCGGAAGTTTTCAATCCAGAAGCCAAGGAACAACTTCTTTCAGACTCTGGTATCGACCTGCCAACCTATGCTAATCGTAGTCGCTCTAGCCGCCGTAGTGGTGGGGCTCAACTGGAAACGAAGGTTCCAAAAGCTAAGAAGCAAAAGAAAAAAAGAGGTTTTCGTTTTAAACGCTTATTTGCTTGGTTAGGGATGTTATTCCTTTGTGTAGCAGTTGGAATGATCGTCATGTTCTTAAAGGGATTCCAATCGGCGAATCCTAATAGCTCAAATGGGTCCAAAGATGCCAAAGCTGCTCAGGTTGAAGTCTTCAATGGACAAGATACGCGTGATGGGGTTAATATTCTTATTTTGGGTACGGATGGACGTATCGGACAGAATAGTGCAGAAACACGGACAGATTCCATTATGGTTCTGAATGTAAGTGGCAAAGATAAAAAATTGAAGCTTGTTAGCTTTATGCGTGATAACTTGGTTTATATTGATGGATATAGTCAAGTCATCAATGGTCAAAAACAGACTGACCATAAATTAAACTTAGCCTACGAATTAGGGGAACAAGAAGGTAAACAAGGAGCCGAAATGGTCCGCAAGGTCCTCAAGGATAATTTTGATCTAGACATCAAATATTATGCCCTTGTCGATTTTCAAGCCTTTGCGACAGCCATTGATACGCTTTTCCCTGATGGTGTGACCATTGATGCTCAGTTTTCAACTCTAAACGGGGTCCCAGTTACAGAAGCGACTGTAGGAGATGACTTGCACGCAACGGAAACTGAGTCACCGACTCAAACCATTCGAGCTGGGAAACAACAGATGAATGGTTCGACTCTTCTCAACTATGCACGTTTCCGTGATGATGATGAAGGGGACTATGGACGTACTCGTAGACAGCAACAAGTCATGACTGCTGTTTTACAACAAATTAAAGATCCGACAAAACTTTTCACTGGTTCAGAAGCACTAGGAAAAGTATTCGCCATGACCTCTACAAACCTTCCATATACTTTCTTATTGACCAATGGCTTATCAGTCCTTGAAGGTGCGCAGAATGGTATTGAAAGATTGACAGTTCCAGAACTTGGAGACTGGGTAGATGACTTTGACGTATACGGCGGTCAATCCCTTCGAGTGGACCAAAAAGCTTATCAAAATAAACTGACCCAGATGGGATTTAGATAAAATGTAAAATGAATCAGAGCTTGAGGCACCTATGAAAATGGGTATCTTGGACTTTGATTTTTCACATGGTCAGATGGATTTATAAACTATTTTTATGGTATAATAGAATGATGTATTCTATAGAAGAGGAAGATAATAAGATGAGTGATTTAAAGGCAATTCAAGCTCGTAGCCTAGAGATGGCTGAATATTTTGTCGCCTTTTGTAAAGAACACGATTTACTCTGTTATTTGTGTGGTGGAGGAGCTATTGGAGCTCTACGAAATAAAGGTTTTATCCCTTGGGATGATGATTTAGACTTCTTTATGCCCCGCAAGGATTATGAAAAACTAGCAGAGCTATGGCCTCGTTATGCGGACGAGCGTTACTTCCTATCAAAAAGTGATAGAGACTTTGTTGACCGCAACCTCTTTATCACTATTCGAGACAAGGAGACGACTTGTATCAAGCCTTATCAACAAGATTTGGATCTACCACACGGCTTGGCCTTGGATGTTCTTCCCTTGGATTACTACCCTAAAAACCCAGCTGAACGTAAGAAACAGGTACGTTGGGCTTTGATTTATTCTCTCTTTTGTGCACAAACCATTCCAGAAAAACACGGAGCTCTCATGAAGTGGGGTAGTACCATTTTGCTAGGATTAACTCCTAAAGCCCTTCGTTATCGTATCTGGAAAAAGGCTGAGAAAGAAATGACCAAGTATGGTCCATCAGAAAGTGATGGCATCACAGAATTATGCTCAGGTCCAGGCTACATGAAGAAGAAGTATCCAATTCAAGCATTTGAAGACAACATTTTCCTGCCATTCGAAGGAACAGAAATGCCTATTCCAGTTGGTTATGATGCCTATCTAAGCACAGCTTTTGGTGACTACATGACACCACCACCAGCTGACAAGCAAGTGCCTCACCACGATGCCCTTATAGCAGATATGGATAAGAGTTACACTGAATATAAGGGAGAATATGGTGGATAAGAAGAAAATTTTATTTTTTATGTGGTCCTTCTCTCTAGGCGGAGGTGCAGAAAAAATCCTTTCTACGATTGTTTCAAACTTGGATCCGGAAAAGTATGATATTGATATCCTTGAAATGGAACATTTTGATAAAGGATACGAACCTGTGCCTGAAAATGTGAGAATTTTAAAAGCTTTTCAAGACTACCGTCAACCAAGATGGTTAAGAGCGCTTTTATGGAGATTGAGAATTTATTTCCCAAGACTCACCAGACGTTTACTTGTAAAAGATCAATATGATGTAGAGGTTTCCTTTACCATTATGAATCCTCCTCTTTTATTTTCTAAACGAAAAGAAGTGAAGAAGATTTCTTGGATTCATGGAAGTATTGAAGAATTTTTAACAGATAGTTCGAAGCGTGATTCTCATAGACGACAATTGGATGATGCTGATAGGATAGTAGGAATTTCAAAAAAAACCAGCAATTCTATCAAAGAAGTTTATCCAGATTACTCACAGAAATTAGTAACAGTCTATAATGGTTATGATTTTGCAAGCATTTTGGAAAAATCAAAAGAGAAGGTGGCTATTGAGATAGCTCCTCAGAGCATCTGTACCATTGGACGTATTGAAGAAAATAAAGGTTCTGACCGAGTAGTAGAAGTTATACGACTGTTGCACCAGCAAGGCAATAAATATCACCTCTACTTTATAGGTGCTGGTGACATGGAAGAGGAGCTGAAAAAACGAGTCAAAGAGTATCAACTTGAGGATTACGTTCATTTCCTTGGTTATCAAAAGAATCCGTATCAGTATCTTTCTAAGATGCAAGTTCTTTTATCCATGTCCAAACAGGAAGGTTTTCCTGGAGTCTATGTTGAAGCCTTGAGTCTGGGAGTTCCCTTTGTATCTACTGAAGTAGGCGGTGCAGAGGAATTATCTCAAGAAGGACGATTTGGTAAAATCATTGAAAGCAATCAAGAAGCAGCTCAAGCAATTGAGAACTACATGACAGTTGCATCAAGCTTTAATGTCGATGAAGCCAGTCAATTTATTCAGCAATTTACGATTGCTAAACAAATTGAACAAGTAGAAAAACTAATAGAGGAGTAGCATGGAAACTGCATTAATTAGTGTCATTGTTCCAGTCTATAATGTGGCGCAATACCTTGAAAAATCAATAGCATCCATTCAGCAACAAACCTATCAAAACCTCGAAATCATTCTCGTTGATGATGGGGCGACAGATGAAAGTGGTCGCTTGTGTGAACAAATTGCTGAACAAGATGAACGAGTTTTGGTTTATCACAAGGAAAATGAAGGCTTGTCTCAAGCTCGAAATGATGGATTGAAGCAAGCCCACGGAGACTATGTTATTTTTATAGATTCGGATGATTATATACATCCTGAAATGATTGCTAGCTTATACCAACAATTAGTCAATGAAGATGCGGATGTTTCCAGCTGTGGGGTTATGAATGTCTATGCCAATAGTGAGAGTCCGCAAACTGAAAACCAGGATGATTATTTTGTATGTGATACTGAAACATTCCTCAGAGAATATTTAATTGGTGAGAAAATACCTGGTACTATTTGTAACAAACTCATCAAGAAGGAAATTGCAGCACAGTTAACTTTTCCAAAAGGTTTGATTTATGAAGATGCCTATTATCATTTTGATCTCATTAAAGTAGCTAAAAAGTATGTTGTGAATACCAAACCGTACTATTATTATTTCCACCGAGGAGATAGTATTACTACCAAACCATATGCGGAAAAAGACTTAGCTTACATTGATATTTATCAAAAATTTTATACTGAAGTCGTTAAGGAATATCCAAACTTAACAGAAGTAGCTTTCTTTAGACTGGCATATGCACATTTCTTTATCTTGGATAAAATGCTTCTAGATGATAAATTCAAAGAGTTTAAAGACTATCCAAGGATTTATGGCTACTTGAAAAAACATGTCTTTGCTATTTTCAAAAATACCATTTTTAGAAAAGGAAGACGTATTAGTGCTTTAGCCTTATTTGTAAATGTAAGATTGTATAGAATATTATTGTTTAAAAATATTGAGCAATCGAAAAAAATTAATTAGAAAAGGAGGGCTGAGATGGTTGATGGCAAACGAATGTTGCTAACGGTTACGATTCTAAGCTATATCGTAACCATAATAAGCGGAATCACTTATTTGTTTACCAGTAACAACGTAGGACTTCTGACAACTTTGCTTTTGCTCTTAATTAGCAGTCTGCTACTTTGCTGGAATAATATCAAATACTATTTGATTCACTTTATATTCTTTATCACAATTTTTATATTTTTGGTATCCAGACCCACCATTGATTATTTTAGAGATGGAGCGCTAGACACCTACCAACCAATTGCCTATCGATTTGCTTTCCTAGTTGTCATTGTTTCTATTTTAGGACTGACAATAGGAGGTTTTATAGCGAATTATTATCTTGTTCGAAAAAGCAAAGCTCCTGTAAAAGTGGAAAAAACAGTGAATGTCAATTATATAAAAAAATTACGTTTTGTGTCATTGAGTGTATTTCTACTCACCTATCCATTTTATTTCCTTAGACTATTTGAGCGCCTGCTATACCGTTTGCAAACTTCTTATTACAATTATTATGCAAATTTTGAAAGTCAATTGCCCTACTTTACCTATATCTTATCGACTTTCACGGTTTATGCCATGTGTGTTTACTTAGCAACCAAACCTAAAAAGTCACATGCGACAATGGTTTTAGTTGCCTATATCGCGGCTAACTTGATTCACTTAGTAATTGGTACCAGAAATCCCTTTATTCTGAGTTTGATTTTCGCCTTTGTTTACTACTTTATGCGTGAACAAACGGAGAAAGGGAAATGGATTGGTTTCAAAGAAAAATTGGCTATTTATCTTGGAACACCTGTTCTCATGCTTGCGATGGGAGCACTAAACTATGTTCGTGATAACGCTCAAGTATCCCATAGTGGAGTTTTTGATTTATTACTCGATTTCATTTATAAACAAGGAACTAGTTTTGGAGTTTTAGCGAGAGGATTCTTGTACAATAGTAGTCTTCCGTATAGAGACTTCCGAAATTTCACTTTTGGTCCGGTTGTTGACTATTTTGCGAGAGGTAGTATCGGAATCATATTTGGTGCCAAACCATTTGAACATACGACAAATAGTATCGAACTAGCGATCGATAGTAATAGTTATGCCCACAATCTGTCCTATCTCGTTCTAAACAAAGAATATTTAAGAGGCCATGGTATTGGAAGTAGTTATATCATGGAATTGTATACTGATTATGGTATGTTGGGACTATTTCTACTAAGTATCTTACTTGGTATGCTATTTATAGCCATGCTGCAAGTAGCTTATCGCTCAAGAACAATCTTATTTGCATTATCTTTGCTAATCTTAAATAATTTATTCTTTATGCCTAGAAGTAGCTTCTCAGAAAGTTTCTTTAATCTTTTTACAATGCAATTCTGGGGAATTGTTCTTATTATCATTTTCGTGGCAAAAATGCTCACAAAAGAAAATCATCACTTAATCAAAAAAGGGGAAATACATGTTTGAACAATATTCTGTAGCTGATTTGTTCGCAAATCTTTATAAAAAACGTAAAGTAAATTTGCTAGCTTTACTAGCCTTATTTGCTCTCATAGCTGTACCATTTACTTTAAAAGCTGTTAAAAATAAAAATACAGTCAAAGATTCTACTAGTTATTCTACTTATATCACCTATAAGATAACTGCTCCAGAAACATCATCAAAAACAATTTTGAATCATCAGGTTGGTGGCTATAGTGACTTCTATGCAAAACTAATTGATGGTAATCTCAATGGTGCCTTTCTTTTCAATGATGTTGATTCTGATAAGATGAAGGAAATCGCTAAAGATTTAGATACCACAGAAACAGCATTGAAGAATTCTGCAAGTGACTATTGGACAAAAAAATTAACGATTAACCCATTGATTGATGATGCAGGTGTAACTGTTAAAATTTTAACTCCAAGTAAGGAAGTAAATGATTTCTTTGAAAGCAAGTTTGATTCATTGATTGACAAGTTCAAGTCTACCTATACAGATGTTAAGATTGAAAAACTTGAAACAGTGAACTCTAAAGAATTGACTCCGAATGGAGAAGTTGCTCTTGGCTTTAACTTGAAAAATCTTATTTTGCGCTTAGTGATTATTGGTATTCTCTGTGTCATCCTAGTGATCATGGCGAATGTTCTAGTTTACCTCTTCAACCCAACTATTAATCGTGCAGGCGATTTCTCTGCTTATCAAGTAGACTTTGTTTCAACTATTACAACTCTTGAAAATCTTTCTGAACTATTGAGTTACAAGTGTCAAGGTCAACCACTAGCAATTGTAAGTTCAGATAATCGTATTTTGAATAAATTACAAGCAGAATACAAATTGAATCTTGAGGGTGTTCAGTTTGTTAACTTGCAAAATGTCAAAGATCTTTTAGCATTTGAGAATGTCCTTTTCGTAGAAGAATATGGTGTCACTCGCTATAAGAAATTTGAAGAAAGTATGCAAGAAGTGAGAAATCTAAACCGTTCAGTTTTAGGTGTGATTACTTTTGCACTATAATTCATATAAATAAGGGATAATTATCCAAGACAAAGGAGGACCATTCGAGTCCTCCTTTGTCTTTTGGAAAAAAATCAGATTTGACAGAATACTGTAGAAAAGTCTTCATAGAGGATTGAGATAATACTCAATGAAAATCAAAGAGCAAACTAGGAAACTAGCCGCAGGCTGTACTTGAGTACG